>NZ_CAXSXW010000007.1:339343-370681 GCF_964241505.1 Klebsiella sp. Q11
GCGCAGATCGCCATGCTGAACAAGCAGCACGCGGAGAGGGAAGAGCAGCAGAAAACCGCGCTTGATGCGCTGACCAAAAAGAACGCCGAGCTGAACGCCGCCGCCGCAACCGCGCAGAAAGAATATGATGTTTCAGTCGCTGCTTTAAACGATAAAAATAAAAAATTACAGTCTACGATCGATAGCCTGGCCATCAAGCAAAGTGATTTAAGCCTTGCGGATAAAAGTCATAAAAATGCTTATGCGCTCGGCGTTTTCTACCTTACCCAGGCGCTATCCGATGTGAATAAAATGGCCGACAATAATGTCAAGCTGGCGCCTTCAGCGTTGGTTTCCGGGTTTAACGACGCTTATAATAAAAAAATTAAAATTAAAGAAAATGAAATAGAAAATATCGTTAACATGCTTAACGAACAGCTATCGTCTAAGTACGTCGATATTGAAAAAAGAATCATGGCTAAAATCAAAAACAAGAAATATGAGATTTTGCCTAATGGTGTCTATTTTGTGGTTGATAAAAAAGGAAAGGAGTCGTACAAGTCGAATGAGACTTTGTCTATGAATATCCTTGAGAAGAAGCTTGATGGTACGCCGATACTCAATACGATGAATTCAAAGATGGTTTACGATAAGCAAATCGATCCGCTAATGGCCAAAGTACTATCATCCGGATTAAAAGGCGGAACGGTCACGCTATATGGACAGGCCGGCTCGCTGTATAGCAGCACGCCAGCGGACCTGAACCCGGATACCTTAATCTCCATTACCTTCGAACTCATTCCCTGAGCGATCAATAGCGGCTCCCCGCCGACTTGCGTATCCACAAAGCCATCGCCCGCATACCAGGGGAGCAGTCAGATGTCCGGGACGGACATCACGCCTGTAACTATCGCCTGGCGGGCAATCGCGCTTTCAATCGATCGCTTCCGGCAGCAGTCAATCCAGCAGCATGGGGTTTGACTCAAAGGCGGTGACGCCTGAGGCCTCTCCGGCGTAATGCGCCGCGTCGTCATACGGGGCGAGGTGTGAAAAGCAGCATATTACCATTCTCAACGAGTATGAAGACGGAACTGCGACTCTACCTCTGTTGCTTTCCCAATGAATCTCAACTTGATATCTGCCAGATATTATTTGTGAATTTTATATTAATCTTGCCAGTCATTAATTATAACCATATTTATGCCCAGAGCCGGGCGACTTACAGCCTGTAAACCATAAAAATAATTTATTTCACACTTCGCTATTCGCGATTTTTTCAGTGTCAGGAGTGATCTTTATTTCCGCTGCACATTGATTTGCATCAATCAACTCCATCTATTCAGATATGAATTTAATTCATATTCCTCTGCCAGGTATACACTCAGCCTTTATTGTAAGCAAAAGGTTGTTATTACATGCCAGCTTTGTTTGTCTGATGCGTTTCATTTTTACATTTGCCTTAAAATGTCTGAGGAAAGTCTTATAATGGACTTTGGGGCCGGCAGGTTGATATTTTTTGGCGCTTTGCTCTACTATATCCTGGTCATCACACGCCGTTATCTTTAACACATTATTCCTCACGGGAAGGGACCGCTATGGCTGATACGTTCCAGAATGAGGTGCCCAGGGCACGCATTTTCAGAAAAGAGTTCGAAAAAATCCTGAAAGACCCGGCGCTGACGCAGGAATTACGCGACGAAATCAGCGCGCTGGCCCCGAAATAAACGGCGTGCGTTATTTAATGGATTAACCGGGAATATGCTGGACGCGCAGGTGGCTGATTCCGTGGCCCGAACGGCGCTGGCAGCCGGCCCCGCGCTGACCGGAGAGGAGATGTACTGATGGCCAATGTTTATACTCTGATTTCAGTCTGTCAGGCCGCTGCTGATGCGCTGGCGGTACAAACGCAACAACGTCTGCTGTTGTGGAACAACTGGCTGCAGCCGCTGTCAGCCGATAAACCCGCGGGGGACGATCCCGGCTACGATGATGATTTCCAGCTGATGCGCGAAGAGGTGAACAAGATCACCGGTGCGGATAGCGATCTGATTTGTAGGTTGGCCGAAAAACTGCTCACCACCGTGACCAAAGATATTCGCGTTGCCTCATATTACGCGTGGGCGCGGCTGCACCGGGATGGCGAAAGCGGTCTGGCGGACGGACTGGAACTGCTGGCCGGGCTGATGCAGGGTTTTGGCGAGCAGCTGCACCCGCTGCGGGAGCGCAGCCGAAGGGCCGCATTTGACTGGCTCGCCGGACAGCGGATGCTTGACAGCCTGTCGCTGTACCCCGAGGCCGGCAGTACTGATGCCTTGCGTATCAGCGGCGCATTATTGCTGATGGAGCAGGCGCAGGAGGGGACTGTCCCCGATGCGCTGTGCGGCGTCCTCGAGACCCGTCTGTTGAAGTCGGGCGGCCCGGATGCCGTCGTGCCGCAGAACGTCAGCGATGTTTCGCCCTCTCAGGCAAACAACTATACGCCGGCGCTGAGCCCTATCACCTCCGGCCAGGAACTGCTGACGCAGGCGCGTATCCTGGCGAAATATCTCGGTGACCAGCCGGAGGGCTGGCTGGCCGCTCATCATCTGATGAAAAGCATCCGCCACGACACGCTATATCAACTGCCGCCGCTATCAGCAGAAGGCAGAACCCGTATTGAACCGCCGAAGCCGGACCAGCGGGCATTGCTGAAGCGGTTGTATCTCCAGCAGAGCTGGACGGAGCTGCTGGAACAGGCTGACGGGATGTTTTCTCGTGGGGCGAATCATCTGTGGCTGGACCTGCAGTGGTATATCCACCAGGCTCTGCTGAAGGCAGGGCGGGAAGCGGAAGCCGCTATTATTCAGAACGACCTGAAAGGGCTGCTGTCCCGGCTGACGGGGCTGGAAGGGCTGGCATTTAACGACGGCACGCCGTTTGCCGATGAGGTCACGCTGAACTGGATACAACAGCAGGTGCTGGAGAACGCCGCAGGCTGGCGGGATGATACTGCCGCCAGCGCCGCTACCGCATCCGGCGATGACGATATTCTGCTGCTGGAGCCGGAGGCCCTCGCGGTTGCCGACAGCGACGGCCCGGAGGCGGCGCTGGCCTGGCTGCAGAACCGCCCGGGTATCACCAGCGTGCGCAGCCGCTGGCTGCTGCGCCTGCTGATGGCGCGTATCGCCGAGCAGACCGGCAAAAATGAGCTGGCGCAACACCTGCTGGCGGAACTGGGCGCGGATGCTGCCGGAATCCCGCTGGCACAATGGGAGACAGGTCTGCTGTTCGAAGTCAAAGCCCGCCACCTCAGGCTGCTACGCATGAAGGCCGGGCGCAGTGAAACCGACAAAAACCGCCTGCAGTCTGCTATGGACCGCCTGCTTGCCGAGCTGATTGCCATCGATCCCGCCCGCGCCGCAGTGCTGTGCGCTTAATCTGTTTACGAAAAATAAGGTGGCGGGAGCGGCGATGAAAAAAAGAGAATGCGGCTTCAGCGCATATCTCACAACGTATTAAAAGTTAACGGGGACGATAACGTGTCGGCCAGAGAACGTTTTTTTAAGAAAGTGCAGCAGAACTCCGATAGCACACCGCCCGGCAATAAATCCGCTGAGGCGGAAATTCAGGCATTCCGCCGCCGGATGGATGCGCTGGTGCAGCAAATCAGCCAATGGTTTGCGGGTTCCGGCATTGAGGTCATTCTATCAACAAAGCATATTCATGATCTGAGCACGATCGGCTATAGCCTGAACAGCGGTATATGCCGTTATGACATCACCACACTCCGGCTACAGAACGGCGATCGTCACGTCAGCATAGTACCTGAACAGCTCTGTCGAGGTGTGGAAACGGGCTGCATGACAATGCGGGTTAATGCCCCCGGAATCACTCAGCTGTTTTACCTGAGCATGGCGCCGGAAACGGGCTGGTTTATCCGCCGCGAACATCAGAGCGAAAAAGAGAATGTCATCATGACGGAAGAGCTCTTTTTCCATGCCGTTGATTGCCTTGCCTGAATAGTCGCGGCGGTTTCTCATATTGTGCAGGCAACCGTTGCCTGACCTATTACAGATATTCGGGCTGTCTGCTCTGAAGGCTTCATGCTTGTGCTTTCAGCCGCAATGAGCCTCTTAATGAGTTTTACCATTTTAGGACCCGCGTTTTTTGGCTCTTTCTCCTGGAGCCCAAAAAGGCACCACAAGGCTGCGGTCCTCAGTCATTCCCGCCAGACCGATACAGACACAAAAAAGCCCGCAGGGCTTGCGCCGTGCGGGCTTTCAGGACTTCATCGGATGACTCTGGTAATCACCGATGGAGAATTTTGGTGGAGCTGGCGGGAGTTGAACCCGCGTCCGAAATTCCTACATCCTCGGTACTACATGCTTAGTCTGTCTTTACATTCGCCTGGCACCTGCGGACGGACACGCCACTACCAGACTAGCCTGATTAGTTTTAACGCTTCAACCCCAGGCAGGGCTTCCACGCGATCTCTTTTGGGTTTGACCTCTCTTTGATCCCCGTCTTAAGAGCGGAAGCTAGGGAGAGAGGGCTCAGAGCAGGTTATTAAGCTGCTAAAGCGTAGTTTTCGTCGTTTGCGACTATTTTTTTGCGGCTTTTTACGAGGCCAACCGCCCCTCGGCATGCACCTTGGGTTTCGCAAATCCCGTCGAATCCAGAATCAGCCCCAATGTGTACGGTGAGTATAACAGATTTATGAATGTGCTTACCAGTCCTCGTTTTGAGGATTATGGCGTCAGGTTGGGTGAAAAATCAGCATCAACAACGATATAGCATCAGGGCCAGCAAAACTGACCCTGACAGGAAGGGGAATTAACGACCGGCGTGTTTCATAATTCGGGCTTTATCTACCGCCCACTCGCGGTCTTTGATATCGGTACGTTTGTCGTGCTGTTTTTTACCTTTTGCTACGCCGATTTTGACTTTGCACCAGGCATTCTTCCAGTACAGCGAAAGAGCAACCACGGTGTAACCTTCGCGGTTGATGCGCCCGTAAAGGGTATCCAGTTCGCGCTGGTTGAGCAGAAGCTTACGGGTACGCGTCGGGTCGCAAACGTAATGAGTGGAAGCAACGGCCATTGGCGTAAAGTTGGCGCCAAACAGATAGGCTTCGCCATCTTTTAAAATGACATAGCTATCGCCAATGTTGGCTTTACCTGCGCGGAGAGATTTTACTTCCCATCCCTGCAGGGCAAGACCAGCCTCGTATTCATCTTCGATAAAGTATTCATGACGAGCGCGTTTATTCAGCGCAATGGTGGCTGATCCAGGTTTGTGGGCTTTTTTCTTAGTCATAGTATCCTGAAGTCATCGTCTTAAAACAGTCGTACCTCAATCTTCCCGCGAGGCGTAATGGGCTATCTTAGCACGAGTTGCGGTACAGCGTTTTTTTTAGCAGCAGATAAATGATATTATTTACACCGTGTTTATATGTGGAACCTGCTATGCCTCAGATTAGCCGTACCGCCCTGGTGCCGTTCAGTGCGGAACAGATGTACCAACTGGTAAATGATGTGAAGTCCTACCCTGATTTTCTGCCGGGCTGCACCGGTAGCCGGGTTCTGGAGCTCGGTCCGACGCAAATGACCGCGGCGGTTGACGTCTCCAAAGCGGGTATCAGCAAGACCTTCACAACGCGAAATACGCTGACCAGTAACCAAAGTATTCTGATGAGTCTGGTCGATGGTCCGTTCAAAAAGCTGATTGGCGGCTGGAAGTTTATTCCCTTAAGCCCGGAAGCGTGCAAAATTGAGTTCCATCTCGATTTTGAATTCACTAATAAGCTGATTGAAATGGCCTTTGGTCGCATTTTCAAAGAGCTGGCCATGAATATGGTGCAGGCGTTCACGACCCGCGCTAAAGAGGTCTACAGTGTCGGCTAAAATCGTGGTTGAAGTGGCCTACGCATTGCCGGAAAAGCAGTATCTGCAAAGCGTTAAGCTGGAGGAGGGCGCGACGGTCGAGCAGGCGATCGTGGCCAGCGGCCTTCTGGCGCTGCGTGATGATATCGATCTGACGAAGAACAAAGTGGGGATTTATAGCCGCCCGGCTAAGCTTCACGATCGGGTCCACGATGGCGATCGGGTAGAAATCTATCGGCCGCTGATTGCTGACCCAAAAGAGCTGCGTCGCCAGCGGGCAGAGAAAAGCGCCGGAAAGTAACCGTTTCGCGCGAAGATGCAGATATAAAAAAAGCGCTCATTGAGCGCTTTTTGCGTATTGATAGCTTTACTCCGCCGTCAGGGCAGGTTTGTTATCAATGTTGGTCAGCACACCGCTGCTGTTGAAGGTCAGGGTAAGCGTCTGCTGGGTAACTTTCTCATGCCCAGGCTGCTGACGGAAAACGTAGAACCAGGTATTGGTGCCAAACGGATCCGACATCATCGGGGTACCAAGAGCATAGGCAACCTGTTGTTGCGTCATGCCGACGCGGATTTTTGCTACATCGGTTGGTGCCAGATAGTTACCCTGGTTGATGTCAGGACGGTAAACCACTCGTTCCAGAGTGGAACAGCCTGCGGTCAACATAAGAAGAACCGCTGCGGCAGCAGTCAGCATTTTACAGCGCATAGTGATTTGATTCCTTTTTGGGCCCGAGCAGTACGTGGCTCATCTGTAATATGCCGATGATAATAGACCTTTGCCCGGTTGGGAACCTTCGGCTGCAGGTCTGTCGGCAATTTGCTGTTCACTATGACTCTGTGAAAATCAAAAAGTTTACGCGGCGAGCAACTCTTTCGCGTTTGCCAGGGTGTTACGAGTGACTTCACTACCGCCCAGCAGTCGGGCCAGTTCCTGCAAACGAGCGCGTTTATCCAGAGGGTGCATATGCGTCTCGGTCATTTCACCGTCGGTTTCCTTGCAGACGAAGAAATGGTGATGTCCGCAACCGGCAACCTGCGGTAAGTGGGTAACGCACATCACCTGGGTTGATTCACCCAATTGACGCAGCAGCTTACCGACGACCGCCGCCGTAGGGCCGCTGATGCCGACGTCCACTTCATCGAAAATCAGCGCCGGAGTTTCCATCTTACGCGCGGTGATGACCTGAATCGCCAGCGCAATACGAGACAGCTCGCCGCCGGAGGCAACTTTAGCAATCGGCTGCAGCGGTTGACCCGGGTTAGTGGTGACGCGGAATTCGATATGGTCTGCGCCTTCAGCCGTAAGATGGCGCTCATCAAACGCGACATCAATGGAGAACACCCCATGCGGCATCGAAAGTGAGTGCATACTCTCCGTAATGAGCTGAGTCAGCTCATCGGCGCTATTTTGGCGTAAGGCATGCAGCTGTTTCGCTGTATCCAGCGCCAGCTGATGATGCTCCACAACCCTCTGGCTGAGTGATTCCAGAGAACCCGCGCTATCATCCAGCATACGCTGTTCTTCCAGCAGTGACTGGTAAAGGTCAGGAAGCTCTTCGGGCGTAATTTGATGCTTCCGCGCGAGGGCAATTTGCCGGGAGATACGCTGTTCCAGCTCAAACAGGCGGTTCGGATCGAGATCGAGTCGGTCATGATAATGGCGCAGTTCGTCCGTGGCTTCGCTAAGCTGAATAGACGCTTCTTCGAGCATATCGAGTACCCCGGAGAGCTTACTGTCCATACCAACCAGCTCGCTGACCAGCTGCTTCGCGGCGTAGAGTTGGCTTTGCAGGTTGGATTCTTCGCCGTCTGCCAGCACCGTCAGCGCATGCTGGCAGGTAGTCAGCAGCTGACCGCTGTTAGCAAGGCGTTTGTACTCTTCATCAATTTGCTCAAATTCGCCCGCCAGCGGGTTGAACTCATTTAGCTCTTTTAATTGATATTGCAGCAGGTCTGCACGCGCTGCGCGCTCCTGGTTTTGCTGCTGATGCTGCGCCAGATCGCGACAGCTTTTATGCCACTGACGATAGCGCTCTGCCATGAGCTGAGTAAGCGCATACTCACCGGTATAGCCATCAAGCAGCGTTTTCTGGTGTTCGGGTTTAGTCAGTAACTGGTGGGCATGTTGGCCGTGGATCTGGATTAGCAGCTGACCGAGCTCACGAAGCTGGGATAAAGGGACTGCCGTACCGTTAATAAACCCGCGAGAACGGCCGTCTGCGCTGATGACGCGACGAAGTAAACACTCACGCCCGCTTTCAAGCTGGTTCTGTTCCAGCCAGCGCTGCGCGGCAGGCGTGTCCTTCAGGGAGAAACGGGCGCACAAATCAGCCCGGCTGGCGCCTCTGCGCACCATGTCGGCTTCCGCCCGACCACCGAGGCACAGCCCCAGCGCGTCGATAGCGATCGATTTACCGGCGCCGGTCTCGCCGGTAATGGCGGTCATCCCGCTGTGAAAATCGATTTCCAGCTCACGAACGATAGCAAAATGACTGATAGTGAGTTGTGCCAACATAGCTGCCTTCCTGTATGAAAAACCATTACTGTGTTTTCGTACAGTATAATATGGTTTTTTATCCAGTAAAGGGGCTGGCTATAAAATCAGAACAATTTTTTCGACCAGCCAAGCTTGGTGCTTAATGTATTGAAATAGCTGTAATCTTTTGGATGAATGAGATTGAGGTGATAGTCACAGCGGCGGATCAGCACATCTTCACCATCCTGAATCGGCAGCGCTATCTGGCTATCGCAGCTAATCTCGAGGTCGCTACAGCGTTGAGAAAAGCGCAGGCGAATCGTGCTGTCACCGTTGATCACCAGCGGGCGTGCCGACAGCGTATGCGGGAACATGGGGACCAGAGTGATAGCATCCAGCGAAGGCGTGAGGATCGGCCCGCCGGCGGAGAGGGAATAAGCCGTGGAGCCGGTTGGCGTGGAGATAATCAGGCCATCGGAGCGCTGAGAGAAAGCAAACACCTCATCAATGTAGACTTCAAACTCGATCATATGCGCCACTTTGCCAGGGTGCAGGACGACTTCGTTAATCGCCGTGCTGATGCGCTTCTGGCAATCCTGCTGACATACCTGCGCTTCCAGCAGGAAGCGTTTTTCGGCGATATAGTGGCCTTCGAGGACATCGGCGAGCTGCTGTAGCGCGTTATCCGGGTCGAGGTCGGTCAGAAAACCGAGGTTACCGCGGTTAATCCCAATAACGTTAATGTCGTAGCGGGCCAGCGTCCGCGCTGCGCCGAGCATATTGCCATCACCGCCCACCACGACGGCCAGGTCTGCCTGCTGGCCGATTTCCGCCAGCGTCCCGGTCTTCACATTGCTGAGCTGCAGTTCATGAGCAATTTGCTGCTCAACCAGCACTTCATAACCTTTGCCGGACAGCCAGCGCCAGAGCATTTCATGTGTGGTCAGCGCGGTTGGGTGACGAGGGTGTCCCACAATGCCTATACACTTGAAGTGGTTCTTCATGATCTGGATGTCCTTGCGTTAAATGAATAGTGACAATCTGGCTGCGTTCCCTTGAAACCAGGAAACTGATCCCCATAATAAGCGAAGTTAGCGAGATGAATGCGAAAAAAAACGCGGAGAAATTCATGAGTAGTAAAGAACAGAAAACGCCTGAGGGGCAAGCCCCGGAAGAAATTATCACGGAGCAGCACGACGACGTTGAGGCGGTAGAGCCTGAGGTTTCGGCTGAGCAGGTGGATCCGCGCGATGAAAAAATTGCGAATCTGGAAGCTCAGCTTGCTGAAGCGCAGAAGCGCGAACGTGAAGTATTGCTGCGTGCGAAAGCCGATGAAGATAACCTGCGCCGCCGCACCGAGCTGGATATCGAAAAAGCGCATAAGTTTGCGCTGGAGAAGTTCGTTAACGAGCTGCTGCCGGTCATCGACAGCCTGGATCGCGCGCTGGAAGTCGCTGATAAAGCTAACCCGGATATGGCGCCGATGGTTGAAGGCATCGAACTGACGCTGAAGTCCATGCTCGACGTGGTGCGCAAGTTCGGCGTGGAAGTGATTGGCGATACTAACGTGCCGCTGGATCCGAACGTACATCAGGCCATTGCGATGGTTGAGTCTGAAGACGTTGCGGCAGGTAACGTTCTGGGCGTGATGCAAAAGGGTTATACCCTGAACGGCCGTACTATTCGCGCGGCGATGGTCACCGTGGCGAAAGCGAAGTAAATAAGCGAAACGGCTACCGCGAGGTAGCCGTTTTTCTATTCCCCTCAGCCAGGTCCCAGGGTTGCTATGACTCGGCCACGCTTTCGCGAATGGGTTTTACCGGCATCACTTTCACCCTTTTAATCATATTCTCCTGAACATCAAGAATATCAATGTCATACTGTTCGATGCGTACGCGGGTGCCCGGGGCGGGGATCTCTTCAAGTGCTTCCAGGATAATACCGTTAATGGTTCGCGCTTCATCTTCCGGCAGATGCCAGTTAAAAGCCTTGTTGATTTCACGTACGTTGGCGGTACCGTCGATAATCACTGAACCATCGTTAAGCGGCGTCACCTCTTCAGCAAGCGTAGGCGACATTGACGTCGTAAAATCGCCAACGATCTCTTCGAGGATATCCTCAACCGTGACCAGACCCTGAATGTCTCCATATTCATCAACAACCAGGCCCACTTTCTTCTTATTGCGCTGGAATTTCACCAGTTGCGTACTGAGCGGCGTACCTTCCGGCACGAAGTAAATTTCATCGGCGGCGCGCAGCATGACTTCTTTCGTGAACTCTTTTTTCTCCGTCATCAGGCGATAAGCTTCGCGAACCCGCAGCATGCTGATGGCATCGTCCAGCGTGTCGCGGTACAGCACAATGCGTCCGTGCGGAGAGTGGGTCAGCTGGCGGACAATGGATTTCCAGTCATCGTTAATATTGATACCGACAATATCGTTGCGCGGGACCATGATGTCGTCAACGCTGACTTTCTCGAGGTCCAGAACGGAGAGCAGCATGTCCTGATTGCGGCGGGAGATTTGCGAGCGTGATTCATTAACGATAGTGCGCAGTTCATCCTTGCTTAAGGCCCCGCTCACGACGATATCGGTTTTTATACCCATCATGCGCATCAGAATGCGAGTAATGGTGTTGAGCAACCACACCAGCGGCATCATCAGGATTTGCAGCGGCGCAAGCAGCAGGCTGCTGGGATAGGCGACCTTTTCCGGGTAGAGCGCGGCAATGGTTTTTGGCAGCACTTCGGCAAACACCAGCACCACAAACGTCAGGACGCCGGTGGCAATGGCGACGCCGGCATCCCCGTACAGGCGCATACCGACAATGGTGCCCAGCGCCGAGGCAAGAATGTTGACGAGGTTATTGCCAATAAGGACCAGACTAATGAGACGGTCAGGTTTGCGCAGCAGCTTTTCGACACGTTTTGCCTGACGATTGCCCTGCTTGGCCATATGACGCAGGCGATAGCGGTTCAGCGTCATCATGCCGGTTTCAGAACCGGAGAAATAGGCGGAGATGACCACCATGACGATCAGCGTCACGATCAGCGTGGTGGTGGAGATATGTTCCACTTGGGATTCCTTAAAGACTTAGCTCATGAACTGTTGCAATACGCGGCTACCAAAGTAGGCCAGCGTCAGCAGCCCCGCGCCAGTCACGTTAAACCAGACGACCCGGCGTCCGCGCCACCCTTCATGATAGTGGCCCCAAAGCAGGACGATATAAACGAACCACGCAACGATAGACAGCACTGCTTTATCAATGTTTTCCGCACTAAACAGGTTGTGCATGTAAAACAGCCCGGTACACAGCGTCAGGGTTAACAGAACCACGCCTATCTGGGTGATATGAAACATTTTACGTTCAATGCTCATCAGCGGCGGCATTTCGCTACTGAAGGTCAACTTTTTATTCTTCAGCTGATAGTCAATCCACGCCAGCTGCAGCGCGTAAAGCGCAGCGATAATCAGCGTAGCATAAGAGAAGAGCGACAGGCCGATATGGACCAGCATCCCCGGCGTGGTTTCCAGATGCGTGATGTACTCGTTCGGCATAAAGGTAGCGAACGCGAGGTTGATTAAGGCGAAGGTGTAGACAATGGGTAGCAATAGCCAGCCGCGATTACGCGAGGCGACGATGGTCATCACCGTACAGATCATCAGGCTAACCAGCGATCCCACGTTTAATAGACTGAGATTTTGCCCGCTTTCGCCGCCGGGAAAAATGCGTGACTCCAGCGCGAAGGCGTGACAAATCAACGCAATAGTTGCGGAAAGAATCGCCATCCGCCGCCAGCTGCTGTTTTTTTGCAGCAGGCCAGGGACGATCAGCGCGAGGCTGATGGAGTAGGCGACAAGGGCGAGTAGAGCAAAAACAGGCATAGGGGTGTCGACTGTTGACTAAATAGTAAAGAGAAGCAGTATAGCGTCACGCGACTCTGGCTCCAACCGTTGCAGCACATTCGCGTTTATGTCGTGTTATACTGCGCCCATTCCGTTTTTGTGTCGCTGCGGCGACCGACCGTTTCCACCTCAGGCGAGAGACAATGTTTGATAATTTAACCGATCGTTTGTCGCGTACGCTGCGCAACATTAGCGGCCGCGGACGCCTTACTGAAGACAATATTAAAGATACCCTGCGCGAAGTGCGTATGGCGCTGCTGGAGGCGGACGTTGCTCTGCCTGTGGTACGTGATTTCATCAACCGCGTAAAAGAAAGCGCGGTAGGTCATGAAGTCAACAAAAGCCTGACCCCGGGCCAGGAGTTCGTCAAAATCGTGCGCAACGAACTGGTTGCCGCGATGGGCGAAGAGAACCAGGCGCTGGATTTAGCGGCGCAGCCGCCAGCCGTGGTGCTGATGGCCGGTTTGCAGGGGGCGGGTAAAACCACCAGCGTCGCTAAGCTGGGTAAATTCCTGCGTGAAAAGCACAAGAAGAAAGTCCTTGTCGTTTCCGCTGACGTCTATCGCCCTGCGGCGATCAAACAGCTGGAAACGCTGGCCGAGCAGGTTAGCGTTGATTTCTTCCCGTCTGACGTGGGTCAGAAGCCGGTTGATATCGTTAATGCCGCGCTGAAAGAAGCGAAGCTCAAATTCTACGACGTGCTGCTGGTGGATACCGCCGGTCGTCTGCACGTTGATGAAGCGATGATGGATGAGATTAAGCAGGTCCATGCGTCTCTCAATCCAGTAGAAACCCTGTTTGTTGTCGATGCGATGACCGGCCAGGATGCGGCGAACACGGCGAAAGCCTTTAACGAAGCTCTGCCGCTGACCGGGGTTGTGCTGACCAAAGTGGACGGCGACGCCCGCGGCGGTGCGGCGCTGTCGATTCGTCATATCACCGGCAAGCCGATTAAGTTCCTCGGCGTTGGCGAGAAAACCGAAGCGCTGGAGCCGTTCCATCCGGATCGTATCGCTTCCCGTATTCTCGGCATGGGCGACGTCCTGTCGTTGATCGAAGATATCGAAAGTAAGGTCGACCGCGCGCAGGCTGAAAAGCTGGCCTCTAAGCTGAAAAAAGGCGACGGTTTTGACCTGACCGATTTCCTTGAACAGCTGCGGCAGATGAAAAACATGGGCGGTATGGCCAGCCTGATGGGCAAGCTGCCGGGCATGGGGCAGATACCGGACAACGTTAAATCGCAGATGGATGATAAAGTTCTGGTGCGTATGGAAGCCATCATCAACTCGATGACGCTGAAAGAGCGCGCTAAACCGGAAATTATTAAAGGTTCGCGCAAGCGCCGCATCGCCGCAGGCTGCGGAATGCAGGTGCAGGATGTGAACCGTCTGCTCAAGCAGTTTGACGATATGCAGCGCATGATGAAGAAGATGAAGTCGAAAGGCGGCATGATGAAGATGATGCGCGGAATGAAAGGAATGATGCCGCCAGGGTTCCCCGGAGGCCGATAGGCTGGTCGCCATTTCTGCCGGGGCGCGCTTCTTTTCTGACACATGGTTGGCGCATTCTGGCTATGACTTATACTCCGGTACCCAATTTAAGGGTGCCGGAGTCGCCCTTCCACAGCAGAGTTTATAACTGCTGATTGCAATTTCCCCAGAAATCAGTAAAATTTTCGGGCTTTTAATATGACACCGGGCTCCGTTCCTCGATGGGGCCCGGTGTTTTATTCACACAAGAGGATGTTATGGTTACTATTCGTTTAGCACGTCACGGCGCGAAAAAGCGTCCGTTCTACCAGGTTGTTGTTACCGACAGCCGTAATGCACGCAACGGTCGCTTCATCGAGCGCGTTGGTTTCTTCAACCCGATCGCTTCTGCGACCGAAGAAGGAACTCGTCTGGATCTGGATCGTATCGCTCACTGGGTTGGCCTGGGCGCTACTGTTTCCGATCGCGTAGCTGCGCTGATCAAAGCCGCTAACAAAGCAGCTTAATCTGTCACGGTGGTCATGATGAGCAAGCAACACACCGCACAAGCACCTGTTGAACCGATTGTATTGGGCAAGATGGGTTCTTCCTACGGTATCCGTGGTTGGCTCAGAGTGTTTTCCTCCACCGAAGACGCCGAAAGCATTTTTGACTATCAGCCCTGGTTTATCCAGAAGGCGGGTCAGTGGCAGGTTGTTGAGCTGGAAAGCTGGCGCCACCACAATCAGGATATCGTCATTAAGCTGAAAGGCATTGACGATCGCGATGCAGCGAATCTGTTGACTAATTGCGAAATTGTCGTGGATTCATCGCAGCTGCCTGCGCTTGAAGAGGGTGACTACTACTGGAAAGACCTGATGGGCTGCCAGGTAGTGACCACGGAAGGCTATAGCCTCGGCAAAGTCATCGACATGATGGAAACCGGGTCTAATGACGTTCTCGTCATCAAGGCAAACCTGAAAGATGCATTTGGTATCAAGGAGCGGCTGGTTCCGTTCCTCGATGGGCAGGTTATCAAGAAAGTCGATCTCGCTACTCGTACCATCGAAGTAGACTGGGATCCTGGTTTTTAAATTCTCCGAATAAACGGTAAAAAACGGCACTATGGGGATTGGCTTGTGTTTATAGGTATCGTTAGCCTGTTTCCTGAAATGTTCCGCGCAATTACCGATTACGGGGTAACTGGCCGGGCAGTAAAAAATGGCCTGCTGAGCATCCAGAGCTGGAGTCCTCGCGATTTCGCTCATGACCGGCACCGTACCGTGGACGATCGTCCTTACGGCGGCGGACCGGGGATGTTAATGATGGTGCAACCTTTACGGGATGCCATTCATGCAGCAAAAGCCGCGGCAGGTGAAGGCGCAAAGGTGATTTATCTTTCACCTCAGGGACGCAAGCTTGATCAAGCGGGCGTCAGCGAACTGGCAACAAATCAGAAGCTGATTTTGGTGTGCGGTCGCTATGAAGGCGTAGATGAGCGCGTAATTCAGACCGAGATTGATGAAGAATGGTCAATTGGCGATTACGTTCTCAGCGGTGGTGAGCTACCGGCAATGACGCTGATTGACTCCGTTTCCCGGTTTATTCCGGGGGTGCTGGGTCATGAAGCTTCAGCAATCGAAGATTCGTTTGCTGAAGGATTGCTGGATTGCCCGCACTATACGCGTCCTGAAGTGTTAGAAGGTATGGAAGTACCGCCGGTATTGCTGTCGGGAAACCATGCTGAGATACGTCGCTGGCGTCTGAAGCAGTCGCTGGGCCGTACCTGGCTTAGAAGACCTGAACTTTTGGAAAACCTGGCTCTGACTGAAGAGCAAGCAAGGTTGCTGGCAGAGTTCAAAAAGGAACTCGCGCAACAGCAACATAAACATGATGGGATGGCGTAAGCCCCCAATATCAGTTTACCCAGGATAAGAGATTAAATTATGAGCAACATTATTAAGCAACTTGAACAAGAACAGATGAAGCAGGACGTACCTTCCTTCCGTCCGGGTGATACCGTGGAAGTGAAAGTATGGGTTGTTGAAGGTTCCAAAAAACGTCTGCAGGCATTCGAGGGCGTGGTTATCGCTATTCGTAACCGCGGTCTGCACTCTGCATTCACTGTTCGCAAAATTTCCAACGGCGAAGGCGTTGAGCGTGTCTTCCAGACTCACTCTCCGGTAGTTGACAGCATTTCTGTCAAACGTCGTGGTGCTGTGCGTAAAGCTAAACTGTACTACCTGCGTGAGCGTACCGGTAAGTCTGCTCGTATCAAAGAGCGTCTTAACTAAGATTCGCTTTCGCGACATCCTGAATGAGAGGGCTGGCCTGATGGGCCGGCCCTTTTTTTATCTTTATTTTAACCATTCCATTGCGAATCATTTACAATACGCCCCTCATGGGGAGGGACGGTGGTCAGCAATATTTTTCATCACTCAGCATTACAACGGCGGGCCGTATGGCTGGCGCTGTTTGCGATCCTGCTGATCGTGGTGGCGCCGTTGATCTCCATCGCCCTGCAAAAAGATCCGATGAATGGCATGCATCACGCAATGATGGGGATGCCGGAAGGTATGCCATCACATCAGATGTCCATGACGCATACCGATGCCTCGATGCCGGAACACGCGCACAGGGTGCCGCTCGATCATGCTGAAGCCTGTGGCTACTGCGTACTGTTAGCTCATGTTCCGGGCCTGATTTTCGCGCTGGTGCTGCTGCTCAGCCTGATGCTTCGACGCCAGCGAGCCCCGGTTTCCCCCCCGGAGAGGAAACGCTGGCATGACTTTACCTGGCTTTATCCCCACACCCGCGCGCCACCGCGTCCGTCTGCTTTCTTCCTTACATAAAAAATAATGTGCGCACTGCGCAACGTTCTCTTTTGCTTTAAAAAAGGAAAAGTATGACTACCTGCACCTCGCGCGCGGCATGGCTGAACCTGCTGCGTCGTCTTCATTTCTATATCGGATTGTTTATCGGGCCGTTTATTTTTGTGGCGGCCCTGACCGGTACGCTATATGTCGCCACCCCTCAGCTGGAAAACTGGCTCTATCGTGATGCTCTGTACGGTACGTTGACTGGGGAAAAACAGCCGCTAAGCGCGCAAATTACCGTAGCGACGGAGGCCATTCAGGGAAACCTCCGCCTGCATGCGGTTCGACCGGGGATAGTGGCTGGCGATACGACCCGAGTGATGTTTATTGACCCGACCCTTGGCGAGTCGGAAACGCGGGCAATTTTTGTCGATCCGGTGACGCTACGGGTGACAGGCGATATGCCGGTTTATGGCACCAGCGGTATTTTGCCCCTGCGTCAGTGGATTGATTATGCCCATCGCTCTTTGCTGCTGGGTAACTTCGGCCGACTGTACAGCGAGCTGGCAGCCTCCTGGATGTGGGTTGCCGCTCTGGGCGGGATCGCGCTGTGGTCGATGACCCGGCCGCGTCGTCGTATAAATAACAGCGTGCAGAATAACCGTCGCCTGCACGTTTCTCTCGGCTGGGTGCTGCTGGTCGGTATGTTGTTATTCTCTGCGACCGGTTTAACCTGGTCGCAATGGGCCGGTAGTCACGTCGATAGGATGCGTGCCGCCTTTGGCTGGCTGACGCCGCAGGTGAATACCCAGCTGGAAAGTGCCGCTCCGGCCGCTCACGATCCGCATGCCGAACATCATGTGGGACATGGAGCGATGGGGGAGATGACGGCGCAGTTACGCGTAGAGGATTTTGACCCGGTTCTGCTGGCTGCCCGCGCGGCGGGGCTGAATGCCGGCAAGCTGGAGATTCGACCGCCGTCGGGTGCCGGGCGCGCGTGGACGGTAAATGAAATCGACAGAAGCTGGCCAACCCGGGTTGATGCTGTCGCGATCGATGGTGCAACGATGCAAATCGTGGACCGCACTCATTTTTCCGACTTTCCGCTCATGGCTAAGCTGACCCGCTGGGGCGTTGATTTCCATATGGGAATTTTGTTCGGTCTTGCTAACCAGCTACTGCTTATCGCGTTCGGAACCGCACTCTGCGTGATGATAGCGGTGGGGTACCGGCTGTGGTGGATCCGTCGCCCGGCGCGCGCGGCGTTTAACCCGGCCAATACGTTGATACAGGCGTGGTTTGGCTTAGCGTGGCCTGCTCGTTTGCTGACTGCCGTTATTGCGGTGTTGTTGGGCCTGGCGCTGCCGCTCATAGGAAGCAGCCTCGCGCTATGTCTCGCCGTTGATTATCTGCGCTGGCGCTCAGCAACGGCGGTGATAGCGGCTAAATCAGTCTAATAGGTGTTTAAGGCGTGCTGATAACCACCGTGACGCGGCGGTTTTCAGCGCGCCCTTTCGCGGTATCGTTGCTGGCTATAGGATACTTTTTCCCGAGTCCGCGAGTGGTCAAGTTTGCGCGCGGAATATTCGCCCCTTCGGCCCAGGCATCCGCCACGCTGTTAGCTCGCTTAAGCGATAGCATTTCGTTGTAGCTGTCTTCGCCGTAATTATCAGTATGACCTTCAAGGCGACTATGGGTAATTCCGGTGCTCGCCAGACGTGAAGCCATTGTGCGAATTTGCTGTTTGCTTTCGGCACGCAGATGATAGTCGTTTTTATCAAACAGGATGGTATCAGATATTCCTAATAACCAGTCGCCGTTGGTTTCAGTAAAGCCATATGACTTCATCGCTGCAATTTGTTCTGCCGAGAATTTTCCTTGCGGAGCCTGGCAGCCGCTAAGAAAAAGTGCGGCCAGTAAAGCAGGAGCAAAATATTTTCCGATCATGGTGATTCCTTTTATTTTTGCGTTTGCTGTAAGCGCTGGTGTTTCATCCGATACATATTTTGATCGGCAAGCTCTTGCAGATTTTCCGCTGAGGTATGTTCCCAGGTTAGAGCGTAACCAATGCTCAGTGACAGGCTGGCGGTGTGGCCATTGTGTAGATTAAACGGCGGGATAAACTGTTCGGACAACGCGCTGCACAGTGCCCGAACTTCGGTTTCTGAATGAACATCCCGTAGCAGAATGGCAAATTCATCGCCGCCGAGACGCCATGCCTGATGCTGTTTACCGACAAAGGCCATCAGGCGGCTCGCGACCTCAATTAACACTTTATCGCCGGCTGCGTGGCCCCAGTTGTCGTTAATAAGCTTGAAGTTATCGCCATCAAGAAATAACAGCGCAGAATGACTTTGGGCGGTTTCATCCTTCATCAGATCATTAATGACATTCCGGAAAGCCGCTCTGTTAGCCAGCCCGGTTAGCGGGTCGTGTAATGAACTGCGCAGGAGCTGGGCGTTTTTAGCCTGAAGCTGCCGCTGCCAGTCCTCCATTTCACCCAGCAGGCTATTGAAGTCCTGGGCGAACAGGTGGAATTCTTCAATGCGCTCTTCGGGCACCCGGCGGGAGAAATGGCGATTTTCGCGGATGTCATGTACCACCTCGGTAATGCTCTGTAACGCAGCCACAATGCCGCGATGCAGCGAATGGGTAAGGAGCAAGGCGATGCAGGAAGCCAGAAAAATGCTGCCGGTGAGCACAATAATAGAGATACCAAGAAAATAGCTTATCAATCTGTCCAGCGCGGTCAGACGGAGTTCACCGATAATTTTTCCCTGGTGCAGGATAGTTTGCACCGTGGGTTTCGGGAAGAGCCATTTGCTGATGACGTCGCTGATTTTATCCTGACTGACCAGACCATCGTTATGCCATGAGGCGAAGGGTCTTTGCCGGCCATCGACCAGAATTGCTTGAGAAAATTGCCCCTGTCTGCCCAGCGTGGCCAGCGTGTCTTCAGCCGCTGCGCTATCGCCAAAAACGAGCGCTGCTTCCAGGCTACGGCCCATGGTGGCGGCGGTAAGTTCCAGGTTTTTTTGGGCGTATTGCTTGAGTGTAAAGATGGAAGCGGTGCAGAGTAACAGCCAGACCAGTGTCATAGAGATCACCACGCTTATCATGCTGATACGGCGCAGCGCTCTTTTAAATGTGGGGCGCGGGGCCTGAGAAAAATCCTTATTCATGTGATGTTTTCCGGGCAAGCATCAGCACCTCGGGATTAACCCGAACGCCGCTGTGCGTCAGTACATCCAGATTTACGGAAAATCTGACTCTCTCATTGTTGATGAGCAGGCAAAAAGCGCTGCCAATAGAGCAATCGGTGTTTTGTTCCGCAATAAGTAATAGGGGCCGGTTTCCATATTTGGCCGTAAATTCAGACTGTTGGGTCGGCGATTCACTGCCAAAATAAAAACCATCGCAGGTCGTCTGTAAGGCTTCTTGTGTATTACGAACGATCACGGGTTTATAAGGCAATATTTCCGGAGCGTCTTCGGCCAGGCTATGGATATATCGTGATGTTGAAAAAATACAGAGCCTTGGAGGACCGGATAATTGCGGCCAGCGAGTATAAGTCACGATCCCCGAAACGATTGTCCGAACATTTTCAGACGGTCCGGAAGCAACAGCAGAGATACCCACGAGTGATAGTACTAAAGTCAAAAAGAGACGGTGAAGAACAGTCATTACGGTTCCGTCAGATTGTCATAGCGTGGGGGATGCAGATTGCTGAAACCCGGGCGAAGAATAGCATTGTTGAGGAAAATCGTCATTAGCCAGCCTCGCCGCTTTGAGATAATTCTTACCAGGATTTTTCGTAAAAGAAATTCGTGTAAGCAGGGAAAAACTGGCGTTTAATGACTCACTGTAAATAATTTGATACGCATTGAATGAAATACAGCGCGATTTAATTTCTATGTGTAAAGTAAAATTTACGGAATATGGATTGAAATCTTTACTTTGTGTGGTATCGTTACGTCATCCTCGCTGAGGCAATAACTATCGCAAACGAGCTATACAGGATCGCAATCATGCAAAAAGACGCGCTGAACAACGTACACATTACCGACGAACAGGTTTTGATCACTCCGGATCAGTTGAAGGCTGAATTCCCTCTGAGCGTTGAGCAGGAGGCGCAGATCGCGCAGTCTCGCCAGACTATCTCCAACATCATCGCCGGCCGCGATCCGCGTCTGCTGGTGGTATGTGGCCCTTGTTCGATCCACGATCCTGAAACCGCCATTGAGTACGCTCGCCGTTTTAAAGCCCTTGCCGAAGAGGTCAGCGATAGCCTCTATCTGGTCATGCGCGTCTATTTTGAAAAACCCCGCACCACCGTTGGCTGGAAAGGGCTGATTAACGATCCGCATATGGATGGTTCGTTTGATGTGGAAGGCGGCCTGAAGATTGCGCGCCGTCTGCTGGTTGAACTGGTCAATATGGGGCTACCGTTGGCGACGGAAGCGTTAGATCCCAACAGTCCTCAGTATCTCGGCGATCTGTTTAGCTGGTCTGCTATCGGCGCGCGTACGACCGAATCCCAGACTCACCGGGAGATGGCTTCTGGCCTGTCGATGCCGGTAGGGTTTAAAAACGGCACCGATGGCAGCCTTGCCACGGCAATTAACGCAATGCGCGCTGCCGCGATGCCGCACCGTTTCGTCGGCATCAACCAGGCCGGACAGGTGTGCCTGCTGCAAACGCAGGGCAACCCGAACGGTCACGTCATTTTGCGCGGCGGGAAAGCGCCAAACTACGGCCCGGAAGATGTTGCGAAGTGTGAAAAAGAGATGACTCAGGCGGGACTGAAGCCCTCTCTGATGGTAGATTGCAGCCATGGGAATTCTAATAAAGACTACCGCCGTCAGCCTGCGGTTGCGGAATCCGTGGTCGCGCAGATTAAAGATGGTAACCGTTCCATTATTGGTCTGATGATTGAGAGCAATATCCACGAAGGTAACCAGTCCTCTGAGCAGCCGCGTTGCGATATGAAATACGGCGTCTCAGTGACCGATGCCTGCATTAGTTGGGAAACCACCGATGCGCTGCTCCGCGAACTTGATAAGGATCTGCGAGGCCATCTGGCGGCTCGTCTGGCGTAAGAGGATGATATGGTTGCTGAACTGACCGCATTACGCGATCAAATTGATGAAGTCGATAAGGCGCTGCTGGAACTGCTGGCTAAGCGCCTGGAGCTGGTAGCGGAAGTCGGAGAGGTTAAAAGCCAATACGGCCTGCCCATTTACGTTCCTGAACGTGAATCGGCGATGCTGGCGTCCCGGCGCGAGGAGGCTGCTGCGCTTGGGGTCCCGCCGGATCTTATCGAAGATGTTTTGCGTCGCGTCATGCGGGAGTCTTATTCCAGCGAAAACGATAAAGGTTTTAAAACGCTTTATCCGAACCTGCGTCCGGTCGTGATTGTTGGCGGCGGCGGGCAAATGGGGCGTCTGTTTGAGAAAATGCTGACGCTTTCCGGATATCGGGTTCGTATCCTTGAAAAAGACGACTGGTCGCGGGCGGAAGAGATTGTCGCCGATGCCGGTATGGTTATCGTCAGCGTGCCGATTCATATCACGGCGGCAACGATTGCTCAGCTGCCAGCGCTGCCGGCGGACTGCATCCTGGTCGATTTGGCCTCGGTGAAAGCGGAACCGCTGCAGGCGATGCTGGCCGCGCATAAAGGTCCGGTATTGGGGTTACACCCCATGTTTGGGCCGGACAGCGGCAGCCTGGCGAAGCAGGTGGTGGTGTACTGCGATGGCCGTCAGCCCGAAGCGTATCAGTGGTTCCTGGAGCAAATTCAGGTCTGGGGCGCGCGGCTCCATCGTATCAGCGCCGTCGAGCACGATCAGAATATGGCCTTTATTCAGGCGTTGCGCCACTTTGCGACCTTCGCTTACGGCCTGCACCTGGCCGAAGAGAACGTGCGTCTTGAGCAACTTCTGGCGCTGTCGTCGCCTATTTATCGTCTGGAACTGGCGATGGTTGGCCGGCTGTTTGCCCAGGATCCGCAGCTCTATGCTGACATTATTATGTCCTCGGAAAATAATCTGGCGCTGATTAAGCGATACTACCAGCGCTTCGGTGAAGCTATCGGCCTGCTGGAGCAGGGGGATAAACAGGCGTTCATCGATAGCTTCCGTAAGGTTGAGCACTGGTTCGGTGACTATGCCCAGCGCTTCCAGAGCGAAAGCCGGACGTTGCTGCGCCAGGCAAATGATAATCGGCAGTAAGTCGTCAAACACGTATACAATAAAGCCAGAGGGGTGACCCGCTGGCTTTTTTTATAGGGATGAAAACGATGGCTGAACCGCAACCGCTGTTTGATTACACCGGGCATTTACCGGAATGTCCGACCTGGAGCGAAGCCGAACAGGCATTGTACTGGGCCGATATTATGGAATGCGAGATTCATCGCTACGACGTGCAGACGGGTGAACATCAGGTTCTGCAATTTCCCGAGGAGCCCGGCTGTTTTGCCCTGCGCGAGAAGGGCGGTTTTATCGTCGCTTTACGCAGCGCTATCTGGCTCACTGATGCGCATGGTCTTCTACAGCGCAAAGTCTGCGATAACCCCAGCAATCCGCAATTAGCGCGCTTTAATGATGGTGGAACCGATCGCGATGGCCGCTTTTATGCCGGGACTTTCTGGGGGCCGGGAGATTTTAACGGCGCGCTCTTAGTGCGCATCGATAACGATCTCTCCCCGCAGGTTATCCAGTGCGACATTCACGGCGCTAACGGTCTGGCGTTTAGCGAAGACAAACGTTGGATGTATACCTCGGATACGCCAAATGCCGTTATCTATCGAACACCTCTCGATGAGCGGGGCGAGGCGGGTAAACGTGAGGTCTTCCTGCGCTTTCAGCCGGGAGAGGGGATTCCAGACGGCGCGGCCATCGATGCTGAAGGTTGCTACTGGAGCGCGATGTTTGACGGCTGGCGTATTGCGCGCTTCTCGCCGACGGGCGAGCAGCTGGAGGAGCATCGTCTACCGGTGCGTTGCCCGACGATGGTCTGTTTTGGCGGAGCGGATATGAAGACGCTCTACATTACCACCACGCGGGAGAATATGGATGCCGACGAAGTGGCGAAATATCCGCTTTCCGGCGCGATCTTCACCCTGCCAGTTGCCGTGGCAGGGATGAAGAAATTGCCGTTTATAGAACGTTAAACCGGGTCGACCGGTACCACGTTTTCGCTGGCATAGCAGCCCAGCACTTTCATTGAACGCGTTATCTCGGCCAGCTCTTTTAATGCCTTGCGCATTGGCAGTGATTCCAGGTTGGCCTGGATATCCAGATAAAACATCTCTTCCCACGGATTACCGTGAATGGGGCGTGATTCCAGCTTGGTCATGATCAGATTATGGTTTCGCAGCACCAGCAGCGCTTCAACCAGGGCCCCGGCTTGCTGGCCGGTGGCCATCAACAGCGTGGTTTTCGCGGGGACCTGATCGGAGACTTCCACCGCTTTACGCGCCAGAACCAGGAAGCGGGTGATGTTTTGCGTCTGGTTCGCCTGACAATGTTCCAGGACCTGTAAACCGTGCAGCGCTCCGCCTGCTTCACTGCCCAGGGCGGCAACGGTCGGCGATTTAGCCTGAGCGACTTTTTCCATCGCTGAGGAGGTGCTGTCGGTATATTCAATGTTCCAGTGCGGATAGCGGCTCAGATACTGGCTGCACTGCTGAAACGGCTGCGGATGGCTGTAGACCGTCGTAATCTGTTGCGCATCGGTGGACGTTGAGACCAGCACGCAGTGATCGATAGGCAGCGTCAGCTCGCCCACGATGGATAAGCTGGTGTGCTGCAGAAGATCGTAAACATCATTGATGCCGCCGGAACTGGTATTTTCAATAGGAACGACGGCATAGTCAGCCTGGCCGGTCTCCACTTGCTCAAAGATATCGGCGAACTTCGCGCAGCCGCTTTCGATAAACTGTTCAAAGTGGCGGGCGGCATACTGACGAGCCGCAAGGTGCGAATATGAACCTTTAGGTCCGAGGAATGCCACCCGCGCGGAGTGCGGATTAATTTTATTCAGGTGCTGTTGCAGCAGCGTTTGTTGGGTAAGGACCGAGTCTTCAATGATCAGCTGGAACAGGCGCGTGATGTAATGGGCATCAAGATGGTGTTTTTTCCCCAGCGTCATCAGGCGTTCCAGCAGGTCCCGCTCGCGGTCGATATCCCGCACCGGCCGGTGCGATGCCAGCTTGGCTTTGCCGACCTCGACGGCCAGGCCGCGGCGCTCAGCCAGCAGCGCAAGCAGTTTCTCATCCAGAGCGCTGATCTTATCGCGTAGGGCCAGTAATGGGTTTTCCTCGGTCATATGTGTTGCCTTTCTTGTTATTGATTATCAATAAAAAAGGCCTCCCGTTTGGGAGGCCTTGTTGTTCGTCTTCGCATTCTTTATCACACGACGAATTGCCTCCCATTCAGGGGAAGGTAAAAAAGAATGCGAAGAAAAACGGGATCAGTTTCACGATGAATTCCTTGAGTTAGTGGGGATTACAGTACCTGTACTGTTTTCACTCTGTCAATAAAAAACGCGCCCGAAGGCGCGTGGCATGACACAAGCTTAAGTTAAGGATTACTCTTCTTCTTCCACAAAGCCTGCCTCTTTCACCGACGTTGCGGCGCGGCGGGCTTCCCCTTTGTGTTGCACTTTATTGAGCTGCCGTTCCAGCTTGTTGATCAATTCGTTAATTGCGGCATACATGTCTTCGTGCCGTGCGCTGGCGACCAGGTGCCCGTTTGGCGTATTGATGGTTGCATCAGCGACAAAACCCTGCGGCTCCTTAGAGAGGATGATGTGCGGGTTAATTAAGTGGGTTTGCCATTTATCCAGTTTGGCGAGACGGTCTGCGACGTGCTGGCGGATTGCCGGAGTAATTTCCATTTGTTTACTGGTAATGTTCATTGTCATAAATTTTACCTCTTGTCTTTCCCGTCTTGGTAAACTCAGCATACCTCGCCCAATGTCAAAATGCGTGATTTAAATCACATTTTATTGTCACTTTTTGTCAACAAATCTGTTTTGTGAGACAGGACAGGAACAGGTGAGATTTTACTTGTGGAATGGAAGAAAGAGAGCCATATTTGATGAGTTAACTCGGCGCTAAACCGCTTCAGCTTAACGATTTAACGAATAAAAAAACGGCAGCCACTCGGCTGCCGTTTTGCTTATCTAAGGGCTATCAGGTGTTCTTGCTGTTAGCCGCGATGATTTTCGCAACCTTGTCAGCCTGCGCGTTCATCTGCATCTGACGGTAGGCGTTTTCCATTTTCGGAAGCGCGTCGCGGGTGGCCTGCGTATCCGGATAGTTACGCAGCATGCCGTCTACGCGGTTAACGACCGCAACCCATGCGCCACGATCGGTATAGTAATCCACGACCGACAGCTCGTACTTCGCCAGACGATCTTTCAGGAACACCATACGCTTGTAGGCGTCAGTAGCGTACTGGCTGTTAGGATAGCCACGAACCAGTTTGGAGAAGTCGTTAAAGGCATCGCGCGCGTGTTGTGGATCGCGGTCAGAACGATCGACACCGAAGAAGCCCTGCAGCGCACTGTCATCCAACGCCATATTTGTCAGACCACGCATATAAATGACGTAATCAATGTTAGGATGGGTAGGGTTCAGGCGCACAAAGCGATCGATAGCTGCCTGAGCCAACGGCAGATCGGCGTTTTTGTAGTACGCATAAATCAGATCCAACTGTACCTGTTGGGAATAAGGACCAAAGGGATAACGGTTATCCAACGCTTCCAGTTGCGTTATTGCCTGTTTCCAGTTACCGTCCTGCAGCTTTTGCTGAGCGGTCGCGTAGATCTCATTCGGCGGATTATCGGGCACCTCCTCCTTTGAGCCAGAGCAACCCACCAAAGCCAGGCTCAGTGTGGCTGCTGCCACCAGGTATTTCATGCGCGTCATGACGTTTTGACTTCCTCAAAATGTTTATGCGGGAGAATCTCTGTTCCTGCTCCCGATTAAGACCAGCTACAATAGCACACTATATTAAACGGCAAAGCCGTAAAACCCAACGTTAAAACGAAGAAGCTGTATATGGCACAACGAGTACAACTCAACGCAACGGTGTCCGAAAATCAACTCGGACAACGCTTAGATCAGGCTTTGGCCGAATTGTTCCCGGATTATTCGCGTTCGCGCATAAAAGAATGGATCCTTGACCAGAGAGTGCTGGTAAACGGCAGCGTCAGCGACAAGCCGAAAGAGAAAGTGCTGGGGGGAGAAACGATTGCTATCGATGTTGAAATCGAAGAAGAAGTCCGTTTCCAACCACAGGATATTCCGCTCAATATCGTTTATGAAGATGATGACATCCTCGTAATTAATAAACCGCGCGATTTAGTTGTGCACCCTGGCGCGGGCAACCCTGACGGTACTGTGCTGAATGCGCTGTTGCACTACTATCCGGCCATTGCTGACGTGCCGCGTGCGGGGATCGTGCACCGTCTTGATAAAGACACCACCGGCTTGATGGTGGTCGCGAAGACCATTCCGGCGCAAACCCGCCTGGTGGAATCCCTGCAGCTGCGCGAAATCACCCGCGAGTATGAAGCGGTGGCGATTGGTCACATGACCGCTGGCGGAACGGTGGAAGAACCGATTAGCCGCCACCCGACCAAGCGTACGCATATGGCGGTACATCCGATGGGAAAACCGGCGGTGACGCACTATCGGATCATGGAGCATTTTCGCATTCATACTCGTCTGCGTTTGCGCCTGGAGACCGGCCGTACGCATCAGATTCGCGTACACATGGCGCACATCACTCACCCGCTGGTGGGCGATCAGGTCTATGGCGGGCGCCCGCGTCCGCCTAAAGGCGCATCGGAAGAGTTCATCACCGCTCTGCGTAAGTTCGATCGCCAGGCCCTGCATGCCACCATGCTGCGTTTATACCATCCGATCAGCGGCATTGAGATGGAATGGCATGCGCCAATTCCACAGGATATGGTTGATTTGATTGATGCCATGCGCGCTGATTTTGAAACTCATAAAGACGATATTGACTGGCTATGACTAAACTGATTGTACCGCAATGGCCAATGCCGGAAGGCGTGGCAGCCTGTAGTTCCACGCGCTCTGGCGGGGTGAGTTTGTCGCCATACGATTCACTTAACCTCGGTGCCCATTGCGGAGACAATCTGCAGCACGTAGAAGAGAACCGTCGGCGCATGTTCGCCGCTGGTGGTCTTCCGTCATACCCGGTGTGGCTGGAGCAGGTTCACGGTACGGCAGTGTTAAAGCTCGACGGCGGGCCGTACCAGTCAAAGCGTGCTGATGCTTCATACTGCAATGTGCCGGGTACGGTATGCGCGGTGATGACCGCTGATTGCCTGCCGGTGCTTTTTTGCAACCGCGCGGGAACGGAAGTTGCGGCTGCTCATGCCGGCTGGCGGGGCCTTTGTGAAGGCGTGCTGGAAGAAACCGTGGCCTGTTTTGCCGATAAACCGGAAAACATCATGGCCTGGCTTGGGCCCGCCATTGGGCCGGACGCGTTTGAGGTTGGTCCGGAGGTGCGTGAGGCCTTTATGGCAAAAGATACTCAGGCGGAGCGCGCATTTCGTCCTGCAGGTGAAAAGTATTTTGCTGATATCTATCAGCTTGCGCGTCAGCGGCTGGCGAGCGTTGGCGTTGAGCAGATTTTTGGCGGTGACCGCTGTACCCTCAGCGAAAAAGATGATTTTTTCTCTTATCGTCGCGACAAGACGACGGGTCGTATGGCAAGTTTCATCTGGCTGATATAACCTCCCGAACTAAGACGATCCAGAAGGCAAACTTATTTTTGCATAGTTCAGGTCTTTAACCTTGAATAATTGAGGGATGACCTCATTTAATCTCCAGTAGCAAATTTGACCTGTTATGGGAGGAGTTATGCGTCTGGATCGTCTTACCAATAAATTCCAGCTTGCTCTTGCCGATGCCCAGTCCCTTGCACTCGGGCACGACAACCAATTCATCGAACCTCTTCATCTTATGAGCGCCTTGCTGAATCAGGAAGGGGGATCGATACGTCCTTTATTAACTTCGGCGGGCATCAATGCCGGAGAGTTGCGCACCAATATTGAACAGGCGTTGAGCCGATTGCCGCAGGTGGAAGGTACCGGCGGCGATGTTCAACCGTCCCAGGATTTAGTGCGTATCCTGAACCTTTGCGACAAGCTGGCGCAAAAGAGAAAGGACAACTTTATTTCGTCAGAGCTGTTCGTTCTGGCAGCGCTTGAATCACGCGGCACGCTGACCGACCTTTTAAAATCCGCCGGGGCCACAACCGCCAACGTGAGTCAGGCGATCGAACAAATGCGCGGAGGTGAAAGCGTGAACGATCAGGGAGCCGAAGACCAACGTCAGGCCTTGAAAAAATTTACCGTCGATCTGACCGAACGTGCCGAGCAGGGCAAGCTTGACCCGGTGATTGGCCGCGATGAAGAAATTCGTCGTACGATTCAGGTTCTGCAGCGCCGTACCAAAAACAACCCGGTGCTGATTGGTGAACCCGGTGTAGGTAAAACGGCCATTGTTGAAGGGCTGGCGCAGCGGATCGTCAACGGTGAAGTGCCGGAAGGGCTGAAGGGGCGCCGGGTGCTGGCGCTCGATATGGGCGCGCTGGTGGCGGGTGCCAAATACCGCGGTGAGTTTGAAGAGCGCTTAAAAGGCGTTCTGAATGACCTCGCCAAGCAGGAAGGCAACGTCATCCTGTTTATCGATGAGCTGCACACCATGGTGGGTGCGGGTAAAGCGGACGGCGCAATGGACGCCGGTAACATGCTGAAACCGGCGCTGGCGCGCGGTGAGCTGCACTGCGTGGGCGCTACGACGCTGGATGAATATCGCCAGTACATTGAGAAAGACGCCGCGCTGGAACGTCGTTTCCAGAAAGTATTCGTGGCGGAGCCGACCGTTGAAGATACCATTGCGATTTTGCGTGGTCTGAAAGAACGTTATGAACTGCACCACCACGTGCAGATCACCGACCCGGCGATCGTTGCGGCAGCCACGCTGTCTCATCGCTATATCGCCGACCGACAGCTGCCGGATAAAGCTATCGACCTGATCGATGAAGCCGCATCCAGCATTCGGATGCAGATTGACTCAAAACCGGAAGAGCTGGACAGACTCGACCGTCGCATCATTCAGCTCAAGCTGGAACAGCAGGCGCTGAAGAAAGAGTCTGATGAAGCCAGCATTAAGCGGCTGGATATGCTGAATGAGGAGCTGGCCGATAAAGAACGTCAATATTCAGTCTTAGAAGAAGAGTGGAAGGCTGAAAAAGCATCGCTCTCCGGAACCCAGACGATTAAGGCTGAGCTGGAACAGGCGAAAATCGCGATTGAGCAGGCGCGTCGCGTCGGCGATCTGGCGCGGATGTCCGAGCTGCAGTACGGCAAAATCCCGGAGCTGGAAAAACAGCTGGCGGCGGCAACGCAATCCGAAGGCAAGACGATGCGTCTGTTGCGTAATAAAGTTACGGATGCGGAAATCGCGGAAGTGCTGGCTCGCTGGACGGGTATCCCGGTGGCCAGAATGCTGGAAGGCGAGCGTGAGAAGCTGCTGCGTATGGAGCAGGAGCTGCATAGTCGCGTCATTGGTCAGAATGAAGCGGTTGAAGCGGTATCGAATGCGATCCGCCGTAGCCGTGCCGGATTATCCGATCCTAATCGTCCAATCGGCTCGTTCCTGTTCCTGGGCCCTACCGGTGTAGGTAAAACAGAACTCTGTAAAGCGCTGGCCAACTTTATGTTTGATAGCGACGATGCGATGGTACGTATCGACATGTCAGAGTTTATGGAGAAACACTCCGTTTCACGTCTGGTTGGGGCGCCTCCGGGATACGTAGGTTATGAAGAAGGCGGCTATCTCACTGAAGCGGTCCGCCGTCGTCCTTATTCCGTCATCCTGCTGGATGAAGTGGAAAAAGCGCATCCGGATGTCTTTAACATTCTGCTGCAGGTACTGGACGATGGACGTTTGACTGACGGGCAGGGGAGAACGGTCGACTTCCGCAATACGGTCGTCATCATGACCTCTAACCTCGGTTCGGATCTCATACAGGAACGTTTTGGTGCCCTGGACTATAGCCACATGAAAGAGCTGGTTCTGGGAGTGGTTAGCCAAAGCTTCCGGCCGGAGTTTATCAACCGTATTGATGAAGTGGTGGTATTCCACCCGTTAGGTGAAAAACACATTGCTTCTATTGCGCAGATTCAGCTGCAGCGGTTGTATAAACGACTTGAGGAACGCGGCTATGAAGTTCACCTCTCTGATGAGGCACTGAAGCTGCTGAGCGAAAACGGTTACGATCCGGTTTATGGCGCACGTCCTCTGAAACGTGCTATCCAGCAGCAGATCGAAAACCCGCTGGCACAGCAGATTCTCTCTGGTGAGCTGATACCGGGTAAAGAAGTGCAGCTGGTTGTGAAAAACGACCGGATAGTGGCAGTGCAGTAAATCACAAAACAGCAAAAACGGGCCCGCTGGGCTCGTTTTTGTTTAAAAACCAGGCGATAATTTACTCTCAGTAGCTGCTTTGGTTGAAAAATAAGCGAGTGGAGTTTTTTTTTGAAATTCCTCTTGCCACTTCAGAATTACTCCCTATAATGCGCCTCCACTGATACGGAACAACGGCTTACAGCCCGCCGGGTCAGCGGGATTCAGCGATGAATACCGGCAGAGAAAAGCGAAATTAAACGCTTGACTCTGAATGAGGAAAACGTATTATACGGGACCTCGCAACGGTGAGCGAAAGCCGCGTTGCACTGCTCTTTAACAATTTATCAGACAATCTGTGTGGGCACTCAAAG
>NZ_CAXSXW010000008.1:0-2981 GCF_964241505.1 Klebsiella sp. Q11
GTGGTGGGTGATGACGGGATCGAACCGCCGACCCCCTCCTTGTAAGGGAGGTGCTCTCCCAGCTGAGCTAATCACCCACTTCTCAATTTCTTGCTACACGGCGGAGACTACGTAAAGTAGTTGGTGGGTGATGACGGGTTCGAACCGCCGACCCCCTCCTTGTAAGGGAGGTGCTCTCCCAGCTGAGCTAATCACCCCCGCTGTGTGGAGTCGCATTATAGGGAGAGTTGAAAATGAGTCAACGCCTTTTCTAAATAATTTGTTTGTTCGTCGTAAAATTAAACAAAACGATCGCAATGTCATCCGTGGCGCATGATTTATAAACAAAAAGGGGAAAGCGTGACGTTGAAACGGTAACAACATTGAGGAATCAGCCCACGGTGTTAGAATATTCCTCCATAAAATCCAACGAACACTGCCGCGTGTCGGCACCTTTATCAAACGTAAGGCCACTTCATGAAAATCAAAACTCGCTTCGCGCCCAGCCCGACAGGCTATCTGCACGTTGGCGGCGCGCGTACTGCTCTCTATTCCTGGCTTTTTGCACGTAATCACGGCGGTGAGTTTGTGCTGCGTATTGAAGATACCGATCTTGAGCGCTCCACGCCGGAGGCCATTGAAGCCATTATGGATGGTATGAACTGGCTGAGCCTGGAATGGGACGAGGGTCCGTACTTCCAGACCAAGCGTTTTGATCGCTACAACGCCGTTATTGATGAAATGCTGACAGCGGGCACGGCCTATAAATGCTATTGCTCTAAAGAGCGTCTGGAAGCGCTGCGTGAAGAGCAAATGGCAAAAGGCGAGAAGCCCCGCTACGACGGTCGCTGCCGCCATGGCCACGAACATCATGCTGATGACGAACCTTGCGTCGTCCGTTTTGCCAACCCGGAAGAGGGTTCCGTTGTTTTTGACGACCAGATCCGCGGTCCGATCGAATTCAGCAACCAGGAGCTGGACGATCTGATTATCCGCCGTACCGATGGTTCTCCAACCTACAACTTCTGCGTCGTGGTTGACGACTGGGATATGGAAATCACCCACGTTATTCGCGGCGAAGACCATATCAACAATACCCCGCGCCAGATTAACATCCTGAAAGCGCTGAATGCGCCGGTGCCGGTTTACGCCCACGTCTCGATGATTAACGGCGACGATGGTAAGAAACTGTCCAAGCGCCACGGTGCGGTCAGCGTTATGCAGTATCGCGACGACGGCTATCTGCCGGAAGCGCTGCTGAACTATCTGGTGCGTCTGGGATGGTCCAGCGGCGACCAGGAGATTTTCTCTCGCGAAGAGATGATTAAACTGTTCAGCCTGGGGGCGGTGAGCAAATCGGCGAGCGCGTTCAATACGGAAAAGCTGCAGTGGCTGAACCACCACTATATCAACTCGCTGGCCCCGGAGTACGTGGCAACGCATTTACAGTGGCACATTGAGCAGGAAAATATCGACACCCGTAACGGCCCGCAGCTGGCTGAGCTGGTGAAGCTGCTGGGCGAGCGCTGCAAAACCCTTAAAGAGATGGCGGCGAGCTGCCGCTATTTCTATGAAGATTTTGCCGAGTTTGATGCCGATGCGGCGAAAAAACATCTGCGTCCTGTTGCTCGTCAGCCGCTGGAAGTGGTGCGCGACAAATTAGCCGCCATAAGCGACTGGACGGCGGAAAACGTCCATCATGCGATTCAGGCGACGGCCGATGAGCTGGAAGTGGGGATGGGAAAAGTGGGAATGCCGCTGCGCGTCGCGGTGACCGGTGCGGGTCAGTCTCCGGCGCTTGATGTGACCGTCCATGCGATCGGTAAATCACGTAGCGTAGAACGTATCAACAAGGCGCTGGCCTTTATTGCTGAGCGCGAAAGCCAGCAATCCTGATCCTGATACAGCGATTGTTAAACGGCGGGGATAGCGAACCCCGCCGTTTTTTTTGCCCGTTACTTCGCATCAGTAATGCCAAGCCGGGACAGAAACCCGCTGATCCCCTCGCGCGCAAGAAAATCCCGCAGGTGCAGCTGCTCAGTTGGGGTCATCAGGTGCATGGTCTCGACAATCTGGCGCCAGACTGTGTCCGCATCGTTCACAAAGTATTTGACGGGCGGTTCCGCCAGCTGATTATCCATGGTCAGATGCCGCAGCGCCGGGATATTTGCCAGGAAATCGATCACCGACCTGTCGATGACGATAAGGCGAGCGCGTCCGCCTTTGACTCCGGGGATCGGTTCCGTCCGCCATTTTTGTTCTCTGGCCCAGCGGTTTATGGTTTGCCGGGCGAGGTTAAGGCACTCGGCGAGCTCCGCTGGGGTCATTTTATCTTTAAGTTTCATCATGCTTTCACCGATCGCGAATACCGAGTCGGTTGAGTAAACCGGTGATCCCTTCACGCAGCAGCAGCGACATCAGCAGCTTTTGCTCTCCCGGCGTCATCTCTTTACACAGGGTAAGCAGCAGAGATTCGAGATCGTTATCCGTTGCGGAATAGGGGACAGGGTTTTCGGCCACGCGCTGCGCGCTGCGAATAAACTCGCGAACCTGCTCATTAACATGTACGAGGCGCGCTTTGCCGCCCTGCACGCCGGGGCGCGGGGACGTTTGCCATCCCTCTTTACGTACCCATTTGTTAATCGTTTGCCGACTGAAGCCAGTCAGATGCGCTATTTCTTCAGGTGTCATTCGTTCCTTGAGCATACTATTTCCTGAGTAAATATGTGGGAATTAGTTGCACATGTTATAGCATCCTTTTAAAGGAAAGAGTGACATGTTTAACTTCTGGCTGCGATAAGGCTCGCAATGTCAGCCGTTTGCCTGCTTTTTCAGCGATCAAATAGCCGGGATTGATTTTGCCGTTGACACCTGGCGAAGGAATTCATATTATGCCGCCCGTCAACACGACACGCTTTACGTTACGGGGCTATAGCTCAGCTGGGAGAGCGCTTGCATGGCATGCAAGAGGTCAGCGGTTCGATCCCGCTTAGCTCCACCAA
>NZ_CAXSXW010000008.1:3080-337945 GCF_964241505.1 Klebsiella sp. Q11
TGGGGCTATAGCTCAGCTGGGAGAGCGCTTGCATGGCATGCAAGAGGTCAGCGGTTCGATCCCGCTTAGCTCCACCAAATTCGAAACCCTCGCTACGGCGGGGGTTTTTTGTTTGTCTGGCGGAGGAAATGTAAAGCATTCTCTGAATAAGTCAGCAAACCTCTGCGTTAAGTAATTTCAGATTTTTTCACTATTTAAAATCTTGCCTGCCTTTATTAAGCAACATAATATCTGTTGCCTGAATATATTTATTGCAGCCGGAGTTTTAATTAACAATAATGATTGATCATTTTAACATTAAGATCAAAAAAACTCTGCTGGCGCTCCTGGTCTGCTTTATCGCAATTCCGCTGTCCCGATTTATTTCCCCACAAACCATTATTGACGGAAATCAAATTTATCTGGCATGGCTACCGCTGAGCTTAATGTATTCCGTACTTTTTATTTTTGGCCGCTACGCCGTTGCGCCATTGATTATCGCGTTTGCGATCACTAATGCCTGGATAATCGATCTGACGCTAACCCAGGCGCTGATCCTGCTATTTTGCCAGCTCTTCTCGGTTTTCCTGTCCTGCGCGATTGTTCGCTTTCAGCTTGGAAGGCGCTGGCGCGCTGGGCTGACGGCAAAACATATGGGCGCGAGGATTTTTTGGGGCGGCTTTTTTGCACCGTTCCTTTTGAAGGTCACCATGTATCTGGCGGGGCGTTTTTTTGCTTTTCCGTTGGCAATATCCAGCTATTTCGGCAGTATGTCGGTTATTTACACCATTATCGATATACAAAGCCTGATTAGCGCCGCATTAATTTTCACGACATTCTTTTATTATCCGTTGCGGATGATTATCAGTCCACGTTATGCACGAGCATTCTGGCGTAATCTTTGCCACTCATGGCGGGCGGGCGAGCAGCGGGTATTTACGTTGTATTGGTTTGTGGCCCTGGCGGCAATATTACTGGTGCTGTGTACGCCTTATGATTCTGTTTTTATTGCCGGTTATTTAGTCCCGCTTATTTTCATTTTATACTTCATTGGTATTAGCCGCCTGGGGCATACGCTGATTCGCATTTCATGGTCCGTTTCAGCCTTTTTACTCGTGGCGTATAACCAGAATTTTTTACACGGCGTGCAAACTGAATATTCACTGTCGTTTGTCCTTTCGGTACTCATTTGTTTCACTATCTGCCTGTTTTATATGGCGGATATCTATGCTCGCAGTGAAAGAATGAAGTTCAGATGGCGGGATCAGGCGGAAGAAGATCCGCTAACCGGTTTACCCAATCTGCGCGCGCTGGAGAGTCACCTGCAGCGGAATCCTGCTGTGGCTATCAGCAGCCTGCGCATTCAGAATCTGGACTTCCTGAGCCGCCATTATGGCATGATGATGAGAGTGGAGAGCAAGCGGCAGATAGCCCGGAAGCTACAGCCGCTATTAGCTCCCGGCGAGCGAATATTTCAGCTCCCCGGCAGCGAGCTACTGTTGGTACTGAAGGGGCCGGAGCCAGAGGCGCGATTAAGTCATATTGTTTCCACGCTTAACCATAAAAAGTTTAGCTGGAATAACCAGGCGTTGGATCTGGAATTTGGCGCATCGTGGGGCGGCTACCGCGGCATAGAATCTGAGCTTCACCCTATGCTTGGTCAGCTTAGCTGGTTATCGGAGCAGGCCGGCGCGGCGCGGCGCGTATTAGCGCTGGACGCGGCGCAAGAGCAGATTTCCGATCAAACGAGCGAACAGGTACGGCTGCTGGCGAAGATTAAGCAGGCGCTTAACGAACGTGGGCTGGTGCTGTACGCCCAGCCTATCCGGGACGCCTCCGGAGAGGGGTATTACGAGATACTGAGTCGTATGCGCTGCGGTAATACCATCATTACGCCCGATCGGTTTATCCCGCTGATTGCGCAGTTTAACCTGAGCCAGCGTTTTGATATGCAGGTGCTGGATACGCTGTTTAGTTCGCTCAATCACCATCAGGGTCAGCATTTCTCCGTCAACCTTCTGCCCTATACGCTGATGCAAAAGGATAGCGCGGCGCAAATCATCGCGCTGTTTAAACGCTATAACCTGTCGGCGGAGGCGATAACGATTGAAGTTACCGAAGAGCAGGCGTTTTCCGATGTCGAGACCAGCATGCATAACATCCAGCTGCTGCGAGATTTCGGTTGCGGTATAGCGATTGATGACTTTGGTACCGGCTACGCAAACTACGAGCGTCTGAAAAGCCTGCGGGCCGATATCCTGAAAATTGACGGCTGCTTCGTGCGTGATATCGAGACCGATCCGCTGGACGCCATTATGGTCAAATCCATTATTGAAATGGCTAAGGTTAAGAAGATGAAAGTGGTGGCGGAATACGTTGAAACGCCGGAGCAGCGGGAAAAGCTTCTCGAGTTAGGCGTCGATTATCTCCAGGGGTATCTGGTTGGTAAGCCGCTGCCGTTGAGCGAACTGCGGGAATGAAAAAGCCGGGACTTGCCCGGCTTTCGCGATAACGCTGACGAATTACAGTACCAGCGCGGCGATAGACGCAGAGAGCACGCTCACCAGCGTAGAACCGTACACCAGCTTCAGGCCGAAGCGGGAAACCACGTTACCTTGCTCTTCGTTCAGGCCTTTAATCGCGCCGGCGATGATACCGATAGAAGAGAAGTTGGCGAAGGAGACCAGGAAGATAGAGATGATGCCTTCCGCACGCGGAGAGAGCGTGGCGGCAACTTTCTGCAGATCCATCATGGCGACGAATTCGTTAGAAACCAGCTTGGTGGCCATAATACTTCCTACCTGCAGCGCTTCACCTGCCGGTACGCCCATCACCCACGCAACCGGATAGAAGATGTAGCCGAGGATCCCCTGGAAGGAGATGCTATAGCCGAACCAGCCGGTGACGGTGGCGAACAGGGCGTTCAGCGCGGAAATCAGCGCGATAAAACCAATCAGCATGGCGGCCACGATAATCGCCACTTTAAAGCCCGCCAGGATGTATTCACCCAGCATCTCGAAGAAGCTCTGCCCTTCATGCAGGTTAGACATCTGCAGATTTTCTTCGCTTTCGTCAACGCGATACGGGTTAATCAGCGACAGCACGATAAAGGTGCTGAACATGTTCAGTACCAGCGCCGCAACTACATATTTCGGCTGCAGCATGGTCATGTACGCGCCCACGATAGACATGGATACCGTAGACATCGCGGTCGCCGCCATGGTGTACATGCGGTTGCGGGACATCTTGCCAAGAATATCTTTATAGGCGATGAAGTTTTCGGACTGGCCCAGAATCAGCGAGCTGACAGCGTTAAAGGATTCCAGCTTGCCCATGCCGTTGATTTTGGACAGCACGGTACCAATCGCGCGAATGACGATAGGCAGAATACGAATATGCTGCAAAATACCAATCAGCGCAGAAATAAAGACGATCGGGCACAAAACCTTCAGGAAGAAGAACGCCAGGCCTTTGTCGTTCATGTTGCCGAAGACGAAGTTTGTCCCTTCGTTGGCGAAACCGAGAAGTTTTTCAAACATCTCGGAGAAGCCCTTCACAAAACCCAGACCAATGTCAGAGTTCAGGAAGAACCAGGCCAGCAGCACTTCAATGACAAGCAGCTGAATGACATAACGAATACGAATCTGCTTACGATTGTGGCTAACCAACAGGGCCAGAATGGCCACCACTACGATCGCGAGAATAAAGTGCAGGACGCGGTCCATATTTGCTCCAAATATGAGGCAGGTTAAATTTCTGTGCACATTCTATGTAACAAGCGCAAAGAAAACGAGAGCCAGCACACACTATTGCAAGGATATGTGACTAATGGCAAAAATAGTGATCAACCATGCATTTTTGTTATGTTACGTAAAGGTTTTAAAAGTTGCTCGGTTGTACTATTCTGGTGATTAATTAAAAGCGTTTATCAGTTCCCCGGTTTTCCGTTGCCAACCCGCTATCGTTCTCTCCTATCACAGCAATCATTATCATCGCTCCAAATGAACTTGATAATCATTCGCATTTTGATAGCATAAAACATAGCAAAGGCTATATTTCCAGAGGCAGAAAATGACCAACAGTCGCGTTGAGAATAGCAGCGGTCGCGCAGCGCGCAAGATTAAGCTCGCCCTGATGGGGCCGGCGTTCATTGCTGCCATTGGCTATATCGATCCGGGTAACTTCGCCACCAACATTCAGGCCGGCGCCAGCTTTGGCTATCAGCTGCTGTGGGTGGTGGTATGGGCTAACCTGATGGCGATGCTGATTCAGGTGATGTCGGCGAAGCTGGGCATCGCCACCGGTAAAAATCTGGCGGAGCAAATTCGCGACCACTACCCGCGTCCTGTGGTGTGGTTCTACTGGGTGCAGGCCGAAATTATCGCTATGGCGACCGATCTTGCCGAGTTTATTGGCGCGGCTATCGGATTTAAGCTGGTGCTCGGCGTGTCATTGCTTCAGGGCGCTGTATTGACCGGAATTGCGACCTTCCTGATTCTGATGCTGCAGCGTCGCGGTCAAAAGCCGCTGGAAAAAGTGATAGGCGGGCTGCTGCTGTTTGTCGCCGCAGCGTACGTCGTTGAGCTTATCTTCTCCCAGCCCGCGCTGGCACCGCTGGCGAAAGGGATGATCGTGCCTTCACTGCCGACCAGCGAAGCGGTGTTTCTTGCCGCCGGGGTATTGGGGGCGACCATCATGCCGCATGTTATCTACTTACACTCATCGCTCACTCAGCACCTGCACGGGGGGACGCGCAAAGAGCGCTATAACGCCACGCGCTGGGATGTCGCCATTGCCATGACCATCGCGGGTTTTGTTAACCTGGCCATGATGGCGACCGCCGCCGCCGCCTTCCACTTTAACGGCCACACCGGGATTGCCGACCTCGATCAGGCCTATCTGACGCTGGAGCCCTTACTGAGCCACGCGGCAGCTACCATCTTTGGTCTGAGCCTGATAGCGGCGGGTTTATCCTCCACGGTTGTGGGAACCCTGGCAGGGCAGGTGGTAATGCAGGGCTTTATCCGCTTTCATATCCCGCTGTGGTTTCGCCGGGCGATCACCATGCTGCCGTCGTTTATCGTCATTTTAATGGGGCTGGATCCCACGCGTATTCTGGTGATGAGCCAGGTATTGCTGAGCTTTGGTATCGCCCTCGCGCTGGTGCCGCTGCTGATATTCACCAGCGATTCCCGGTTAATGGGCGACCTGGTCAATTCCCGGTGGGTAAAACTGCTGGGGTGGGGGATAGTTGCGGTCGTTGTGCTGCTTAACGGCTGGCTGATTATTGGAACGATATTCAGTTAAGCGTGACGATGAAAAAGGGAGCCGAATGGCTCCCTTTTGCGATTAATGATGCCCGTGGCCATGTCCGCGTCCGCCGCCTGGCCCACGCCCCCAGCCGCCGCGTCGGTCATCGCGATCTTTCCAGCCTTCGCGATAGCCGCGTTCGTAGGCTTTACCTTTATCCCAGCCGCGATGCCAGCCGTTGTCGTGACGACGCCAGCGGTTATCGCGCCACTCATAGTGTCGACGCCAGTAATCACGGTCGCGCCAGCCGCCACCGTCCCAGTAGTTACCGTAATTGTCGCGATCGCCAATTTGTAATTTTATTGATGGCAACAGGGTGATTTCACCAGCGTTAGCGACCAATGGCGCTGAAGCCAGAAGCACTGCAGCCAAAATCAGTGACCTGAACATACTCTTCTCCTTCACGATCGGGGCCGTTGTCGGCCTGTTAACCTGATATTACGGGGCGGTAAAGCCCCGCCGCATCGGAGGAACTCCTAAATCGCAAGTGAGAGCACTTTTTGCTAAAGTAACAATGAATTTACACCGCAAGGATCGCGTCAATGGTGGCCCGTTCTTCGGCGCTGAAATGGCGGTTTCCCAGCATGCCAACCGCATCGTCGAGCTGCGAAGTTTTACTGGCGCCAATCAGTACCGACGTCACTTTCTCATCGCGCAGTACCCAGGCCAGCGCCATCTGTGAGAGCTTTTGCCCGCGGGATTCGGCCAGCGTATTCAGCTGACGAATCTTTTCCAGTTTGCTTTCAGTAAGCTGATCCGGTTGCAGGAACCGGCTGCCGCTGGCGGCGCGGGAGTCCGCAGGGATACCGTGCAGGTAACGGTTGGTGAGCTGGCCGCCCGCAAGCGGTGAAAACGCTATACTTCCCACCCCCGAGCTCTGTAGGAAATCGAGTAATCCCTCCTCGACCCAGCGTTCAAACATCGAATATTTGGGCTGATGAATCAGACACGGCGTGCCGAGATCGTTAAGGATATTGACGGCTTCCCGGGCCTGTTCGAGCGGATAATTCGATAATCCGACGTAGAGCGCTTTCCCCTGGCGGACGATGTGGTCCAGCGCGCTCATGGTTTCCCGCAGCGGCGTTTCGGGATCGGGGCGGTGATGGTAGAAGATGTCGACATAGTCGAGACCCATTCGCTTAAGGCTCTGGTCGAGGCTGGCAATCAGGTACTTGCGCGATCCCCAGTCGCCATAGGGGCCGTCCCACATGGTGTAACCGGCTTTACTGGAGATAATCAGTTCATCGCGATAGGGCAAAAAATCCTCTTTCAGGATGCGGCCAAAATGACTCTCCGCCGAACCCGGCGGTGGCCCATAGTTGTTGGCTAAATCAAAATGAGTCATGCCGAGATCGAATGCGTGACGCAGAAGCTGGCGGCTGGTTTCCACCCGCGTTTCGTCGCCAAAATTGTGCCAAAGCCCAAGAGAAATCGCCGGTAGCTTTAGTCCGCTATGACCGCAGCGGCGGTACTCCATCGTTTGATATCGCGTGGCGTTTGCCTGGTAAACCATACTTCCTCCGCAGATAAAACAGGGTTGTGTATACGTTTACACTAAAGAATGTTTGCCGCGGAGTACACACCCTGAAGGCGTAAATTTTGCTTTCCACCGCCATTGTTGAGCGCAATCTGGACAGCGCACCTGCTTATTCAATACTCAACTTACCTGCACGAGAGGAGAGTAAGGATATGCAACCGACTTATACCATTGGCGATTATCTGCTGGATCGTCTCGTAGATTGCGGCATAGACCGCTTGTTTGGCGTACCGGGTGATTACAATTTACAGTTTCTCGACAGCGTTATCGCGCAGCAGAGCTTAGGGTGGGTAGGCTGTGCTAACGAGCTAAACGCCGCCTATGCCGCCGATGGCTATGCGCGCATTAAGGGCGCGGGCGCGCTGTTGACCACCTATGGCGTCGGTGAACTGAGCGCGCTCAACGGCGTTGCCGGGAGCTACGCTGAGCATGTACCGGTCCTGCATATCGTCGGCGCTCCCTGTACCGGCGCACAGCAGCGCGGCGAGCTGCTGCACCATACGCTTGGCGACGGTGATTTCAGCCACTTTTCGCGTATGAGTGAACATATTACCTGCTCTCAGGCGGTGCTGGCGGTGGGAAATGCCTGTCATGAAATAGACCGGGTACTGAGTGAAATGCTGACCCAGCATCGCCCCGGTTATCTCATGCTGCCGGCCGATGTGGCCAAAGCAAAGGCCACCCCGCCAGCTCACCGCTTGCTTATTCACACGCTGCCCGCCGACGAGAACCAGCTGGCCGGGTTCCGCGAGCATGCCGAGCGGATGCTCAGAAGCAGCCGTCGCGTATCGCTGCTGGCGGATTTCCTCGCCCAGCGCTATGGACTACAAAACGCTCTGCGAGAGTGGGTGGCGAAGGTGCCGGTTGCTTACGCCACGATGCTGATGGGCAAAGGGCTTTTTGATGAGCAGCAGCCTGGGTTCGTCGGGACTTATAGCGGGATAGCCAGCGCAGAGGATACCCGCGATGCCATTGAAAGCGCGGATACCATTATCTGCGTCGGCACGCGTTTTACCGATACCATTACCGCCGGTTTCACCCAACACCTTCCGCAGGAAAAAACAATAGAGGTCCAGCCCTTCGCCGTTCGGGTTGGCGATCGCTGGTTTAGCCGGGTACCGATGGAAAAGGCGCTGGATGTCTTGATCGAACTCTCTGCCAGCCTGGCGGCAGAATGGCATGCGCCAAATGTTCAGGCGCCGGGCGTCAGCGGCGCGCCAGAGGGGAGCCTGACGCAGAAAAACTTCTGGAGTACGGTGCAGAAACAGCTGCGCCCGGGAGATATTATCCTTGCCGATCAGGGGACGGCCGCTTTTGGCGCCGCCGCGCTTAAGCTGCCCGCTGACGCAACGCTGATTGTCCAGCCGCTATGGGGATCGATAGGTTTTACCCTTCCGGCAGCCTACGGGGCGCAAATCGCGGCAGCGGACAGAAGGGTGGTGCTGATTGTTGGCGATGGCGCTGCGCAGTTAACTATTCAGGAACTGGGGTCGATGCTCAGAGATAAGCAGCGCCCGCTGATCCTGTTGCTCAATAACGAAGGCTATACGGTCGAGCGCGCGATTCACGGCCCCGAGCAGCGCTATAACGATATTGCGCTCTGGGACTGGAATCGCCTGCCTGACGCTTTTGCGCCGGATGTCCCTTCCCGATGCTGGCGAGTGACGCGCACCCACGAACTGCAGGAAGCGATGAATAGCAGCGTCGCCTCAGACAGGCTGACGCTGGTGGAGGTGATGCTGCCAAAAATGGATATTCCCGACTTTCTGCGCACGGTCACTCAGGCGCTGGAAGAGAGAAACAGCCGGGTTTAATCTCCACGCTTCCTGGCAATCATCAAGGGTTTACCGGCCAGCAGCAGCCAGGCCGGAAGCATGACGATACACAGCAGCGGAAGCAGCGTGGAATCGGGCACCACGACCGCTGCCATAAACAGGCTCAACCAGCCATCACGCGTCACTACCAGCGTCAGTCCGAGGATGGCGCAGGAAACGGTGATGGCTGCCGGCACGGCATCCACGTGTGCGTGAAGCATCAGGCCTAGCGCGACGCCGACGAACACCGCCGGAAAAATTCGACCGCCGCGAAAACCACAGGCGGCCGCCAGCACCAGCGCCGCCAGCTTCACTAAAGCAATAAGCATGTAATCGCTGGCGGTTAACGTCTGGCTGAAGGCTAATTGCTGCATTTCATCCAGGCCTTTAAACAGCGTGATATGCCCGCCGACGACGCCCAGGATCCCCAATAAAAATCCGCCAATACCGAGGGTTAAGATCGGATTTTTCAGCCGCTGCATCAGCGCGTGCAGGCGCGGTAGGCACCAAACGCCAACCATGCCGACGGCAATAGCAATCAGCGTCACGATAGCCCCGCTAAAGATATCGACAAGCTGCCACCGCTCGTAGTGCGCAATAGGTAACGAAAAGTTGGGGTGGAAAAACAGCCCGGTGGTCAGAGAGCCCGCCGCCGCGGCAAGTAAGGGGGCGAAGAGTCGGTCCCAAAGCGGGACATCGTTACTGCTGTTCAGCGTTTGCGAAAAGATCAGCGCCGCGGCAACAGGCGTGCCAAATAGCGCCCCGATAGTGCCGGAGGACGCCAGGATCGTCCAGTCCAGCGCGCTGACTCGCGGGAAAAGGCGGGAGCCAAGCGCCACAGTGAGGGCGATATTAATCACCATGATAGGATGCTCCGGCCCGAGGCTAACGCCGCCCGCCAGGCCGACGATCAGCGCAGCGAGCAGGCCGGGCAGAGCGCCGGGACTCACCGGTGCGCCAATGAGTGACTCGGTGGCCGGATCGGGTCCGGCGTGACCAGGACTAAAACGCACGACCAGACCCACGGCGATGCCGGTGCCGGTGAGGATAGCTATCGTCCAGAAAGGGCCGCTGGCGTTCATACCCAGCAATCCAGGCAGGCTACTCCAGAGAATATTCTGCAGCATGGCTGCCGTTTTCATCGCCACAATCAAGACCAGGCTGGCAGCAATACCAATCACGATTGCGGGTATCGATAACAACAGCATCGTTCTGGCGCGCGGGTGCAGCATGAAAATATCCTTCTGAAGGTTTCGACGCACTACTTTGCCCGGGCGCGTTAAGGTCGTTGGCGCAAATGGTGCTGAAACGATAAAGTAAAGAGCTGGCCTGACGATCGGCCGCACAATAATTTCATAAATTACAGCCTAACTGTGACGTAGGTCGCTAAACAAAGGGCGCTTATGCGTTGGTCGTTGTTGTTAGGACGTCATGAATTTAGAGTGTGCCAAAGAATCATTTTGACTTTAGCGGAGCCGTAACGGAATGACAAAATTTGCTTTAGTAGGGGACGTTGGCGGAACGAATGCTCGTCTGGCGTTATGCGATCTGGCAAGCGGGGAGATCTCCCGTGCTAAGACCTATTCCGGGCTCGATTATCCCAGTCTTGAAGCCGTTGTTCAGGTCTATCTGGAAGAGCATAACGTCCAGGTAGAAGACGGCTGTATTGCCATCGCCTGTCCGATTACCGGCGACTGGGTGGCGATGACCAACCACACCTGGGCATTTTCTATCGCTGAGATGAAAAAGAACCTGGGTTTCTCGCATCTGGAAATCATTAACGATTTTACCGCGGTATCGATGGCGATCCCCATGCTAAAAGCTGAACATCTGATTCAGTTTGGCGGCGCGGAACCGGTGGAAGGCAAGCCGATTGCCGTCTACGGTGCCGGTACCGGGCTGGGCGTTGCTCATCTGGTACACGTTGATAAGCGCTGGGTGAGCCTGCCGGGTGAGGGCGGCCATGTGGATTTCGCCCCCAATAGCGAAGAGGAAGGCATTATTCTCGAAGAGCTGCGCAGCGAGCTGGGGCACGTCTCCGCTGAACGCGTCTTATCTGGGCCGGGGTTGGTCAATCTTTACCATGCGATCGTGAAGTCTGACGGGCGTCTACCGGAAAATCTGCAGCCTAAAGATGTGACCGAACGCGCTCTGGCCGATACCTGCATCGATTGCCGCCGCGCGCTGTCGCTGTTTTGCGTCATTATGGGCCGATTTGGCGGTAACCTGGCGCTGACCCTCGGCACCTTTGGCGGCGTGTATATTGCTGGCGGTATCGTGCCGCGCTTCCTTGAATTCTTCAAAGCCTCCGGCTTTCGCGGCGGTTTTGAAGATAAAGGCCGATTTAAAGCCTTCGTCCAGGATATTCCGGTCTATCTGATTGTCCACGACAATCCGGGATTGCTGGGCTCCGGCGCGCACCTGCGCCAGACTCTGGGGCAGATTCTGTAAGCCCCATCTCTTACCCGAATAAAATGATTATTCGGGTAAATCCTCTACAGATGCATGAGCTGGCGAAACTCTTTCACCTTGCTGCGGCTTACCGGAACCTGAAACTCAAGGTCGCGTAGCCGCAGAATATAGGTGTTGTTGAACCAGGGTTCGATTTCGCGAATTTTGTTCAGGTTGACGCAGTACGAGCGGTGACAGCGGAAAAAGTGCGCCGGCGGTAGCTTGTTGCAGAACTCCGTGATATTCATCGGCATCACGAAGGACTCCTTGCGGGTATAAACGAACGTCATCTTTTCATGCGCTTCCGCGTAGTAAATATCGTGGATGCTGGTGACGATAATCCGTTCATCTTTAACCAGATTAATCGTGTCGTTTTCCCTGGCTGGATTGGCCGCTGCCCCGGTACCGGCGCTGACCTGCTGCTGTTGCTGCCAGGCGCCGGTCAGCTTTTGCAGCATGTTGATAATGCGCGATTCCTGGTAGGGCTTGAGAATATAATCAAACGCCTCCAGCTCAAAGGCTTCCACCGCATGCTCTTTCCACGCGGTAATAAAAACGATAAAGGGCTTATGCGCGAATTGGCTGATGTTTTGCGCCAGCAGTACGCCATCCAGAGATGGAATATTGATATCGAGAAAAATGGCGTCGACTTTGTTGTGCTGTAAGAACTTCAGCACATCCAGACCGTCGTCAAAGGTGCCGACAATCTCCATTTCGCTATGGGTGTTAATCAACCAGGTGAGCTCTTGCTGCGCGAGGAACTCATCTTCCACAATGATGACCTTCATTTTATCTCCGCTCATGACAGCAGCGACTCCGTAGCCACCTGGGGCGCGTGTTGGGTTGGCACATAGAAGGCAATTTCGGTCCCCGGCGTCAGGCGTCGGATATGCAGTCCTTCCCCGTACAGTAGCTTGACCCGGTGATGAACATTGAGTAAACCGATTTTATTTCCCGGCATTTCGTCAGCCTCTACCCTCGCTACCACCGCAGGGTCGATACCGTTCCCTGTATCGCGAACGCTAATTCGTACCCGATTCCCGCACTCATTGATGCCAATGGTCACCACGCCTTTTCCTTTGCAGGGCTGAATCCCGTGGACGATAGCATTCTCCACCAGCGGCTGAATTAGCAGGCTGGGGATCATAAAGCTGACTTCATCATCAATATCATAAATCACCGTCAGCTTGTCGCCGAAGCGAGCCTGTTCAATCGCGATGTAATCCTTGATTTGATACAGCTCCCTTTTGATATCTATCTGTTCATCATCTTTTAATTCAATGTTGTAGCGTAAATAGCGCGACAAATTAAAAATTAACTGACGCGCGGTGTCCGGATTCATGCGAATCGACGATGAAATGGCGTTCAGCGCATTAAATAAGAAATGGGGATTGATTTTGCTTTGCAGCGCCCGCAGCTCGGCTTTATTGGCCATTTCACGCAGCTGTTCAGCGCGGGAAACCTCCAGCTGCGTAGAGATGATTTGCGACAGGCCTACCGCCATTTCCTGCAATGAAGAGGTGATGCGGTGCGCGTGGCAGTAATAGATTTTTAGCGTACCGGTAACGACGCCTTTTTCCCACAGCGGAATGACCAGCATAGAGTGTATTTCCGGCGTCCGATGAGCCTCATCATTGTTTTTAATAATGATTTTTCCATAGCGGATCGCCTGTTGCGTCGTCGGGCTGATAAAGTCATCGTTATCGCGGTAGTTGATTTCCCCGACGCCGACGTAGGCCATCACGTGTTGGGTATTGGTAATCGCGACGGCATCGGCACTGATATCGCGGCGGATAATGTCGCATACCTGACGCAGGGACTCGCTGTTGACGTGGCGAAATAGCGGGAGCGTTTTGTTGGCGATGTCGAGCGCCAGTTTTGCCTGGCGGGCGGCGCTGGCTTCCTTTTCCCCCTCAACGCTCTGCACCAGCAAAACGATAAAGCCGATACATACGCTGCCAAGGATCATCGGAATACCAATCTTAGACACGATATCTATCCCCAGCGCGAATGAAGGCGCCCACACGATCACGAGAATCATGGTTAAGGTTTCGCATAGCATCCCGGCGAGGATCCCCGCTTTCCAGCGCTGGGCTTTCGGCACTTTACGACCAATAAAACCAGAGAGCAGACCGGCGACAATGCTGGTAATAAAGCAGGGGACGGCGGTGACGCCATCAATATCAATCAGGTAGCGATGTACGCCGGCGATCGCGCCGACAATAGCCCCAACCCACGGGCCGAACAGGATCCCGCCGGACATGACCGCGATAATACGCACGTTGACCAGCGATCCCTCGACCGGTACGCCTGACCAGGTGCTAAAGAGGGCAAAGAGAGAGAAGATCGCGGTAACGGCCAGCAATTCTTTAGGGGTGTGCGCGGATTTATGCAGAAGTTCACGAAACAGGCGCAGGCGAATGAGGAAAAAGAGACAAATCAGCATTAATGCCGCGCGGTCAAAAACCGCCAGCAGCATAGTAAATATTTCGTGCATGTGTGCGCCGTGTTAATCGCGAGAAAGCAACATGATAGAAAACCTCGCGGCAGAAGGCCAGCTGAAGGCATGAATAGGGAAAAGTCTTACAAATAAAAGGGGATTAATAACAAACACCCGCGATTCAATAGCGTCTACGGATGAGCAAGCATTTAAGTAAAATTAAAGATATCAGTATGTTAATTTTGATGGGATAGTCGAGGAGGGGAAAGAACGTTGCTGCCGTATTTAGTCGTACTGATGCCCGTTTTTATCGCCAGAAATTATTTTTCTCTGCCCCTCTCGACAGCAGGAAAATTTTCGGGTTATTTTCTAAACGTGCTGCACAGGCAGCAGCGTCGCTCGGACGGTCCGGGCGCTAACGTTAATCCGAGGAATCTATGGCTGAATTCAGTCCTGAACGCCGTTTTACGCGTATCGATCGTCTCCCCCCTTACGTTTTTAATATCACTGCTGAACTAAAAATGGCTGCGCGACGCCGCGGCGAAGATATTATTGATTTCAGCATGGGTAACCCCGATGGCGCCACTCCGCCGCATATCGTTGAGAAACTTTGCACCGTTGCCCAGCGTCCCGATACCCACGGCTATTCTACTTCCCGCGGCATTCCGCGCCTGCGCCGGGCGATTTCTCGTTGGTATCAAGAGCGCTATAACGTTGAGATCGATCCGGAATCAGAAGCGATAGTCACCATTGGTTCAAAAGAGGGGCTGGCGCATCTGATGCTGGCGACGCTTGACCATGGCGATACCGTGCTGGTGCCAAATCCCAGCTATCCCATCCATATTTACGGTGCGGTGATTGCCGGAGCCCAGGTACGTTCGGTACCTCTGGTCGAAGGCGTGGATTTCTTCAACGAGCTTGAGCGCGCGATTCGTGAGAGTTACCCGAAGCCGAAAATGATGATCCTCGGTTTCCCTTCCAACCCGACCGCGCAGTGCGTCGAACTGGAGTTCTTTGAGAAAGTCGTGGCGCTGGCGAAGCGTTATGACGTGTTGGTGGTGCACGATCTGGCCTATGCCGATATTGTTTACGATGGCTGGAAAGCGCCCTCTATCATGCAGGTCCCCGGCGCGCGCGATGTCGCCGTCGAATTCTTTACGCTCTCTAAAAGCTATAATATGGCGGGCTGGCGTATCGGCTTCATGGTCGGTAACAAAACGTTGGTTAATGCGCTGGCGCGCATTAAAAGCTATCACGATTACGGCACTTTCACCCCTCTACAGGTTGCGGCGATTGCCGCGCTTGAAGGCGATCAGCAGTGCGTTCGCGACATTGCTGAGCAGTATAAACGTCGTCGCGATGTACTGGTGAAAGGGCTGCATGAGGCCGGATGGATGGTGGAATGTCCGAAGGCGTCAATGTATGTCTGGGCGAAGATCCCAGAGCAGTATGCGGCGATGGGCTCACTGGAGTTTGCTAAAAAGCTGCTGCAGGATGCAAAAGTCTGCGTTTCTCCGGGCATTGGTTTTGGAGACTATGGCGATACCCATGTACGCTTCGCGTTAATTGAGAACCGCGATCGTATCCGCCAGGCGGTGCGCGGCATTAAATCAATGTTCCGTGCCGACGGACTGCTTCCCGCGTCGGCTAAGTTGACCAGCGAAAGCCACGAATAAAAAAAGGAGCCGAAAGGCTCCTTTTTTAACACCGTTAAAGCTAGATCATCAGGGCGAAAGTACCGGCCCAAACGATGACCATAAAAGAAATGCCCATTAAGAAATATTTCACGACTCATCACTCCGCGCTCTCGGCGAGACGCCTTAAATGAATTTGCTCTTCATTGCCTGCTCAGCTATCGCTCACGAAAACGACGCTTTTTCAGCGGGCGGTAGCTGTAAATTCTGAGCGTAAACGGCTCCAGATGGCGCTAATGTACGCCTAAAAAATGAGGGAAACAAGAGCCATTTTTTTATTAATTTTTAGTTACTTACGAGTGTCGTGATTCGGCGACACATTAATTTCATTCGGTATTAAATTTCATTCTGGCGACGGTCATTAACAACAGTTTTTGTACTGATATAGTTGTTTGATTTTGTGCTTTTTTCTGCCTGAATGCGGGAGGAGTTAACTATCCCGCATGAGGAGATGACGGGTTTAGCGAGCGGCTGAATCCTTATGTTGCCACTCTTGCGGGTAGCGTGCGGGAGCGAAACGCAGCGTTATGGCCATTAAGGCCAGGACGCAGGCGGCGTGAAGCATCCAGTCGAGCTGGTAATTGCCGCTTAAACTCCGCAGCAGTCCCGACAGCCAGGGGGAAAGCCCGGCGACAATAAAGCCTACTCCCTGCATAAACGCGACCAGTCGGCCCGCAATGGCGGGGTGCCTGGCGTGATCGAGCGCCAGGACCAGACACAGCGGAAATGCGCCGCCAAGCCCAATACCGCAGCAGATGGCCCAGACAAGCGGTACCTGCTGCGGTAGCCAGATAAAACCGCAGAAGCCGACAAGCTGTAAGGCCAATGCCAGCATCAGAAGCGTTCGTCGATCCTCATGTCTGGCCAGGATGGGCAGCAGGAGCGCTCCGCCGGTCTGGCCGATGGTCATTAACGCCAGCAGGGTACCGCTGAACTGCGCGCTGTAGCCCGACTGCATATAGTAAGGCGGCAGCCAGGCAATCAGGCTGGCATAGCCGCCGTTGATCAAACCAAAATAGAGGCTAAGCGTCCACGCGCGACGATGGCGAAAAAGTGTGACCCGGGTTGTTGATGGCGTCCGGGCGGGTAACGTTCGGCTTAGCGGCCACCAGCAGAGGAGCGCGGCGGCGGCGGGTAACGCCCACCACGCAAGCGCGTGATACCAGATAGCGCTATGCTGCGCCAGCCACGGCGTGAATGCCGCGCCCAGGCCGCCGCCGCCCATCAGCGCCGCGGACCAGAGCCCCATCACCTGCGGCGTCCGACGATGAAAAAGACGCTTTATCACCGCGGGAATGAGCGCCTGAATAATACCAATGCCGATTCCGCCAAGGAGCGCGCTGCTGAGTAATAGTGCGCTCTGCGGTGCCAGTTCGCGAAGTAAAGCCCCGGCGACGATCGTTAACAGGCTGAGGGAGATACTTTGACGCTCGCTGAAATGACGGTTAATCCAGCCGCCGGCTAGCGCCAGCAGACCCATAGCGATCACCGGTAGCGCGGTGAGCAGAGAGGCAAGCGTGAAGCTCATGCCGCTTGCCTGCTGGATCTGCGGAAGGAGGGGGCCAACAGAGGTCAACAGCGGACGCATATTGATACCGATAAGCACCAGCACCAGCAGCATCGTGCCATTACGTTGCGTCAGGTTCATCGTTGAGTGGCCGGCGTTTGTTTCGCAGTGGGGAAGGTATTAACGCAGTTCATGCCGATCTCCTGTGGCGTTTGGTAAAGAATCGCGAGCAGAGTACGTAACTTATTTCATAAGTTAAAATACTTAATTATGATTGAGTTCATTTGAATTTCTTATGGATGAATTCATGCTGCCGCGACATCTCAACTACTTTATTGCCGTTGCTGAACACGGCGGCTTTACGCGAGCGGCAGCCATCCTGCATGTTTCACAGCCGGCTTTGTCGCAGCAGATTCGACAGCTGGAAGAGACTCTGGGGGTACGGCTTTTTGATCGCAGCGGGCGCAACACTTGCCTGACGGACGCCGGCAAGGTCTGGTTGATTTATGCGCGCCGCGCTTTACGGGAACTGGCCGAGGGGCAGCGCGCGCTCCATGATGTTGACGATTTGCAGCGCGGCACCTTACGTGTGGCGATGATGCCAACCTTTACCCATTATTTTATCGGGCCGCTGGTGGCTTCGTTTTATCAACGTTACCCGAATATAACGCTGGATATACAAGAGCTGGCGCAGGATCGAATGGAGACTCTGCTGCTCAATGATGAGCTGGATATCGGGATCGCTTTCGACGGTGGCGCTTCGCGGGATATTGTGTCTCAGCCGCTGCTCTCTGAAACCCTGGCGCTGGTGGTTGGCCGCTCTCATCCTCTGGCGGCGACCCGTCGTGTGGCGCTGACGGCGCTCAATCAGGCGTCACTGATTCTGCTAAGCAGCGCTTTTGCTACTCGCGAACAAATCGATCGCGACTGCCGACAGCGCGGTATTCAACCGAAAGTGCAGATGGAGGCCAACTCGATTAGCGCAGTGCTGACCGTGGTTGAACGCACGTCGTTGGCAACCTTGCTTCCTGCTGCCATTGTCCAGGGGCGTGACGATTTAACCGCGATCGAACTCGGGCCATCATTACTGGAAAGAACCGCGTGTTTGATACAGCGAAAGGGGGCCTGGCAAAGCGCCGCGACCCGAGAGTTTATACTAATGGCACATCAGGCTGCGTCAGTATTGAGCGCAGGGCAGGGCTTTCAGGAATCGACTGGTGGAGACTTAACGTCACGTTGATTCGCTGTATATGAAGTGATTCATAAGCATCAGGAGCGTTTATAGAGAACTGTTTTATTGTGAAGCCAGATTTATATATGAATTCATATTGAAATGCATTTCACATTTGCTACTGCGTTGCGCGCCCTGTATCTATGGCGCTGAAATGATTCATTCTGATATAATTTAATTAAAGAAGTATCATTCGAACGTATATTCTGTCGTCGGAAGATTAATGCTGCCGTAGCTGGAAACCACGCCTTCAGACCTGAGTTTATCCATAGCTCTATTAAATATTTTATTTTTTTTGTTTTCAGTCGCGTTAAGCATGTTATCGCCAAAATGTGGATTGGATTGAATGATGTGATTGATAAATTCAATGAGCAACTTATTTTGCATAATCGTTGAGGGCGTCGCCATATCTTGCTCCTCAGGTAAATGTAAGGCTTTTTCAGAAAGTTCGAGAGGGCGACTGCTGATGGTATGTTCATAAATTTTCTCAATCGCCTGACTCGTGATGTAAAGCTTACTCAGCGTGATGGTTGGTCTCTCATCCTCGTCGGGTATGAAGTGACAGAAGAGGATATTGGTGGCCGGTGATATGATGCTTATCCTCTCCTCGGTAATCATGCCATCAGGCGTTTCTAAGATCTCCATTAAATTTCTTGTGTGGCAGTACCATAACCCGGAGACGGAAACCCGGAGTTTCAGCTGGGTAATCGGCATACCATATTGGGCTTCCTGATTTGCTTCACTATCATTAAATTTAAAAATTTTGTTAATTTTTGAATGCCGTGACCACGATCTTTCGCTGATGCTCAATTCATCAACATTGGGTGCGTTAAGAAAATAGAGATTATTACTGCTCTGGTCATGTTGGAACGCACCTTTTAATGTTCCGTTAATTTTACCCACTTTTATGCACAGGTTTATCGCGCCAATATCATGCCAATGAAGCAGATCTTCTATTTCACAATTCAATAGTTTTTTAGCGCGAGATATTGAACAGTATTCCAGGGGGGGAAGATTGTTTAGTTTCCATATGTTTCTTTCTTTTCTTTCCATGGTCTATATCATCTTATGAAAAATAGGGGGTTATGGTTTTCTTAAATTGACCTCTATCGACGTTGTGACGATTTCGATTCATACAAAATTTTTATCAAAACAGATGTTTTATATCAAACTTTGATATTGTCGCGTCATGTTGAATCTGGTCAGAATATTATCTGTAATGCATCTTATCAGCTTTCCTCTAATAATTAAATGTATCGCGGCTAAAAAAATCCGCAGTACTCATTATCCTTGTGATGAATTAATGACTTTTAATTATTTTGTTGGTGCATTGAATTTCAAATAATTATATGAAATTACTAATAATGCAGGAGGCGATATTGAGTCAAAAGGCTGATGATTCATCGAAAGCGCAACCTGCTTGAAAATCCTCGGATAGCCGATGCGGCTGGTGAACGGACAGAAGAGGGATCGCCATGGGTCAGGCCTGTATCGTGTAAATGCTTGTTTTGACGCGGGCTCGTGCGCAAAGAATCCTGCTATCTCCGCCATAAGGAAAACAGAATTTGCCCTGCGGGAATCAAGCTGACGTACGGTGGGGAGCATATTTTTGAAAGTACGGTGGGGGTATACCCCACCGTACTGTTCTTACTTTTTCACTGCGTTTTTAGCCGCAGTTTTTGCGTTGTCGCAGGCTGCCTGGTTTTTAGCACAGGCGTCTTTGGCTGCTTTTGCTTCTTTCTGCGCAGTCGCTTTCGCCGTGGACTTTGCCTGGGCGCACTGCGTTGCGTTGTTCTGGCAGGCTGATTTCGCCTTTGAAACGACCTGACCATTTGCCGCGCTGGCAGCGCCACAAGCCATAAGCGCACAGATACCCAGTGCCATTGCGAGTTTTTTCATCATATCTATCCGTATAACCAATTTAGGTAAGGCAACAGGCTGTCCGCAAGTCCTGTACAGAACCCGTTCTTGTCGCTGACATCCTGCCGCAATATGAAGCGGATGGCTGAGAAGATAGTCTTTCATCCGCCATAAACCGCCGGACGCGCTGCTTTTAAGCAACGCTGATACTGAAAGAACAGCAGTTCAGCGCATCCGGCAGCGGGAAGAATACGTGACGTTGGGGATTTATCTACCGGCATTGTTTTGCGAATCGTAACGCAAGGAAACAATCAACAATGATAACTACCATGAATGTTTGTTTTTAATCTATTTGGTTGATTTTAAATGGAATTAAATTTATGAATGGAATGTCAGGCCAGGCATAATTATGAAAAGCGTTACGGTAGAAAAATTCTTCCCCTCTCCGGGCAAGTAATACCACGACCCGCGTTGATGCAATTCTGACCGATACTTCAGCCAGGCTGTAGGGCGCTTCATCGTCGGGAAAAAGATATTGCGGAAGGCGCGCGGCTTATCCGATCGGGGCTTTAAGGGGGATTAACTATAATTACCGACAGCACGGATAGTTCAGAGCGTCAGTGTGTCAAAAGCTTACGCTGGGCTTCGTAGCGAGAGCCACTCGTTATAAGCGGGTAGCACAAATGGCGGGAGTGCGGAAATGGAGCGCATATGAAGATAAGAGAAGTACTGATGACTATTGCTGTGCTGTATCCGATAGCGGGGTACTCCGCGAGTTTTGATTGTCAGAAAGCGACGCAGGCGGATGAAAAGGCTATCTGCGCTAACCGGAGCCTGAACGATATGGATGTTGCGATGGCGACGAAGTATCAGTTTCTGCGAGGGCTTTTTCCAATGGGGACGCGTGGCGAGATGATGGATGCACAAAAAACATGGCTCCATAGCCGGCAGAAATGCGGCAGCGACAGCCGTTGTTTGACGAAATCATATGAAGGCCGGTTACAGCAGCTTGATGAGATCTATGCTGGGATCGATAAACCTCTATGATTCATCTGCTTTGGGGCTGGCGTTTTTCTGCGGTGGTGATGATTAAACGAATGCTGTAAACGGAGGTAAACGACGCAAAAGTGTCCCCTGCAGGAATCGAACCTGCAACTAGCCCTTAGGAGGGGCTCGTTATATCCATTTAACTAAGGGGACGAAGCGCCGGGATTATAGCGTTATTTTCGGCGCTCGTTAAGCTTGTACGGGCCAACTGCTTAATCTATAGCCATTTAGCGCTTTTTGGCCTCCTCGGCTGCACGAGCCTTCTTCTCGTGACTCATGTCATTGCGAATTTGGGCATGGCTTAGTAAAGCGAAAATAAAGGTCCCGCCGCATATGTTGCCGGCAAGCGTTGGCAGAGCAAAAGGCCAGATAAATTCCTGCCACGGCAGCGTCCCGTTAAATACCAGGTAGAAAATCTCGACGCTGCCAACCACAATATGCGTGGTGTCCGCGAGGGCGATAAGCCAGGTCATCAGAATGATGACGACAATCTTTGCAGAACCTGCGGCAGGAAACATCCACACCATAGTGGCGACCAGCCAACCGGAGATAATTGCATTGGCAAACATCTCCAGCGGCGGGTTTTGCATGACCTTCAGGCTAATTTTAAGAAAGGCTTCGCGAGTGGGCTCATCGAACACAGGCATAACATCGAACGCCCAGGCTGCGATAGCGGTGCCGATTAGGTTACCCGCCAGCACAATCCCCCATAAACGTAACAGCAGGCCGATGTTGCCTGGCGTGGGTTTATGCATAATAGGCAGGACGGCGGTGACGGTGTTCTCGGTAAACAGCTGTTGGCGAGCGAGAATGACGATCACAAAACCAAAGGTATAGCCAAGATTTTCCAGCAAGAAGCCGCCGGGAAGTTCGCTCAGATGGACATGGAAAATGCCTTTGGCGACCAGCGAGGCCCCCATTGAAAGCCCGGCGGCAATCGCTGACCATAGTAGCGCCATGGCATCGCGCTCGAGCTCTTTCTCGCCCTCCTGGCGAATCACTTCATGAGTGGCCATTGCCTGTGAAGGCAGGCGTTCTTCATCAACCTCAATTTCTTCACCATTCTGCTTTTCTTCACTCTCTACTTCAACATCCTCATTATCATGGTGAGTTTGCGGTTTCATAACTTTTCCTCAACGGCGGGTCTTTATTATAATCCTAGAGCGGTTTCGGCTGTTCGGGTCGGATAAGCTCCTAAATTCTTCACAATGACAAGATTAGCAATACGGAAATTGCAAAATGTGTATAGAATCGGGACACCAACAATGATGCTAAAAAAGGCTATGCTGAAAGCAGGCACATGCTTACGGGCGATATCTTTATGGAGGCAGCTGTCCCCCGATAACCCCCAGCGATAGCTTAAATTAACAGGGAGACACCTATGAATTTTCGCCTGTCGGCGCTTGCGCTTGGCGCCACATTGCTGGTGGGATGCGCCAGTTCTAGTTCTGGCGATCGGCCGCAGGGGCGTTCAGATCCGCTTGAAGGCTTTAACCGTACCATGTTCAACTTCAACTTCAACGTTGTCGATCCCTATGTCCTTCGCCCCGTCGCGGTGGCGTGGCGTGATTACGTTCCGCAGCCGGCGCGTAACGGGCTGAGTAATTTTACCAGCAACCTCGAAGAGCCGGCGGTAATGGTGAACTCCTTCCTGAAAGGCGATCCCTATAAAGGAATGGTGCACTTTACGCGTTTCTTCCTGAACACCATCCTTGGGATGGGGGGCCTGGTTGATGTGGCCGGGATGGCGAATCCGAAACTGCAGCGCGTTGAGCCTGCCCGCTTCGGTAGCACGCTGGGTCACTATGGCGTTGGCTATGGTCCATATGTGCAACTGCCGTTCTACGGCAGCTTCACCCTTCGTGATGAGGGTGGCGATATGGCTGATGACCTGTATCCGGTTCTTTCCTGGCTGACATGGCCGATGTCTATCGGCAAATGGATGGTTGAGGGCGTTGAAACGCGCGCGCAGCTGCTGGATTCAGACGGCTTGCTCCGTCAGTCCTCCGATCCGTATATCTTAATGCGTGAAGCCTACTTCCAGCGTCACGACTTTATCGCCAACGGCGGTAAACTTTCCCCGAATGAAAACCCGAACGCGCAGGCGATTGAGGGCGATCTCAAAGATATCGATTCACAGTAACCGACGGGTAGAAAGTAAAAAGGGTGAACATGATGTTCACCCTTTTTTGTGGCTTCACATTATCAGAAACGGTAGTTGAAGTTCGCGCCGTACAGCCAGGCTTTACCTTCTGATTTAAAGGTATACGGCCCTTCTGTAAATTCAACGTGCTGACCGTGCATATAAGACACACCGACGTCGACTGAGGCATCTTTATTAAAGGCGTAAGTCGTACCGGCGCTGAGCCACAGGCGATCCTGGTCCGGAATAGAGATAGAACGATTGGAAGCCGGGACCGGGCTATCATCAAAGGCGATACCGGTACGGAAGGTCCAGTTATCGTCGTGGTAATAGGTCGTACCTAGCGCGATACGGTAGGAATCTTTAAAACCTTCGTCCTTGTAGAACAGCGTTTCCCCACCGCTGGTTTTGGTCGCTTTCAGCTCCTGGAACTGGCTCCAGCTGGTGTATGCCAGGCTGTAGTGAACGGCCCATTTTGGCGCCACGCGGTTATAACCTGATACTTCCCACATTTCTGGCAGATTCAACGTCAGAGAACCGCCAATCGTGGAGCCGCCGGTGCCGTACGGCAGACCCAGGCCCAGAGCAGAGTTGATGGGGTTGAGGGACGACGGCAGGCTGCTCTTGTAATCCCCGTCAAAATCAACTTTGACTTCAGAGCGGTAGGTTAAGCCGTAGCGGTTGTTTTTATCGACTTCATATAAAATACCGGCATTCCAGCCAAAGCCCCATTCATCACCCTTCAGACGAGCAATTTGGGTGTCGCGGCTGATACCGCCGGCCTGTTGACCGATGGCCGCAGCCTGAGCCGGGGAGAGTTTGCCGGCTTTCACCATTCCCGGTAGCTGTGCGCCGATAATTTCCGGTAAATCACCCGCATAGCGCTCTAATTTTGCTCGAGCGTACACGGCGTCAAAGCCCAGACCAAAACTCCAGTGGTCGTTGAGACGATAAGCGCCGCTCAGGTTCAGGTTAAGCGTTTCGAGATCGGTGGTTCCGCCCATCGAGCCCGCGGCAAAATCGTTGTTGAACTCGGTGGCTAAACCATAGTTAGAGGTCAGGGAAGCTCCCCAACCGAACTGGTCGTTAATCGGCGCCACGAAGTGCAAATTTGGCACCCATGCGGTAGGTGCGATATTGTCCTGGCTGGCGTCATTACCGATAACTGAACTACCGGTGACGTTGACATCAGGATCGACGAAAATAGCGCCGCCGGAGAAGGTTGGACGGTCGAACATCATGATTAACGCCGGGTTACGACTGGCGTTTCCCGCATCATCAGCAATAGCGCCTTCACCTGAATAGGCGCGACCAAGGCCCGATGAAGAGAATTCGTTTAGCTGAAAGCCTGCTGACCAGGCCTGGGTTGAAACGAGTGCTACAGCCACTGCAAGGGCAGATTGGGTAAGGCGGGTTTTCTGGCTCATGCCCATAACCTCATAGAGTTATTTTTATTTAAACAATGTTACATGCTGTAACAGGAGCGCGAAGTGTAGGGTCTGCTTTACGACAGAGAAATCAGACCAGTGCGCTGAGTATAGGTCTGACCAGATGATATGTTGCAAGTTTGTTTATAAGTTTTTTCAATTGTGATCTAAGAAACGCGATCCAGTTGGCAAATTTGCCCGGGTACCTGTTACCCAAAGTAGGCGCTTTTTGTTTTGGATCATTTTTAAGTGTGATTTCGGTCACTTATCCCGTTTGTCGCCATTAACGACTGGAGGCAGGCATGCCCGGGGCGTAAAATACGCACATTATTTGTCTGGCACCTTGAGTGCATATACAGAGGAAATCTACGATGAGTAAATGCAGTGCTGATGAAACCCCGGTTTGCTGCTGTATGGATGTTGGCACCATTATGGACAACACCGATTGCACCGCCTCTTATAGCCGCGTGTTTGCGAACCGTGCCGAAGCCGAAGAAACGCTCGCCGCATTAAGCGAAAGAGCGCGTAACGTTGAATCAGAGCCGTGCAGAATCACCCCGACCTTTACCGACGTTGATGGCGGCGTGAAGCTGGATATCGATTTCGTGTTCAGCTGTGAAGCTGAAACCCTGATTTTCCAGCTCGGCTTGCGTTAATCCTTCCCTTAATGCCCCTCATGGCAGGGGCGTTACCTTTTCTAATCAATGTGTTTTGGCTCCCACTTTTTCGGTTCCCCGATTGGCTTAATGTAAAATATTAGTTAAAACTGTTATCAGGTCAGACCACTTTGTTTTATCGGTTAACAGGGGAGCGTTATGAGTCAGGCATTACCGCTAGTCACCCGACAGGGCGATCGTATCGCGATAGTCAGCGGTTTACGTACTCCGTTTGCCCGACAGGCGACGGCTTTTCACGGCGTGCCGGCCGTTGATTTAGGTAAGCTGGTGGTCGGCGAAATGCTGGCTCGCAGCAACATCCCCGCGGACATAATAGACCAGCTGGTATTTGGCCAGGTGGTGCAGATGCCGGAAGCGCCGAACATCGCCCGGGAAATTGTGCTGGGGACCGGCATGAGCGTGCATACCGATGCCTACAGCGTCAGCCGCGCCTGTGCGACCAGCTTTCAGGCGGTGGCCAACGTCGCGGAAAGCCTGGTGGCAGGCACTATTCGCGCGGGTATCGCCGGCGGAGCCGACTCCTCTTCCGTATTACCTATTGGCGTCAGCAAAAAACTCGCCCGAACGCTTGTTGATGCCAACAAAGCTCGCACCCTGGGACAGCGCCTGAAGCTATTTTCTCGGCTACGTTTTCGCGACCTTTTGCCCGTACCGCCAGCGGTTGCCGAATACTCAACCGGCCTGCGGATGGGCGATACCGCCGAGCAGATGGCGAAAACGTGGGCTATCACGCGCGAACGGCAGGATGCGCTGGCGCTGCGTTCACACCAGCTTGCCGCCAGAGCCTGGGAGGAAGGTAAGCTCTCGGCAGAAGTGATGACGGCGTACACGCCGCCGTTCCGTGAGCCGCTGGAACAGGATAATAATATTCGTAAAAATTCAACCCTGGCGGATTACCAAAAGTTACGCCCGGCCTTCGATCGTCAACACGGGAGCGTAACCGCCGCGAATAGTACGCCGCTAACCGATGGGGCGGCGGCGGTGATCCTGATGACCGAATCCCGGGCTAAAGAGCTGGGCCTTGTTCCGCTGGGCTATCTGCGAAGCTACGCTTTCACCGCGATTGATGTTCGCCAGGATATGCTGCTGGGCCCGGCGTGGTCGACGCCGCTGGCGCTGGAAAGAGCGGGGCTGACGTTGGCTGATTTGACCCTGATTGATATGCATGAAGCTTTTGCCGCGCAAACGCTGGCTAATCTGCAATGTATGGCCAGCGATCGCTTTGCCCGCGAAGTGCTTGGCCGCTCTCAGGCTACCGGGGAAGTGGACGAGAGCAAATTTAACGTGCTTGGCGGCTCGATTGCCTACGGTCATCCCTTTGCCGCCACCGGCGCGCGGATGATTACCCAAACGCTGCATGAACTGCGGCGGCGCGGCGGCGGATTTGGTCTGGTCACCGCCTGCGCGGCGGGTGGGTTGGGTTCAGCGATGGTTCTGGAGGCCGAATAATGGAAACCGTATCGGCATTTGCGCTTGAGGTTCGCCCGGACAATATCGCCGTCATCACCATTGACGCGCCCGGTGAAAAAATGAATACCCTGAAAGCTGAGTTCGCCAGCGAGGTGCGGGGGATCATCCGCCAGATCCGCGACAATAAGGAGCTGCGCGGCGCGGTGTTTATCTCGGCAAAAGCGGATAACTTTATCGCTGGGGCGGATATCAATATGATTGCCCGCTGCCATTCCGCGCAGGAAGCGGAGGCGCTTGCCCGTCAGGGCCAGCAAATCATGGCCGAGATCCACGGCCTGTCGATTCCGGTGATTGCCGCTATCCACGGCGCATGCCTGGGCGGCGGCCTTGAGCTGGCGCTGGCCTGCCACGGGCGGGTATGCAGCGATGACGATAAAACCCGGCTTGGCCTCCCGGAAGTTCAGCTGGGGCTGCTGCCCGGCTCTGGCGGAACTCAGCGTCTACCGCGATTAATTGGCGTCAGCGGCGCGCTGGAGATGATCCTGACCGGTAAGCAGCTTCGCCCGCGTCAGGCCCTGAAGGCAGGGCTGGTTGATGAGGTGGTGCCGCAGACTATCCTGCTGCAAACCGCGATTGAACTGGCGCTCAAAGGTCGCCCGGCAAGCCGCGCTGTTCCGGCGCGCGAACGTATTCTCGCAGGCCCGCTTGGCCGCAGCCTGCTGTTTCGTCTGGTCGCGAAAAAGACGCATCACAAAACCCAGGGGAACTACCCGGCAACTGAGCGCATTCTGCAGGTGATTGAAACCGGACTGGCGCAGGGCTGCAGCAGCGGATACGCCGAGGAGGCCCGCGCTTTTGGCGAGCTGGCGATGACGTCGCAATCGCAGGCGCTACGGTCGATTTTTTTCGCCAGCACCGATCTGAAAAAAGATCGCGGCGCGGATGCTGAGCCCGTCGCGCTGCGCAGCGTGGGCATTCTGGGCGGAGGACTCATGGGGGGCGGTATTGCTTACGTCACCGCCTGCAAAGGCGGATTACCGGTACGCATTAAGGACATCCAGCCGCGCGGGATAAATCACGCGCTGAAGTACAGCTGGGATCTGCTCGATAAACAGGTGCGTCGCCGCTATCTGCGCGCCAGCGAGCGCGATCGCCAGATGGGATTAATATCCGGTTCGCTGGATTATCAGGGATTTGCACATCGCGATGTGGTGATCGAAGCGGTGTTTGAAGATCTTGCGCTCAAGCAGAAGATGGTCAGCGAAGTTGAACAGCACTGCCGCCCGGAGACGATCTTTGCTTCTAATACGTCGTCTTTACCGATCGGCGAGATCGCGGCGCATGCAAGCAGGCCGCAGCGGGTCATCGGGCTTCACTTCTTTAGCCCGGTAGACAAAATGCCGCTGGTGGAGGTGATTCCGCATAGTGGTACGGATCGGCAAACAATTGCGACGGCGGTTAAGCTGGCGAAACTGCAGGGTAAAACGCCGATTGTCGTCGCCGATAAAGCGGGCTTTTATGTTAACCGCATTCTGGCCCCCTACATAAATGAAGCCATGCGCCTGTTGATGGAAGGCGAGCCGGTAGAGCATATTGATAACGCTTTGGTTAAATTCGGTTTTCCGGTTGGCCCTATTCAGCTCCTTGATGAAGTGGGAATCGATACCGGTACCAAAATTATCCCGGTGCTGGAGGCCGCATGGGGAGAACGTTTTAGCCCGCCTGCAAACATCATTAGCTCGATTCTGAATGACGATCGCAAAGGGAGAAAAAATAACCGGGGTTTCTATCTTTATGCGGCAAAAGGGCGTAAAAGCAAAAAACGGCCCGATCCTGCGATCTACGCTTTACTGGGTATTTCCTCACCGCAGGCGCGCTTGTCCGCGCAGCAGGTGGCGGAACGCTGCGTGATGATGATGCTTAACGAAGCGGCGCGCTGCTTCGATGAGCGAGTGGTTCGCAGCGCCCGCGATGGTGATATCGGCGCCGTATTTGGCATTGGTTTTCCGCCGTTTCTTGGCGGCCCGTTCCGCTATATGGATACCCTGGGAGCGGGTGAGGTCGCCGCGATATTGCAGCGCCTGGCTGCTCAGTACGGCCCGCGTTTTACACCATGTGACACTTTGTTACACATGGCCGAGCAGGGGGCGACCTTTTGGCCCGCTGAGGAACGTACGACCTAAGTTGTGGTCAAAGAAGGTAAATCCGGTAATGAACGGCGCTGCGCTTTGGCGATTTTGTAAGCAATAGTTGACTATACTTACGCCATTGAGGTAAAAAACAGCGTTTCATTCGTTGAATGGATCAGGCACAATGCCCGGCCACCGGGTCACCTGCGTATCGTCTACGTGGGTAAGACCGCGGTGCTTCTGGTTAACAAAAGCGGTGCAATATGCAAGTTTTTATCATGCGTCACGGCGACGCTGCCCTCGATGCAGCCAGTGACTCGGTTCGTCCATTAACCGTCTGCGGTTGCGATGAGTCTCGTCAGATGGCTACCTGGCTGAAAGGTCAAAAAGTGGATATTGAGCGGGTTCTTGTGAGTCCCTACCTGCGTGCAGAACAGACGCTGGAAATTGTTGGGGAGTGCATGAATCTGCCAAAAGATGTCGACGTGATGCCGGAACTCACGCCGTGCGGCGACGTTGGCATGGTTAGCGCTTATCTGCAGGCGCTGGCGAATGAAGGTGTGGCGACGGCGCTGGTCGTGTCTCACCTCCCTCTGGTGGGGTACCTCGTCTCAGAGCTGTGCCCGGGGGAAACTCCCCCGATGTTCACCACTTCGGCGATTGCCTGCGTCACGCTTGATGCCAGCGGCAAAGGCGAATTCAACTGGCAAATGAGCCCCTGCAATTTGAAGATGGCGAAGGCTATCTGATTCCCTCCGGGGCTGACGTTTACGGAAGCTCCGGCGGTTGCCACTCTTCAACTTCAATCAGAACCAGCAGTGCGGCGTCTCCGCCGTACTCTTTTGGTGCCTGATGAAACGCCATAATATGCGGGTGCTGGGCCAGCCACAGCGGCGTTTGCTGTTTGAGAATATGCTTTCCATGCCCGTGCATCACGCAGGCGCAGAATACGTGCTCGCGACGGCAGGCGGCAATCAAGGCTCCCAGTTCCTGCTTGGCCTGCTGCTGGGTTAAACCGTGCAGGTCGAGAAACAGCTCCGGCGAATAATCACCCCGACGCAGCTTTTTCAGCTCAAAATGGCTGACGTCCGAGCGCACATATTTAACCGACCCTTCGGTATTCAGCAGCGGCTGAAACTCATCGGAAAAATAGTGGCTGTTATCCGCCTGCTCCTGGAGCAGCCGCTTGGGCGGTACTTCAGCGATTTTTTTACGCTGCGGGCGATGAACGATGGTGTCCTGCTTAATCTGACGCGTGCCGGTCATCAGCTGCCGGAACAATGCCTGATCCTCCTCGCTTAGCGATGTTTTCTTTTTCATTATCTGATCTCATTTTTTCTTTGTCGGTAGTTTACCCGACTCGCCACGCATCCAGGCAAGGAAAACCTATTTTTCCCCCTCCGCCTGACGTAAGAATGCTGATTTATCCCCGTCTTCGTGGCAAACTAGCCGCCGAATTTATAGCAGAGCGTGCCCTGGGGGATAGCGTGGATAAAATTTTTGTTGATGAAGCCGTGAATGAGCTTCATACCATTCAGGACATGCTGCGTTGGGCGGTAAGCCGCTTCAGCGCTGCAAACATCTGGTACGGACACGGCACCGATAACCCGTGGGATGAAGCCGTACAGCTGGTGATGCCTTCGCTGTATCTGCCGCTTGATATTCCGGAAGATATGCGTACCGCGCGTCTGACTTCCAGCGAAAAACATCGCATCGTTGAGCGCGTCATTCGCCGTATTAACGAGCGCATTCCGGTCGCTTATTTGACCAACAAAGCCTGGTTCTGCGGCCATGAGTTTTACGTCGATGAACGCGTGCTGGTGCCGCGCTCGCCGATTGGCGAACTCATTAACAACCATTTTTCCGGCCTGATTGACCACTATCCGCAGCACATCCTTGATATGTGCACCGGCAGCGGCTGTATCGCTATCGCCTGCGCTTACGCTTTCCCGGAAGCGGAAGTCGATGCGGTGGATATTTCCCCTGACGCGCTGGCCGTTACCGAGCAGAACGTGGAAGATCACGGCTTAATTCATAACGTTACGCCGATTCGCTCCGATCTGTTCCGCGATCTGCCGAAGGTGCAATACGATCTGATCGTGACCAATCCGCCGTACGTCGATGAAGAAGATATGTCCGACCTGCCGGGTGAATATCGCCATGAACCGGTCCTGGGGCTGGCTTCCGGTAGCGATGGTCTGAAGTTAACCCGCCGGATCCTCGCCTGCGCGCCGGATTATCTCAGCGATGACGGTATCCTGATTTGTGAAGTCGGTAACAGCATGGTACATCTGATGGAGCAATATCCTGACGTGCCATTTACCTGGCTGGAGTTTGAAAACGGCGGCGATGGCGTCTTTATGCTGACTAAACCGCAACTGATTGCCGCCCGCGCGCATTTCGGTATTTATAAAGACTAAAACAACACGCAAACATAACGACAAAAACGGAGCCGTGATGGCAGGAAACACAATTGGACAACTCTTTCGCGTCACGACGTTCGGCGAGTCGCATGGCCTGGCGCTGGGCTGCATCGTTGACGGCGTGCCGCCAGGCATTCCGCTAACCGAAGCCGATCTCCAGCACGATCTCGATCGCCGTCGTCCGGGAACCTCACGCTATACCACCCAGCGCCGCGAGCCGGACCAGGTGAAGATCCTTTCCGGAGTATTCGAGGGGGTGACCACCGGGACCAGCATTGGCCTGCTGATTGAGAATACCGACCAGCGTTCTCAGGACTACGGCGCCATTAAGGACGTTTTCCGCCCGGGACACGCTGACTACACCTACGAGCAGAAATATGGCCTGCGCGACTATCGTGGCGGCGGTCGTTCCTCTGCGCGTGAAACCGCCATGCGCGTGGCCGCAGGGGCGATTGCCAAGAAATTCCTCGCCGCGAAATTTGGTATTGTGATTCGCGGTTGCCTGACCCAGATGGGCGATATCCCGCTGGCGATAAAAGCGTGGGATCAGGTAGAGCAGAACCCGTTCTTCTGCCCGGATCCGGACAAAATCGAAGCGCTTGATGAACTGATGCGCGGCCTGAAAAAAGAGGGCGACTCCATCGGGGCGAAGGTCACCGTGGTGGCCGATGGCGTACCGCCGGGACTGGGTGAGCCGGTATTCGACCGTCTCGATGCCGATATCGCGCACGCGCTGATGAGCATCAATGCGGTGAAGGGCGTGGAAATTGGCGATGGTTTTGAGGTGGTGAAGCTGCGCGGCAGCGAAAACCGCGATGAAATTACCAAAGCGGGCTTCCAGAGCAACCACGCGGGCGGCATTCTCGGCGGCATTAGCAGCGGTCAGCAGATCGTGGCGAATATCGCGCTGAAGCCGACCTCCAGCATCACCGTCCCGGGTCACACGATCAATCGCTTTGGCGAAGAAGTTGAGATGATCACCAAAGGGCGTCACGATCCTTGCGTCGGTATTCGTGCGGTACCTATTGCCGAAGCGATGCTGGCGATCGTGTTAATGGATCACTTTATGCGTCAGCGCGCGCAAAATGGCGACGTGACGACATCAATTCCACGCTGGTCATAGATGAAAAACACCGTTATCGCACTGCTGGCGCTCCTCGCCAGCGGTACCAGCCTGGCGGCGACGCCGTGGCAGAAAATTACGCAGCCCGTTAGCGGCAGCCCGCAGTCCATTGGCGCGTTTGCCAATGGCTGTATCGTTGGCGCGCAGGCGCTGCCGTTAAACGCCACTGGCTATCAGGTGATGCGTACCGATCAGAACCGCTACTTCGGCCATCCGGACCTCGTGCAGTTTATTCAGCGTCTGAGCAATCAGGCGCACAATAAAGGCATGGGAACGGTGCTGATTGGCGACATGGGTATGCCGGCCGGCGGGCGCTTTAACGGCGGCCACGCCAGCCATCAGTCCGGACTGGATGTCGATATTTTTCTTCAGCTGCCGCAGGCGCGTTGGAGTTCAGCTCAGCTGCTGAAGCCGCAGGCGCTGGACCTGGTGGCCCGCGACGGCAAACGCGTAGTGCCGTCGCTGTGGAGCCCGCAAATCAGCCAGCTGATTAAGATGGCGGCGCAAGATAGCGACGTTACGCGTATTTTCGTCAACCCGGCGATTAAGCAGCAGCTGTGCCTGGATGCCGGTAGCGATCGCGACTGGCTACGCAAAGTTCGCCCATGGTTCCAGCACCGAGCGCATATGCACGTGCGCCTGCGCTGCCCGGCCGACAGCCTCGAGTGTGAAGACCAGGCTCCGCCTCCGGCGGGCGATGGCTGCGGTGCGGAATTGCAAAGCTGGTTTGAACCCCCTAAGCCAGGATCAACCCCTCCTGTGAAGAAGACGCCGCCTCCGCTGCCGCCTTCCTGCCAGGCGCTACTGGATGAGCATATTCTTTAATGGATAGTTTTATCGACGTTTTTATGGTGTCACCGACGGTACTGGTCGTACTGTTTTTCGTGGCCATTCTGGCGGGATTTATCGATTCACTGGCGGGCGGCGGCGGGTTATTGACCGTCCCGGCCCTGATGGCGGCGGGTCTTCCCCCTGCGCAGGCGCTGGCCACCAACAAGCTGCAGGCCTGCGGCGGGTCGCTGTCCGCTTCGCTTTATTTCATTCGCCGCAAGGTGGTGAATCTGGCCGACCAGAAGCTCAATATTCTGATGACCTTTCTCGGCTCGACGGGCGGCGCGCTGCTGGTCCAGCACGTCCAGTCCGATATACTCAAGCAGATACTGCCAATCCTGGTTATCGGCATTGGCCTCTATTTTCTGCTGATGCCGAAGCTCGGCGAAGAGGACCGGCAGCGACGTCTGTACGGTCTGCCGTTTGCCCTGGTGGCTGGTGGCTGCGTCGGTTTTTACGACGGCTTCTTTGGCCCGGGCGCCGGATCGTTTTACGCGCTGGCTTTCGTCACCCTGGCGGGGTTCAATCTGGCGAAATCGACCGCGCATGCAAAATTGCTTAACGCGACGTCTAACGTTGGCGGCCTGCTGTTGTTTATTATTGGCGGCAAGGTGATATGGGCTACCGGCTTTGTGATGCTGGCCGGGCAATTTATCGGCGCCCGCGCGGGATCGCGGCTGGTGCTGAGCAAAGGACAGTCACTGATTCGACCGATGATCGTCGTGGTGTCGGCGGTGATGAGTGCAAAACTGCTTTATGACAGCCATGGACAGGAGTTCCTCCAGTGGCTGGGGATGAACTAATGAACAGCACGCATAAATATGAACAGCTGATCGAAATTTTCGACGGCTGTTTTGCTGAAGATTTTAATACCCGTCTGATTAAAGGCGATGACGAACCGATCTATCTTCCGGCAGATGATGACGTGCCTTACAACCGTATCGTCTTTGCCCACGGCTTTTACGCCAGCGGACTGCACGAGATATCGCACTGGTGCATTGCCGGGAAGGCGCGACGTGAGCTGGTAGATTTCGGTTACTGGTACTGCCCGGACGGTCGCGACGCGATGACCCAGTCTCAATTTGAAGACGTTGAGGTGAAGCCTCAGGCGTTTGACTGGCTGTTTTGCGTGGCGGCGGGATATCCATTTAACGTCAGCTGCGACAACCTGGAAGGGGATTTTGAGCCCGACCGGATCGCTTTTCAGCGGCGCGTGCATGCCCAGGTGATGACCTATCTGGAGCAGGGGATCCCTGAGCGTCCCGCGCGTTTCATTCAGGCGCTGCAAGAATATTACCAAACGCCGCCCTTGACGGCAGAACAGTTCCCGTGGCCGGAAGACCTGCACTAAGGCCACACTTTACATACTATGAGGAAAGAAGATGATCGCGGAGTTTGAATCACGCATTCTGGCGTTAATTGATGATATGGTCGACCACGCCAGTGATGACGAACTGTTTGCCGGCGGTTATCTGCGCGGCCACCTGACGCTGGCGGTGGCCGAGCTGGAAGGAGAGGGCGAGCATACTGCGCAAGCGGTACATGACAAGGTATCCCGGAGCCTGGAAAAAGCCATCAGCGCGGGCGAACTGTCGCCGCCGGATCAGGTTCTGGTGCAGGAGATGTGGAACAGTTTGTACCAGAAGGCGATGCAGAAATAGTTCTGCCCTCCGCCAAAGCCCGGCATTCGCTCAGCCGGGCTCTATTTCCCGCAATTATTTCACCGCTTTCCCTTTCAGCAGTTTTCTTACCCACAGCCGGTTAGGATTCAGCGCCGCCAGCGTTTCTTTATCCATGGGTAATGGCTCATTGCTCATTTGCGACGCCAGAATTTCAGCCGCCAGCGGCGCGGAGCACAGGCCGCGCGAGCCCAGCGCGCCTAGCATATACAGGTTGCGGTAAACCGGCGCTTCTCCGGCCTGCTCCTGACGTTCAGCCAGCGAGGCATATTCGCGTAAGGTGGCCTCATAATCAGGCACGCTGCCGACCATCGGCAAATGATCGCGGGTTGCGCAGCGCACGCCGCTGCGGGCCTGATTAGCGCTCACGTCTACCTCCCGCGTCCATTCCGCCTGCGGGAAACAGTCAATCAGGCGCTGGCGATTCTGCTGCTGATCCTCGGCGCTAAACGCGGCCTCTGCCTGTCCGCGGTGGTAGCTTGCGCCAATGCAGTGTTGCTGATTATGCGGGTTTTGCGGCGTCAGGTAGCCGTTGTAGCACAGGACCTGGCGCAATTTCGATAGCCCTGGCGTCGTCGGAATATGGCTAACCTGACCGGCAACCGGGTACATGGGAAGATGCTCCGTCTGGCTAAAGCGGGTCAGCTGATGGCCGTTGGCCAGTACCACGACCTCGTGGTACTGCCGCTGGTTTAATTGCCAGCCGTTGTTGTCTGCGCTGAGCTCCGTGACCGGATAATCGTAGCGCACGCGCAATCCACGAGTGGCGGCGAGGGCCAGCAGTTCAGCGGTTAACTGCTGTGGACAAAGCCAGCCGCCGGCAGGATAGGCGATGCCCCCGCAGCCGGTTTCCACACCGGTTTGTTGCGCAGTGGTTCGGGCATCCACGGCGACGGCGATTTCCGGCGGCAGGTTAAGCTCAATCATCTGGGCGATTTTCTGCGCGCTTTTCGTATCCCAGCCCAGCTGCGTCACGCCGCACCAGTCATGATCGAACATCACCGGCAGAGCGTCATACAGGCGGCGGGCGAAAGTAAATGCCGCCGGGAAGAAGCGGGCCAGGGCGGGATCGTGCTGGCTGAGCAGCGGATAGAGCGCGCCCTGGCGGTTTCCGGATGCGCCTTCAGCCGGCGCGCTGTCGGCGCAGTATAACGTTACCTGCCATCCGCGGCGCAGCAGCGCCAGCGCGAGCAGGGCGCTGGCGATCCCCCCGCCGACAATCGCGGCATCGCGCTGTTCCGTACCGCTGCGGGCAAACCACGGCGCGCGCGCGGGGATCTCCGGCGTTTCACGCATTTCGCCGGTCAGCATTTCGCGCTTGCGGCCAAAACCCTTGCGCTTCTGCATGCTGAAACCGGCCTCCTGCAGGCCGCGGCGCACAAAGCCGGCGGAGGTGAAGGTGGCCAGGGTACCGCCGGGTCTTGCCAGACGAGCCATCGCCGCAAACAGCTCCGCCGTCCACATGTCCGGGTTTTTTGCCGGGGCAAAGCCATCAAGAAACCAGGCGTCCACCTGCTGATTAAGCGAATCATCGAGCTCGTTGGTCAGTTCATTAATATCGCCAAACCACAAATCCAGCGTGACCCGCCCTTCATCCAGCAGCAGACGATGGCAGCCCGCGATGGGCAGAGGCCACTGCGCCTGCAGCTGCTCGGCCCAGGTTGCAAGCTCCGGCCAGCGTTGGTGGGCAAGGCGCAGGTCCTCCGCTTTCAGCGGAAATTTTTCGAAACTGATGAAATGTAATCTTTGCAGGGTAGCTTCTGGGTTATCGCGGTGAAAAACGTCAAACGCCTGCCACAGCGTGAGGAAATTCAGGCCGGTACCGAACCCGCTTTCGGCAACCACAAAGAACGGACGTGCATGCTCAGGGAAGCGTTCCCTGAGCTGGTTTCCGTCGAGGAAAACGTAGCGCGTCTCTTCCAGACCGTTGTCATTGGAAAAGTAGACATCGTCAAAATCTCGGGAAACAGGTGTACCCTCAGCGTTGAATTCCAGGTTGGCGGGTTGTATGGCGTTTTGTTTCACGTAAGTTACTCGAATCACAAGGCGTAGAACGATCTTAACGATGTGTGCCTGAGGGCGCAAATTTATACACAAATTGGCTGATCGGACTTGTTCGGCGTACAAGTGTACGCTATTGTGCGACTCGAAACTTAATATAGTGCGACTTACAGAGGTATTGAATGAAACGTGCAGTGATTACTGGCCTGGGCATCGTTTCCAGTATTGGTAATAACCAGCAGGAAGTCCTGGCATCTCTGCGTGAAGGACGCTCCGGGATCACTTTCTCTGAAGAGTTTAAAGATTCAGGAATGCGCAGCCACGTATGGGGCAACGTCAAACTGGACACCACCGGCTTGATCGACCGTAAAGTGGTTCGTTTCATGAACGATGCCTCTATCTATTCCTATCTTTCCATGCAGCAGGCAATTGAAGATGCTGGCCTGAAAGAGGAAGTCTATCAGCAAAACCCGCGCGTGGGCCTGATTGCCGGTTCTGGCGGTTCTTCTAAATCTCAGGTTTTCGGCGCTGATGCAATGCGCAGCCCGCGCGGTCTGAAAGCGGTTGGCCCCTACGTGGTGACCAAAGCGATGGCGTCCGCGGTATCCGCTTGCCTTGCAACACCGTTCAAAATCTACGGCGTGAACTACTCCATCAGCTCCGCCTGTGCGACTTCCGCCCACTGCATCGGTAACGCTGTTGAACAAATCCAGCTGGGCAAACAGGACATCGTGTTTGCCGGCGGCGGCGAAGAGCTGTGCTGGGAAATGGCGTGTGAATTCGACGCGATGGGCGCGCTGTCCACCAAATACAACGAAACGCCAGAAAAAGCGTCTCGTACCTATGACACCCACCGTGATGGTTTCGTTATCGCGGGCGGCGGCGGTATGGTTGTGGTTGAAGAGCTGGAACATGCTCTGGCGCGCGGCGCGCACATCTATGCTGAAATCGTTGGCTACGGCGCAACGTCCGATGGCGCAGACATGGTTGCCCCGTCCGGTGAAGGCGCGGTTCGCTGCATGAAGATGGCGATGGACGGCGTTGACACACCGATTGACTACCTGAACTCCCACGGTACTTCTACCCCGGTAGGCGATGTGAAGGAGCTGGGGGCGATTCGTGAAGTCTTCGGTGATAACAGCCCGGCGATCTCCGCGACCAAAGCGATGACCGGCCACTCCCTGGGCGCCGCTGGCGTACAGGAAGCTATCTACTCCCTGCTGATGCTGGAACACGGCTTTATTGCGCCGAGCATCAACATCGAAGAGATGGACGAGCAGGCCGCCGGCCTGAATATCGTGACCGAGCCGACCGAACGCGCGCTGACGACCGTGATGTCTAACAGCTTCGGCTTTGGCGGGACTAACGCCACGCTGGTCATGCGCAAATACCGCGCATAACGAACACGCTTTACAAGGGGAGCCAACGGGCTCCCTTTTTTGTATTCTTGACAGACCCCCGGGAGAAAAGGCAAACTCCTGGCACAACATTATTCTCTCAGATAATGCGTAAGCGTTTAACGTCATCCAACGCGCCTTAACCCTGATAATCAGGTGGAGAGGGCGTGGTCTCACCTCGCCTTACTCTGCGAACTGGAGTAAAGCATGTCCGCAGTCACTGAAACAAAACGCACTCCTTCAGCGAATGGTTCGCTGTTTCGGATCACGTTCGCCGTTTTTCTCACCTATATGACCGTCGGCCTGCCGCTACCGGTTATCCCTTTGTTTGTCCATCAGGAACTGGGATTTGGCAATACTATGGTTGGCGTCGCCGTCGGTATCCAGTTTCTGGCGACCGTATTAACCCGCGGCTATGCCGGCCGCCTTGCCGATCAGTACGGCGCCAAACGCTCTGTCCTGCAGGGGATGTTGGCCTGCGCGCTGGCGGGGGGCGCCTGGCTGTGCGCCGCGCTGCTGCCGGTGCCGGTCATGGCGAAGTTTGGCCTGCTGGTGCTTGGCCGTCTGATCCTGGGTTTTGGTGAAAGCCAGCTGCTCACAGGTAATTTAAGCTGGGGGATGGGGCTGGTGGGGCCCATGCGCTCCGGTAAAGTCATGTCGTGGAACGGTATGGCGATATACGGCTCTCTGGCGGCCGGGGCGCCGCTGGGGCTGCTGATCTACAGCCATTACGGCGTCGAGGCGCTGGCCTGCGTCACCATGGTGCTGCCGTTAGTGGCCTGGGCGATTAACGGCACGGTGCGTAAAATTCCTGCTCACGGCGGCGAGCGGCCGTCGCTGTGGAGCGTGGTGGGAATGATCTGGCAGCCCGGCATCGGTCTTGGCCTTCAGGGCGTCGGCTTCGCGGTAATTGGCACATTTGTCTCTTTGTATTTCGCCAGCAACGGCTGGGCGATGGCCGGTTTTACGCTGACCGCGTTTGGCGGGGCGTTTGTCCTGATGCGCGTACTGTTTGGCTGGATGCCGGACCGCTTCGGCGGGGTGAAAGTGGCCATCGTTTCGCTGCTGATTGAAGCGATAGGCCTGGCGCTGCTCTGGCAGGCGCCCAATGCCTGGATCGCGCTGGCGGGGGCGGCGCTCACCGGCTGCGGATGCTCGCTTATCTTCCCGGCGCTGGGCGTCGAGGTTGTGAAGCGGGTACCGCCGCAGGTACGAGGAACGGCGCTTGGCGGCTATGCCGCGTTTCAGGATATCTCTTACGGCGTCACCGGCCCGCTTACCGGGCTGCTGGCGACGTCGTTGGGCTACTCTTCCGTCTTCCTGGCCGCGGCAATATGCGCCGTGCTGGGGATCCTGGTTAGCCTGGTGTCGCTGCGTAAGTAGCGCTTCATTCGGCCCGGCATGCGGGCCGATGATATCTCCTTAAATCACCAGCCACAGCAGGGCAAGCACCACGATAGCTGCCAGCGCGATAACCCACGGTTTTTTCAATGCCAGCCACGGTGAGGCGGGAGGCGCCTGAACTGGCGGGATCGCCAGCGTCTCCTGGGCTCTGGCGACCCTGAGCACGAAAATTTTGTTGAGCAGCGTCAGCAGCTGCGCCGCGCTGAGCGGCGTTTGCGCCGTCGCGTGCCAGTGGGTTTGGGCAAAATCCATCACTCTTTGCCATTCCGCGGCTTCAAGCGGCTGTTTTAATGCGGCCTGCAGCGAGGTCAGCGTCGGCGCAGCCTGCGAACTGAGCGTTTGCCGGGCATGTAGCCAGTACGAGAGGGGAGTGAAGTGGGTCGCCGGGATCAGCTCTCCGCTCTTGACGCCGCTTAGCTCCAGCATGGATTGCCAGATAAGCTTGCTGGACTCGCCGGTGGCCGCCGCGAGTTTGGTCACCTGCTGATTGAGCGTGTTGTGCTCCGCGGGCAGCAGCGGACGATGCGTTGGCGGGCGCTGCTGCGGCTGAGGAATCGAGAGCTGGCCGCTTTGCAGGAGCTGCAGAACATTCTCCAGCTGCGGCTGGGACAAGGCATGCAGGGCGGTTTGACCGTCATGCTGACGAATATAATCGCTGACCGCCTGGCGATTGTTGCCCTGATTCAGCAGCTCGCTCAGCTGCGCCAGGATTTGCCGACGGTGATGATTTTGCTGGGCGAGGATTAGGCGCTGGTTCAGGCTGTTCTCGGCGGCGGCAAAATGGCTTGCCAGCAGCGGCGCGTCGTTTTTCAGGCTCAGATCGTGTTTTACGCAGGCCCACACTTCCGCATTTTGCTGGGATGTTAAAGCCACCAGGCGCGTAATGAGCCGCTCAAGCGCGGTACGCTGCTGAGTGGTGAGCGGAGGTTCGCCTGAGCCCGGAGGGCGATCGGACATACCTGAAACGGGTTGCGTCATGATTAATCCTTTGCGTATTGCTGTACTAAATTACTGTACTAAGGGCCGGGTGGTGATGTTCCTGGCGGGCAGATTATGGCACACTTCCCCGGTTTACTCTCGCTCTCAGACAGGTACTGAACCGTGAAAATCCTCGTTGATGAAAATATGCCCTATGCGCGCGAGCTTTTTAGCCGCCTGGGGGAAGTGAAGGCCGTTGCAGGTCGCCCTGTCCCGGTTGAAGCGCTGAATGACGCCGATGCGCTGATGGTGCGATCCGTCACCAAAGTTAACGAAGCGCTACTTTCTGGCAAAGCGATCAAATTTGTTGGCACCGCGACGGCGGGTACCGATCATGTCGATCAGGCGTGGCTACAGCAGGCGGGAATCGGTTTTTCCGCGGCGCCGGGCTGCAACGCTATCGCGGTGGTGGAATATGTGTTTTCCGCGCTGCTTATGCTGGCCGAGCGTGACGGTTTTGCGCTGGCCGACCGTACCGTCGGGATCGTGGGCGTCGGCAACGTGGGCGGGCGTCTGCAAAAACGCCTTGAGGCGCTGGGAATCAAAACGCTGCTCTGCGATCCGCCGCGCGCCGATCGCGGCGACGAGGGGGATTTCCGCTCTCTTGACGAGCTGGTGCAGGACGCGGACATTTTGACGTTCCATACCCCGCTCTATAAGGAAGGGCAGTACAAAACGCTGCACCTGGCGGATGAGGCGCTGATTCGCCGCCTGAAGCCGGGGACGATTTTAATCAACGCCTGCCGTGGTCCGGTGGTGGATAACGCCGCGCTGCTGCAGCGGCTGCAGGCCGGGCAGGCATTAAGCGTGGTGCTGGATGTCTGGGAGCCGGAGCCGGATCTGAATACCGAATTGCTCAAGCGGGTGGATATTGGTACGCCGCATATTGCCGGCTATACCCTTGAAGGCAAAGCGCGCGGTACGACGCAGGTTTTTGAGGCCTACAGCGCGTTTATTGGTCATCCACAGCAGGTGGCGCTGGATACGTTGCTACCGGCGCCGGAGTTTGGCCGCATTACGCTGCACGGGCCGCTCGATCAGGCAACGCTAAAACGGCTGGCGCATTTGGTGTATGATGTGCGCCGCGATGATGCGCCGCTGCGAAAAGTCGCGGGCGCTGCGGGCGAGTTCGACAAACTGCGCAAAAATTATCAGGAACGCCGTGAATGGTCTTCGCTGTACGTACAGTGCAGCGATGCGCAGGCGGCGACGCTGTTGCGCCAGCTGGGCTTTAACGCCGTTCATCATCCTGTTCGTTAATATCATCTTAATGCTCCTGCTGGATAATCCGGCAGGGCCGCTTTTTTCTGGAGTACACCACCATGTCTGAAGGCTGGAATATTGCCGTACTGGGCGCAACGGGCGCCGTAGGCGAAGCCCTGTTCGAAACGCTTGCCGATCGTCAGTTCCCGGTGGGGGATATTTATGCGCTGGCGCGTAGCGATAGCGCCGGTGAACATCTGCGTTTTTCGGGCAAGTCGGTTATCGTTCAGGATGCGGCGGAATTTGACTGGACCCAGGCCCAGCTGGCCTTTTTTGCCGCCGGTGTAGAGGCCTCCGCCGCGTATATCGAAGACGCCACTAACGCGGGCTGCCTGGTGATTGATTTAAGCGGTCTGTTTGCGCTGGAGCCGGACGTGCCGCTGGTGGTACCGGATGTTAACCCGTTCGTACTGGCGGATTACCGCAATCGCAACGTTATCTCGGTCGCGAATAGCCTGACCAGCCAGCTGCTGTCGGCGTTGAAACCGTTGATCGATCGCGGCGGCCTGTCGCGCATCAGCGTGACCAGTCTGCTTTCCGCTTCCGCCCACGGTAAAAAAGCGGTCGATGCCCTTGCGGGGCAGAGCGCCAAATTGCTTAACGGCATTCCGATCGATGAAGATGATTTCTTCGGTCGTCAGCTGGCGTTCAATATGCTGCCGCTGCTGCCCGATCGTGAAGGAAGCGTGCGTGAAGAGCGCCGTATCGTCGATGAGGTCCGCAAAATCCTGCAGGATGATGGCCTGATGATCTCCGCAAACGTCGTTCAGTCGCCGGTGTTTTACGGCCACGCGCAGATGGTGAGTTTTGAAGCGCAGCGTCCGCTGGCCGCCGAAGAGGCGCGCGATGCCTTTAGCCTTGGCGAAGATATCGAATTGTCCGAAGAGGGCGAGTTCCCGACGCAGGTCGGCGATGCTTCCGGTAACGCCCGCCTCTCCGTCGGCTGCGTGCATAACGACTACGGTATGCCTGAGCAGGTGCAGTTCTGGTCCGTCGCCGATAACGTCCGTTTTGGCGGCGCGCTGATGGCGGTGAAAATCGCTGAGAAGCTGGTTCAGGAGTATTTGTACTGATGTCTGAGATGGAGCAGCCGCCGGTCTACAAAATCGCGCTGGGCATCGAATACGATGGCAGCAAGTACTACGGCTGGCAGCGGCAGAACGAAGTCCGCAGCGTACAGGAGAAGCTGGAAAAGGCGCTCTCGCAGGTAGCGAACGAGCCTGTTAACGTTTTTTGCGCGGGCCGTACGGATGCCGGCGTTCACGGTACCGGTCAGGTCGTGCATTTTGAAACCCGCGCGCAGCGTCAGGATGCCGCATGGACGCTGGGCGTAAATGCGAATTTGCCCGGCGACATTGCGGTGCGCTGGGTAAAGCCGGTTCCACCGGATTTTCATGCCCGCTTCAGCGCCACGGCGCGTCGCTATCGTTATGTTATCTATAATCATCGTCTGCGGCCGGCGGTATTGAGCCGCGGCGTAACCCATTATTACCTCCCGCTGGATGCGGAGCGGATGCAGCGCGCCGCTCAGTGTCTGCTGGGAGAGAATGATTTCACCTCGTTTCGTGCGGTACAGTGCCAGTCGCGCACGCCGTGGCGCAACGTGATGCATATTAACGTCACCCGTTATGGTGCATATGTGGTGGTGGACATCAAAGCGAATGCCTTTGTACATCATATGGTAAGGAACATTGTCGGCAGTCTGATGGAAGTAGGTGCCGGTAACCAGCCAGAGAGCTGGATTGCAGAACTTCTGGCGGCAAAAGACAGGACGCTTGCCGCCGCAACGGCAAAGGCGGAAGGATTGTATCTGGTGTCGGTGGACTACCCGGCCCACTACGACCTCCCGGTCATGCCGATGGGCCCGCTGTTTCTGGCGGACTAACCGGGTTATTAAGGGCTAACGCAAACTATGGACCTGATTCACTTTTTAATTGATTTTATCCTGCATATTGATGTGCATCTGGCTGAGCTGGTCGCGGAGTACGGCATTTGGGTATACGCGATTTTATTCTTGATTCTGTTCTGCGAAACCGGCCTGGTGGTCACGCCGTTCCTGCCGGGGGATTCGCTGCTGTTTGTGGCAGGCGCGCTCTCCGCGCTGCCGACCAACGATCTCAACGTGCATTTAATGGTGCTGCTGATGGTCATTGCCGCGATTGTTGGCGATGCCTTGAACTACACGATTGGCCGGCTGTTTGGCGAAAAGCTCTTCAGTAATCCCAATTCGAAAATTTTCCGCCGCAGCTACCTGGATAAGACCCATAGCTTCTACGAACGCCACGGCGGTAAGACCATCATCCTGGCCCGTTTCGTGCCGATCGTCAGAACATTTGCGCCGTTTGTGGCGGGAATGGGGCATATGTCCTATCGTCATTTTGCGATGTATAACGTTGTTGGCGCGCTGCTGTGGGTACTGTTATTTACCTACGCGGGTTATCTGTTCGGCGATTTGCCGATCGTCCAGGAAAACCTTAAGCTGCTGATCGTGGCGATTATCGTCCTGTCCGTATTGCCGGGCGTGATTGAAGTCATCCGCCACAAGCGGGCGGCGGCGAAACAGGCGAAATAACGCGGCGACGATCTTCGGGCGGTATGCCGCCGCCCGAAGAGTGAAGTGTGAGCGGTTCGACCACTTTTTTATCCCATGTTACGGGATGTTATGATTTAATGTGCAACATTCATGGTCTGTGAGGGGCAAAAATGGCATTATGCGCCCCTTGCGACAAAACTGGCATCGACCAGGTTCAGGTAGAAAGGTTATCAATGAGCTGGATTGAACGAATTAAAAGCAATATAACCCCCACCCGTAAGGCAAGTATCCCTGAAGGTGTATGGACCAAGTGCGACAGCTGCGGTCAGGTATTGTACCGCGCAGAGCTGGAGCGCAACCTGGAGGTTTGCCCTAAGTGCGATCACCACATGCGTATGTCGGCGCGCAACCGCCTGCATAGCCTGCTGGACGAAGGTTCCCTCGTGGAGCTGGGAAGCGAGCTCGAGCCGAAAGATGTGCTGAAGTTCCGCGATTCGAAAAAGTATAAAGACCGTCTGGCGTCCGCCCAGAAAGAGACCGGCGAAAAAGACGCGCTGGTGGTCATGAAAGGCACCCTGCATGATATGCCGGTTGTTGCCGCCGCTTTCGAATTCTCCTTTATGGGTGGGTCGATGGGCTCCGTGGTCGGCGCGCGCTTTGTTCGCGCGGTTGAGCAGGCTCTGGAAGACAACTGCCCGCTGATTTGCTTCTCCGCATCCGGCGGCGCCCGTATGCAGGAAGCGCTGATGTCGCTGATGCAGATGGCGAAAACCTCCGCTGCGCTGGCGAAAATGCAGGAGCGCGGCTTGCCGTATATCTCCGTGCTGACCGACCCAACCATGGGCGGCGTGTCTGCGAGCTTTGCGATGCTGGGCGATCTCAACATCGCTGAGCCAAAAGCGCTGATCGGCTTTGCCGGCCCCCGCGTTATCGAGCAGACCGTTCGCGAGAAGCTGCCGCCGGGATTCCAGCGCAGCGAGTTCCTGATTGAGAAAGGGGCGATCGACATGATCGTACGCCGCCCGGAAATGCGTCTGAAGCTGGCCAGCATTCTGGCGAAGCTGATGAACCTTCCGGCGCCAAATCCGGAACCCGCTCACGAAGGTGAGGTGGTGCCACCGGTGCCGGATCAGGAACCAGAGGCCTGATAATGCAGAGGGCAGGCCTGACGGCGCTGCCCTTTTTTTTACGCGTAGTTATCCTAACTCTTGCCGGACATCATGGAAAAACAACCTATTCCTCAGGCCACGTCGCCCCTGGCTACGTGGCTTTCTTATCTGGAACATCTGCACAGCAAAACTATCGATCTCGGGCTGGCGCGCGTCAGCGAGGTCGCGCAGCGGATGGCGGTAATGAAACCTGCGCCGTTTGTCTTTACGGTGGCGGGGACCAACGGCAAAGGCACCACCTGCCGTACCCTGGAGTCGGTGCTGATGGCGGCGGGCTATAAGGTTGGCGTTTACAGTTCGCCGCATCTGGTGCGCTACACAGAGCGGGTGCGGGTGCAGGGCGAAGAGCTGGCGGAGCTCGCGCATACGACCTCTTTTGCTGAAATTGAAGCCGCGCGCGGCGAGATTTCCCTGAGCTATTTCGAGTTTGGCACACTCTCCGCGCTGTGGCTGTTTCAGCAGGCGCGGCTGGATGTGGTGATTCTTGAGGTGGGCCTGGGCGGCCGCCTGGATGCGACCAATATCGTCGATGCTGACGTGGCGGTGGTGACCAGTATTGCCCTCGACCATACCGACTGGCTGGGGCCCGATCGCGAAAGCATCGGCCGCGAAAAGGCGGGGATTTTCCGCCCTGGTAAACCGGCTGTCGTCGGCGAACCCGATATGCCGTTGACCATCGCTGAGGTGGCGAGCGAAAAAGGGGCGCGGCTCCTGCGCCGTGACGTTGACTGGCAGTATGACGCCAGTGAACGAGGCTGGTCCTTCCGCGATCGTCAGGGGGCGTTAAGCGATCTGCCGCTGCCGCAGGTCCCGCTGCCGAATGCGGCAACTGCGATTGCGGCCTTGCGCGCCAGCGGGCTTAAGGTAAACGAGCAGGCGTTGCGCGACGGCGTTCAAAACGCGATGCTGCCGGGGCGTTTCCAGATAATCAGCGATGCTCCCCGGACGATCCTGGATGTTGCCCATAATCCGCATGCGGCGGCCTATCTCGCCGGGCGTCTCAAAACCTTATCGAAAACGGGGCGCGTGCTGGCGGTTATTGGTATGCTGCATGACAAGGATATCGCGGGAACGCTGGCAAATTTGCAGGCCGAAGTTGACGATTGGTACTGCGCGCCGCTGGAAGGGCCGCGCGGAGCCACGGCGGAGCAGCTGCTGGAACATTTGCGCGCAGGTAAAGTCTATACTAGCGTCGCTGAGGCGTGGCATGCCGCGATGGCGGACGCCGGGCCTGAAGATACGGTGCTGGTGTGTGGTTCATTCCACACGGTGGCGCATGTAATGGAAGAAATAGACGCGGGGAGAATCGGTGGCGAGTAAGTTTCAGAACCGTTTAGTCGGGACGATTGTGCTGGTGGCGCTGGGGGTGATTATCCTGCCAGGGCTGCTGGATGGTCAGAAAAAACATTATCAGGATGAGTTTGCCGCCATTCCGCTGGTGCCAAAACCGGGGGATCGCGATGAGCCGGATATGCTGCCAGCGGCGACCCAGGCGCTGCCTTCGCAGCCTCCTGAAGGGGCGGCGGAAGAGGTGAGGGCCGGCGATGCCGCTGCGCCATCGCTGGATCCGTCGCGGATACCGGTGAACAACAACAGTTTTGATGTGGTGCAGGAGCCGGTGGTCGCACCGAAACCACAGCCAAAACCTCAGCCGAAGCCGGTAGAGAAGCCGCAACCGCAACCACAGCAGCAGCAGGTTGCGGCGCAGACGCCGCCGCCTAAACCGCAGCAGCAGGCTGAAATTCCGGCGCCGACCGGTAAAGCCTATGTGGTGCAGCTTGGCGCGCTGAAGAACGCCGATAAGGTCAACGAGATTGTCGGTAAGCTGCGCGCTTCCGGCTTTAAAGTTTACACGTCGCCTTCGACGCCGGTGCAGGGTAAAATTACCCGTATTCTCGTGGGGCCGGATACCTCGAAGGATAAGCTGAAAGGTCAGCTTGGTGAGCTGAAGCAGCTTTCGGGACTTAGCGGCGTGGTCATGGGCTACAGCCCGAACTAACTCTCTCTTTTTTAAAGGAGTAGAGTGCTGAAACCCCTGTCTGACGCGCCCTGAAGAGGCGAAAGACAGTATGGCGTTGAATGTTTTTTCAGCGCCATTTTTATTTCTGTAGGGCACGGAAATCCCTACGCAAACGTTTTCTTTTTCTGTTAGAATGCGCCCCGAACCGGACGACAGGGCGTAAAATCGTGGGACGTATATGGTCTGGATTGATTACGCCATAATTGCGGTGATTGGTTTTTCCTCACTGGTTAGCCTGATCCGCGGCTTTGTTCGTGAAGCTTTATCGCTGGTAACCTGGGGATGCGCTTTCTTTGTTGCCAGTCATTACTACACTTACCTGGCTGTCTGGTTCACGGGCTTTGAAGACGAACTGGTCCGAAATGGGATTGCTATCGCGATACTGTTTATCGCAACGCTTATCGTCGGCGCTATCGTTAACTTTGTGATAGGTCAGCTGGTGGAAAAAACCGGCCTGTCGGGAACCGACAGGGTGTTAGGGATCTGCTTTGGCGCCCTGCGCGGGGTGCTAATCGTCTCGGCGATTCTGTTCTTTCTCGATAGCTTTACCGGTATGGCGAAAAGCGAAGACTGGCAAAAGTCTGAGCTTATCCCGCAGTTCAGTTTCGTTATCAGATGGTTCTTTGACTATCTGCAGAGCTCGTCAAGTTTCTTGCCCAAAGCATAAGCGTTGGGATGTAGCTTAACGAGGAAAAGACGTATGTGCGGTATTGTCGGTATCGCCGGTGTTATGCCGGTAAACCAGTCGATTTATGACGCGTTAACGGTGCTTCAGCATCGTGGCCAGGATGCCGCAGGCATCATCACCATTGATGCGAACAACTGTTTCCGTTTGCGTAAGGCGAACGGTCTGGTGAGCGACGTTTTTGAAGCTCGCCATATGCAGCGTATGCAGGGCAATATGGGTATTGGTCACGTTCGTTACCCGACGGCTGGCAGCTCCAGCGCCTCCGAGGCACAGCCTTTCTACGTCAACTCGCCATACGGCATTACGTTGGCGCACAACGGTAACCTGACTAACGCTCACGAGCTGCGTAAAAAGCTGTTTGAAGAAAAACGCCGCCACATCAACACCACCTCTGATTCCGAAATCCTGCTCAATATCTTCGCCAGCGAGCTGGACAACTTCCGCCACTATCCGCTGGAAGCAGACAACATTTTTGCGGCGATCGCCGCCACCAACCGCCAGATTCGCGGCGCTTATGCCTGCGTGGCGATGATTATCGGTCACGGCATGGTCGCTTTCCGCGACCCGAACGGCATCCGTCCGCTGGTGCTGGGCAAGCGCGATATCGGCGATGGCCGCACCGAGTATATGGTTGCTTCGGAAAGCGTGGCGCTGGATACGCTGGGCTTTGAGTTCCTGCGCGACGTGGCGCCTGGTGAAGCGGTGTATATCACCGAAAAAGGCCAGCTGTTTACTCGCCAGTGCGCGGAAAACCCGGTCAGCAACCCGTGCCTGTTCGAGTACGTCTATTTTGCGCGTCCGGACTCCTTCATCGACAAAATTTCCGTTTACAGCGCCCGCGTCAATATGGGCACGAAGCTGGGCGAGAAAATTGCCCGCGAGTGGGAAGATCTGGATATCGATGTGGTCATTCCCATTCCGGAAACCTCCTGCGATATCGCGCTGGAAATTGCCCGCATCCTCGATAAGCCGTATCGCCAGGGGTTTGTTAAAAACCGCTACGTTGGCCGTACCTTTATCATGCCCGGTCAGCAGCTGCGCCGTAAGTCCGTGCGCCGTAAGCTTAACGCCAACCGCGCCGAGTTCCGCGATAAGAACGTGCTGCTGGTGGATGACTCCATCGTGCGCGGCACCACCTCTGAGCAGATTATCGAGATGGCGCGCGAAGCCGGGGCGAAGAAAGTGTATCTGGCCTCCGCTGCGCCGGAAATTCGCTTCCCGAACGTGTATGGCATCGATATGCCAACCGCCAATGAGCTGATAGCCCACGGGCGTGAGGTAGATGAGATCCGCCAGATCATCGGCGCCGATGGCCTGATTTTCCAGGATCTGGACGATCTGATTGACGCGGTGCGCGCGGAGAATCCGGATATTCAGCAGTTTGAATGCTCGGTGTTCAACGGTATCTACGTCACTAAAGATGTCGATCAGCAGTATCTGGACTATCTCGACTCTCTGCGTAACGACGACGCGAAAGCGGTTCAGCTGCAGAATGAAGTTGAAAACTTAGAGATGCACAACGAAGGGTAATCCTCTGTTTTGCTGAGAGCCCGCGGTCTGACGGCCGCGGGCTTTTTATTTTCTCGCGCCAAATGCGGGTCCGCGGTTGCGTCGGAGACTATAATCCGGCAAAGTCTGCGCCATTGTGTGAAAGGGGCAATCATCGTGAAGCGACTCATTATCGGTATTTCTGGCGCCAGCGGCGCGATTTACGGCGTACGCTTGCTCCAGGTTTTGCGCGAGGTTTCGGATGTCGAAACCCATCTTATTTTAAGCCAGGCCGCGCGCCAGACGCTGGCGCTGGAGACGGATTTCTCCCTGCGCGAGGTGCAGGCGTTAGCCGATGTGGTGCACGATGCCCGCGATATCGCCGCCAGCATCTCTTCCGGCTCTTTTAAAACCGCCGGGATGGTGATTTTGCCATGCTCAATGAAGACCCTCTCCGGCATTGTTCATAGCTATACCGACGGGCTGCTGACCAGGGCAGCGGACGTGGTGCTTAAAGAGCGCCGCCCGCTGGTGCTGTGCGTACGGGAAACGCCGTTCCACCTTGGCCATTTGCGGCTGCTGGTCCAGGCGGCGGAAATGGGCGCGGTGATTATGCCGCCGGTTCCGGCGTTTTATCATCGCCCGAAAAGCCTGGACGATGTGATTAATCAGACGGTCAATCGCGTGATCGATCAGTTCGATATCTCTCTTCCGCAAGACCTCTTTTCCCGCTGGCAGGGCGCGTAGGGCGCACTAAGATAGTGCGCTTTGTTCACATCCGCCTCCCCGCAGTGCAATTTTGTCGCCTCGATCAAATCCTCAACATTTAATTTGTTTTTTTGCGCTGCGGCACTGCGGTTTATCCGTTATTGCTGGTATCTTCCTTTTTAAGACAAACTTGCAACCTTTATTTAACAAATTTAACGCCATTTCCAGCACGCACTGAGAAAATGGCATAAAACGTGCAAGATTTTGTCGGCAGTACAAATAACAAGATAACGCATCGCATAACAACATCACGACACTTAAGGGTAACCTATGAAGAAGACGGTCCTGGCTCTCTCTTTAATGATGGGAATTTGCAGCGCCTCCAGCGCGTTCGCCGCGCTGCCGCAGAGTATCCGCATTGGCACCGATGCCACCTACGCGCCTTTCTCTTCAAAGGATGCGAAAGGGGATTTCGTGGGTTTTGACATTGATTTGGGTAACGAGCTCTGTTCGCGCATCAAAGTAAAATGCACCTGGGTCGGCAGCGATTTCGACTCCCTGATCCCGTCGCTGAAGGCCAAGAAAATCGACGCCATTATCTCTTCGCTGTCGATTACGGAAAAACGCCAGCAGGAAATCGCCTTCTCTGACAAGCTCTACGCGGCCGACTCCCGCCTGATCGCCGCCAAAGGCTCGCCGATTCAACCGACGCTGGAATCCCTCAAAGGCAAGCATGTTGGCGTACTGCAGGGCTCCACCCAGGAGGCCTATGGTAATGAACGCTGGCGCAGCCACGGCGTGGACGTTGTGGCCTATCAGAATCAGGATTTGATCTACTCAGACCTCGCTGCGGGTCGCCTGGACGCCGCGTTGCAGGATGAAGTGGCCGCCAGCGAGGGTTTCCTCAAGCAACCTGCCGGTAAAGATTTTGCCTTTGCCGGTCCTTCCGTTAAAGACAAAAAGTTCTTCGGTGATGGTACCGGCATCGGCCTGCGTAAGGACGATAGCGAGCTGAAGGCCGCGTTTGATAAAGCGCTGGCCGACATGCGTAAAGACGGCACCTACGACAAAATGGCGAAGAAATACTTCGACTTCAACGTTTACGGTGATTAAGACGCCCGCTGGCCCGCACGCCGGGCCATGCGCATCCCTTTCTGTCTGATTTTGGTGCAGCTGCGCTTTTAGCGGATCAATTTGGTGCAGGAAATTGCGCACGCGATGTTAAAAAGTGCATAGTTAAGCGTTTCCGATGCGAAAAAATTTGCTTTCCGGCGCAGAATGCTTTGCCTTACCGGGGCGAATAATGGCACGATAACTGCCGTAAGTACTTCTAATAAATCCGTTAGAATGACAGTCTGTTGAGGATAGTTATGAAAAAACTGGCGTTGTCTCTCTCTTTAGCGCTGGCCCTTTCCAGCGTTTCCACTGTATTCGCAGCCATTCCGCAAAAAGTCCGCATCGGCACCGATCCTACTTATGCCCCGTTCGAATCGAAGAATGCGCAGGGTGAACTGGTGGGTTTTGACATCGATCTGGCAAAAGAGCTCTGTAAGCGTATCAATACGCAATGTACCTTCATTGAGAACCCGCTGGACGCGCTGATCCCTTCTTTAAAAGCGAAGAAAATCGACGCCATCATGTCTTCGCTTTCGATCACCGAAAAACGCCAGCAGGAAATTGCCTTCACCGACAAACTGTACGCGGCTGATTCGCGCCTGGTCGTGAAAAAAGGCAGCGATATTACGCCAGACCTCGCGAAGCTGAAAGGCAAGCGCGTTGGCGTTCTCCAGGGCACCACCCAGGAAACCTACGGCAACGAGCACTGGGCGCCAAAGGGCATTGAAATCGTTTCCTATCAGGGACAGGACAATATTTATTCCGACCTGACTGCCGGACGCATTGACGCGGCGTTCCAGGATGAAGTCGCCGCCAGCGAAGGCTTCCTCAAACAGCCTATCGGCGAGGATTATCAGTTCGGCGGTCCGTCGATTAAAGACGAGAAGCTGTTCGGCGTCGGCACCGGTATGGGGCTGCGCAAAGAGGATAACGAACTACGTGAAGCACTGAATAAAGCCTTTGCCGAGATGCGCCAGGATGGCACCTACGACAAGCTGGCGAAGAAATATTTCGATTTTAACGTGTACGGCGACTAACCATCCCGCGTACCCCGTCGCGCGTTATTTTGCGCGCGATGGTTGATGACAGACAGGGCAGACAGCATGCTGTACGGGTTTTCACAGGTTATTTTTCAGGGCGCGCTGGTCACCCTTGAGCTGGCGTTAAGCTCGGTCGTTCTGGCGGTGCTTATCGGTCTGGCGGGCGCCGGGGCGAAACTTTCCAACAATCGTCCGTTGGCGTTGATTTTTGAAGGCTATACCACCTTAATCCGCGGCGTGCCCGATCTGGTGCTGATGCTGCTGATTTTCTACGGGCTACAGATTGCGCTCAACGGCGTAACCGATGCGCTTGGCCTGGCGCAGTTTGATATCGACCCCATGGTGGCGGGGATCATCACGCTGGGCTTTATTTACGGGGCCTACTTCACCGAAACCTTTCGCGGCGCCTTCCTGGCGGTGCCAAAGGGACATATTGAAGCGGCGACGGCCTTCGGCTTTAGCGGTGGGCAAACCTTTCGTCGTATTCTGTTTCCGGCAATGATGCGCTATGCGCTGCCCGGAATCGGCAACAACTGGCAGGTTATCCTCAAAGCGACCGCGCTGGTCTCACTGCTGGGACTGGAAGATGTGGTCAAGGCAACCCAGCTGGCGGGTAAAAGCACCTGGGAGCCGTTCTACTTTGCCATCGTCTGTGGCCTGATTTATCTGGTATTTACAACGGTTTCCAATGGTGTGCTGCTGATGCTCGAACGCCGTTATTCTGTGGGCGTGAAGAGGGCCGACCTGTGATTGATATTATTCAGGAGTACTGGAAATCCCTGCTGTGGACCGACGGTTATCGCTTTACCGGCGTGGCGATTACGCTCTGGCTGCTGATCTCTTCCGTGGTGATGGGCGGCATCCTGGCGGTTTTCCTCGCCATTGGCCGAGTGTCGAGCAATAAATTTATCCAGTTCCCCATCTGGCTGTTCACCTATATCTTTCGCGGCACGCCGCTGTACGTCCAGCTGCTGGTGTTCTATTCCGGAATGTACACGCTGGAGGTCGTCAAAGGCACAGAACTGCTGAACGCCTTCTTTCGCAGCGGCCTGAACTGTACGGTGCTGGCGCTGACGCTGAATACCTGCGCCTACACCACGGAGATTTTCGCCGGGGCGATTCGTTCAGTGCCGGCAGGCGAGATAGAAGCCGCCCGGGCGTACGGTTTTTCGTCGGTCAAAATGTATCGCTGTATTATTTTGCCTTCCGCGCTGCGTATTGCGCTGCCTGCATACAGCAACGAAGTGATTCTGATGCTGCATTCCACCGCGCTGGCTTTTACCGCTACGGTGCCGGATCTGCTGAAAATTGCCCGCGATATTAACTCGGCAACCTACCAGCCGTTTACCGCCTTCGGTATTGCCGCAGTACTGTATTTAATTATCTCGTATGTGTTGATTAGCCTGTTCCGCAGGGCGGAAAAGCGCTGGCTCCAGCATATCAAACCTTCTTCGACGCACTGAGAACGCCATGTCCGACAATAAATTAAATGTAATCGATCTGCATAAACGTTACGGCGAGCATGAGGTACTGAAGGGCGTCTCACTGCGGGCGAAAGCCGGAGACGTGATCAGTATTATTGGTTCATCCGGTTCCGGGAAAAGTACTTTTTTGCGCTGTATTAACTTTCTTGAGAAGCCCAGCGAAGGGACGATCGTTGTTAACGGGCAAAACATTGGCCTGGTTCGCGATAAAGACGGTCAGTTAAAGGTTTCTGATAAAAATCAGCTACGTTTGCTACGTACTCGCCTGACGATGGTATTCCAGCATTTTAACCTGTGGAGCCATATGACGGTGCTGGAAAACGTGATGGAGGCGCCGATTCAGGTGCTGGGCCTGAGTAAACAGGAAGCGCGCGATCGGGCGGTAAAATACCTGGCGAAAGTCGGTATTGATGAACGCCAGCAGATTAAATATCCGGTTCATCTCTCCGGGGGCCAGCAGCAGCGCGTTTCCATTGCCCGCGCGCTGGCGATGGAGCCCGACGTACTGCTGTTTGATGAACCGACGTCGGCGCTTGACCCTGAACTGGTGGGCGAAGTACTGCGGATCATGCAGCAGCTGGCGGAAGAGGGGAAAACCATGGTCGTAGTCACCCATGAAATGGGCTTTGCACGCCACGTCTCCTCGCACGTGATCTTTCTGCATCAGGGCAAAATTGAAGAAGAAGGGCATCCTGACGAGGTCTTCGGCAACCCGAAAAGCCAGCGTCTGCAGCAGTTCCTGAAGGGCTCTTTGAAGTAAACACTGTCCAGCCCCCGGCGGAACACTCTCCGTCGGGGCGGCTAACGCTCCAGCCGATACACCCAGTCGTCATAGTCAATGCCGTTCAGATGATATGCTTTTTCGAGCACCTGAATGCGGATAAAGCCGTGTTTTTCCAGCAGACGGGAAGAGCCAGCGTTACTGCCCAGCACCCAGGCATTTATTGCGTGAACGCCGAGCTGCTGAAATCCGTAGTCGCAAATCGCTTTTAGCGCTTCACTGGCGTAACCCTTCCCCTGAGCCTCAGGCAGGAGAGCGTATCCGACATCCGCTTCGTGCGGATTTTTACCGCTGATGCGCAGGCCAATATCGCCAACCGCCGCGCCGCTGGCGTCGCGCAGTACGAATACGCCCGGGTCAGCGCAGCGTGATGCAAACAGCGTCCGCAGCGCCGGCTCCTCAAGAATCTCGCCCATATAGCGCATCACTTCCGGGTCTCGCCGTAAGCGCAGGAAAAAAGGCCAGTCGGAGGAGTGAAACGGCGAGAGGCGCAGGCGCGGAGTGGTGAGTATTCTCATAAAGCGGTCCATAGCGGTGGATTATTCCGCCACCTTAACATCATAAAGCGCCGGAAGGGCAATGGGTCTAAGCAACCGTCGGACAAGCCCGGGGCTGATTTTCGAAGCCGCGAAGATAGCGCAGCACGGTGGTGCTCTCCGGCGTCGCCCTCAGTTGTAGCGCCAGGTTGAGGTTATCCAGAACTGTCGCGTGGGCGACCAGCGGTGAATCTTCGGCAAGCCGTCCTTCCATCACCAGCCAGCTTACGACGGTTTTCCAGCGCCACAGCGGGGAATTGCCTTTAACTCGCTGTACCGGCCCGGGAAACTGACCTGAGCCTCTCGCGCCATCTTTCAGCAGGGCAATGGCCTGCCGCGTCAGGCCGGTGAGTTCGGCAATATCGCTTAAACCGACCAGCGCGGAATCGACGGATTCAACCCGCGCGTTCAGAGCCGATGCGGATTCGATATCGGCAATCGCTGACAGAATAGCCTGCTCAAGAGAGTCTCTTTCGCGATCGAACTCCAGATAGACCGCCGTTCCGTAAAAACAGACCAGGGCGTCAGCGCAGCCTGCGGCATGCAGCGCATCTTCCAGACCTACGGTACGAGCAGTTACGCCGGAGAGGGTGAGCGTAAAATTATACAGCGCCATGGTTTAATCCTTCTTGTGGTTAATCTGACCCGAGGCAGGCGGCTGGCAGCGGTCGACCATTCTGATAATTTGCCTGGCGTGGTTAATGGGTACCGCAGGCGTTGACCAGATGCTCATCATATGTTCCCGGTGCCGGGCTGTCCCACACATCAACCTGCCAAAACAGTGAGCGCTTTTGCCGCCAGTGATAAAAATCCAGTCTCGTGCCAGTGCGTAGTCAATAGCTGCTCTGATATGTTTATCCGGATGTTCCTTCATCAATTCGTCCTGGTAATATTGAATAAATTGTTGACGGATGTCAACGGTGTGATGGTGTTAAATTACACGCAGGGTTATGGCAGAGTGAAAGGCATATCACTGGAATGAGATTCACAGTTAAGGCGACACAGGACTGGTGATTTTTACGCGCTGCGAGGCGGGTTCCATAAATTAATTAATCAGGGAGAGCGATACTCTCCCTGATGGACCTGGACTACCGCAGCACGTTGGCCAGCGCTTCTTCCAGATCGTACCATCGAAAGCCAAATCCGGCGGCTTCCAGGCGTTTAGGCAGCGCGCGCTGGCCGCCGAGCACCAGAACGGAAGATTCTCCCATCAGCAGGCGAATAGCCGCCGCCGGGACGCGGAAAATGGCAGGGCGATTTAGCGCATGCCCCAGCGCGTGGGCGAACTGCTCGTTGCGCACAGGGTAAGGGGAAACCATATTAAACGGCCCCCGCAGGTCGTTATCCAGCAGCCAGAGAATACCGTTGACCATGTCGTCGATATGGATCCACGCCAGATATTGCCTTCCGCTACCGATAGGGCCGCCGAGGCCAAGCTTAAAGGCGGGCGTCATTTTGGCCAGAATGCCGCCCCGCGGCGCCAGCACCACGCCGGTACGCAGCAGGCAGACGCGGGTGCGATCGCTCTGCGCTTCGCAGGCGATTTGCTCCCAGCGGGCGCAAAGCTTGTGGGTAAACTCGTTGTGCGGCGGCTCCTCTTCGGTTACCACGACTTCACCTAGGTCGCCATAATAGCCGGCGGCGGAGCCGCTAATCAGCACCGAGGGCGGCGTATCGCTGGCGTTGAACAGCGTGACCAGCTTTTGCGTGGTATCCCAGCGGCTGTGGCAGAGACGCTGTTTCTGCTCCGCCGTCCAGCGCTTATCGGCGATCGGCTCGCCGGCCAGATTAATGACGGCATCAATGCCGTTGAGGTTCGCCTGATGCTCGAAATCGCGCCACAGGGTGACGCGCGAATCGAGGCGGCTTTTGGCCTTTTCAGGGCTGCGCGTTGAAACCGTTACGTGATGTCCCAGCTCCAGTAGCCGGGGGATCAGATGGCGGCCAATCAGGCCGGTACCGCCAGTAAGCAGAACGTTCATAGCGCCTCCCTAAGATGCGTCTAGCGCCGCCAGCTCATCATCATGGATACCGAATCGGCGTAGCGCAGCGCATGCAGTTTATCGATCTCTACTTCAGCATATGTGACCCAGTGATGTTCGCGTGCGATGTCGAGCACATCCTGAGTTAATTTTTCCAGCAGAGAGAAGCGATTATTCTCAATATGGCTAATAATGCGCTTGGTGATGGTGCGGTAGTTCAGCGCATCGTTAATATCTTCGCTGTTGCGCGATTTTTCCGCCGGGTAGTGGATCGCGACGTTAACCACCACGTCCTGGCGGTTGGCGATCTCTTCCTCTTTAATTCCGATAAAAGTACGCAGGCGCAGGTTCTTAATTCGAATAATGGCGTCTGGTTGAGACATGGCAGGCTTCCTCCGTGTAGTAATTTCCGCAATCATACATCAAAGCTTCCCGGGCGAGCAGGGGGTTAATGGGCTTCTGTTTTCAGAAGCGCTTCAACGGTGGCCGGGCGCTGGCGAATGCGTTCAAACCAGTTATGCACCGCCGGGTAATTGGCAAGGTCGATACGCTGGCGCTGATGGGCATTCACCCACGGCCAGCAGGCGATATCGGCGATGCTGTAGTGATTACCGCCAAGCCAGGGACTCTCGCCAAGGCGCCGATTGAGCACGCCATACAGGCGCTGCGTTTCCACCTGATAGCGCTCAATGGCGTAAGGCACCGCCTGCGGAGCAAAGTGGTTGAAGTGATGATTTTGTCCGAGCATCGGCCCCAACCCGCCGACCTGCCAGAATAACCACTGTAGGGTGACGTGGCGCTCGCGGAGCTCGCCGCTCAGTAATTTTCCAGTTTTTTCAGCAAGATAGAGCAGGATGGCGCCGGATTCAAACAGGCTTAATGGGCCACCACCGTCGGCGGGAGCGTGGTCAACGATCGCCGGGATCTTGTTGTTGGGTGAGATCGCGAGAAACTGCGGATGAAACTGTTCCCCCTTGCCGATATCCACCCGGATGAGGCGATACGCCAGCTGCGCTTCTTCGAGGAATAACGTGATTTTGTGGCCATTAGGAGTGGGTGCGTAGTAAAAATCGATCATGAAAATTCCTCGCCGTCACAGGTCGCAAACTTTTCGAGTATAGGTGAACTGGCATCATCCGACAGGTTTGCCTCATCCTGGATGACTTTCGCCGATCGCGTTCACCCCCTGAGAAGTATGTAAGATCCTCAGCGTGGCGGTCAGTGACATCATCTGAAAGACAGGATATGTTGGCGTATCGCCCCATTACATTAGCCATTGAGGATGCTATGAGCCAGCCCGTGATTACCCTGTGGTCCGACGCCGATTTTTTCTCGCCATATGTGATGTCCGTATACGTTGCCCTGCAGGAAAAGAGCCTGCCTTTTACCCTAAAAACCGTCAACCTCGACAGCGGCGAACATTTGCAAAGCGGCTGGAAAGGCTACAGCGCGACGCGTCGCGTACCGCTGCTGGAGATCGGGGAATTCTTCCTGAGCGAATCCTCCGCGATTACCGAATATCTGGATGAGCGCTTTGCGCCCCCAGAATGGGAGCGGCTTTACCCGCATGACCTGCAAAAGCGCGCGCGGGCGCGTCAGGTGCAGGCCTGGCTGCGTAGCGATTTAATGCCGATTCGCGAAGAGCGCTCCACGGACGTGGTCTTTGCCGCAGCAAAGAAACCTCCGCTCAGCGAAGCCGGGAAAAAAAGCGCCGACAAGCTGTTTGCAACGGCTGGCGTTCTGCTATCCCATGGCGGGCAGAATCTATTTGGCGAATGGTCCATTGCCGATACCGACCTGGCGCTGATGCTCAATCGCCTGGTCCTGAACGGCGATGAGGTTCCCGCCGCGCTAGTGGATTACGCCACCTTCCAGTGGCAGCGGGCGTCGGTTCAGCGCTACGTCGCACTCTCAGCCAAACGCGCGGGCTGATAAGCGCCAGCGGTTCCGTTATCATAGCGGCATCGTAATGCGTGGAGATGAAATGTATGAAGCTGATGTTTGCCTCGGATATCCACGGCTCTCTGCCTGCCGCTGAACGCGTGCTTGCGCTGTTCGCGCGCAGTGGGGCGCAGTGGCTGGTTATCCTCGGCGATGTGCTTAATCACGGGCCGCGTAACGCCCTTCCCGAAGGCTATGCGCCGGCCCAGGTCGCGGAGGCGCTAAATAGCGTGGCGGAGCGGGTGATTGCCGTACGCGGCAACTGCGACAGCGAAGTCGATCAAATGCTGCTGCGGTTCCCCATTACCGCCCCCTGGCAGCAGGTTTTGAGCGCGCGAACCCGTCTGTTTCTGACCCACGGGCATCTGTATAGCCCCGAAAATTTGCCTCCTCTCGCCGCTGGCGATGTGCTGGCTTATGGCCATACTCATATTCCGGTTGCCGAGAAACGCGGCGAGATTTTTCTCTTCAATCCCGGCTCGGTCAGCATCCCTAAAGGGGGATTTACCGCCAGCTACGGTCTTCTGAACGAGGGGCAATTGCAGGTTTTAGCACTCGATGATAATCAGGTTATTGCAGAGGTCGCAATTTACCCGTAATTTACCCCTCAACCGTATAGACGCGCCGCAAGAGCGCTTTAAAAAGTAAGGTTTCCTGATGGCGGAACAGAATCATTTGGCAAGCACAGAATGGGTCGATATTGTTAATGAAAACAATGAGGTGATAGCACAGTCCAGCCGCGAACAAATGCGTGCGGAGTGCCTGCGTCATCGAGCGACCTACATTGTTGTTCATGATGGGATGGGCAAAATCCTGGTGCAGCGTCGTACCGAAACAAAAGATTTCCAGCCGGGCATGCTGGACGCCACCGCCGGCGGCGTGGTGCAGGCTGACGAGCAAATGCTGGAATCCGCGCGCCGTGAGGCGGAAGAAGAGCTCGGTATTGCCGGCGTGCCTTTTGCTGACCACGGGCAGTTCTACTACGAAGATAAACACTGCCGCGTCTGGGGCGGCCTGTTTAGCTGCGTATCGCACGGGCCGTTCGCGCTGCAGGAAGAAGAAGTGAGCGAAGTGTGCTGGCTGACGCCGGAAGAGATCACCGCCCGCTGCGATGAGTTCACTCCGGACTCATTAAAAGCGCTGGCGCTGTGGATGACCCGCAATGCGAATAATGAGTCAGCAAAAAGCGAAAAGCAGGAAGAGGCTGAGTAGTTTTCTAACAGCTGTCCCGCATGCATAAACTGGACGCGATGGGCTTTCTGTCGCTCCAGTTTCCCTCCGTAAGACGCTCCAGAAGGGCGCGCCCGGCTTCTATACCAATCTTATGGTGCGGTACCGCCATGGTCGTTAACGGCGGCTGGCAGACCCGGCTCACGTCGCTGTCGCCAAAACCGACGACGGCTAAATCATCCGGTACCTTTATGCGCCGACGCTGACATTCATACAGCGCTCCGCATGCCAGCTCATCGGAAACGCAAACCAGCGCATCCAGCTCCGGCCATGCCAGCAAAAACTCCGGCAGCTGTGAAGCGCCGGTGGAAAAGTTGGCGGGCAGCGCGGCGTTAATTACCCGGTTAGGCGACATATGATGGCGCAGCATGGCTTTATACCACCCCTGCAAATGCTGCTGAAAAATCCACTGTTCCTGATTGGCGCACAGCAGACCGATATTCTGATAGCCGCGGTGGATGAGCATCTCCGTCAGCTCGAACATCGCCGCCACGTTATCAATGCCGATATTCATGTCGATCGGATCGGCGCGCATTGCGCCCATCTCCACCACCGGAATCGAGGCGTTCTTCAGCCAGTGGCGTACGGTATCGCTGTGTTCAACGCTAAGCAGAATGGCGGCGGCGATGTTAGAGGCCAGCAGCGTTTCCAGCAGCTTTTCTTCCTGCTCCAGACGGTGCTGCGATTCTGCCAGCATGATTTGATACCCTGCCGGCTGTAATATCTGCTGAAGCCCGGCAAACATCGCCGAACAGCCCGCCTCGGCAAGATTTGGCACCACCATCGCGATGGTTCTTGAGGAGGCAGACGCCAGCGCGCTGGCGGCGAGATTAGGCATATACCCTAGCTCTTGCACCGCCGCTTCGATTTTTTCACGGAGCTTATCGGAAACCTGTTCCGGCGTGCGAAGGGCGCGGGACACGGTCATCGTTCCCACACCAGCCAGCTGAGCAACATCGGCGATCGTGACTTTACCGGTACTACGCCGTTTTCGGGTTAGAGACATACATATTCCTGCTAAACAGACGTTTTTATTATCATCCATTACTTCACGTGTCAGGGAGTATACGCCTTAAACGGGCCTTTTTGCTGCGTTTTGATGGGATGATTACGAATTGATAGCGCTATCACAAATCTGAATGTTTAGCGTTGGTAGCGCTATCTTTGTGATCGTTCTCGCAGATAACTATTGGCTGCTTGCATAAAGTTTGCCCATCTTTTGCTAAAAGAGGCGGGACAAAATGCTCAAGACTTGGCTCTCTGATGCCACCATCGCGCTGCGGCAAAGCGTAGAGACCTGGCCACAGGCGCTGGACATCTGCGCCCGGCCGCTGCTGAAGGCCGACGTTATCGAACCTGCCTACGTGACGGCCATCGTGGAGCAGCACCAGCGGCTCGGGCCGTACTACGTGCTGGCCCCGGGACTGGCGATGCCGCATGCGCGGCCTGAGGAGGGCGCGAAGGGCCTGGGGCTGTCGCTGTTGAAACTGCAACAAGGGGTATCGTTTGGCTCTGAGGAGTTCGACCCGGTTGATATTATTATTATGCTTGCGGCGCCGGATAAACATAGCCATATCGAAATGATTTCTGCCCTGGCGGAATTATTTTCCAGCGAGGAAGATATGAATAAATTACATCAGGCAACCAATATTGAGGAGATAAAAACGATCGTCGCGCGCTACTGATTCAATTTTATTATCCGGCTTATAACCCATTACGCGCCTGCGTGATGTGGACGTACTCTACCCAAAAAAGGTGATAACAATGAAAATTATGGCAATTTGCGGCTCTGGCCTGGGCAGTAGTTTTATGGTTGAGATGAATATAAAAAAAGTGCTTAAAAAACTCGATATCGAGGCCGAGGTAGAGCACTCCGATCTGTCGTCGGCAACGCCGGGCGCGGCGGATTTATTCGTGATGGCAAAAGACATTGCCGCCAGCGCCAGCGTGCCGGAAAGCCAGCTGGTGGTGATTACCAACATCATCGATATTAACGAACTCGAAGCGCAGCTGCGCGCGTGGTTCGCCAGACAATAATTATTGATAGCGAGGTGGATATGTTTATCCTTGAAACGCTGAATTTTGTTGTTGATATTCTAAAAGTACCCTCGGTGCTGGTCGGTTTAATTGCGTTAATTGGTCTGGTAGCGCAAAAGAAATCTTTCTCCGATGTCGTCAAGGGAACCATTAAAACAATTCTGGGTTTTATTGTTCTTGGCGGCGGCGCGACGGTATTAGTCGGTTCGCTGAATCCGCTGGGGGGCATGTTTGAACATGCTTTTAATATTCAGGGCATTATTCCTAATAATGAGGCGATTGTTTCTATTGCCCTGGAAAAATACGGTGCTTCAACCGCGCTGATTATGGCGTTCGGGATGGTAGCGAATATTGTGGTCGCCCGGTTTACGCGTCTGAAGTATATCTTTCTGACCGGTCACCACACTTTCTATATGGCCTGTATGATCGGCGTTATTCTTACCGTGGCGGGTTTTGAAGGCGTCGGGCTGGTCTTTACCGGCTCCCTGATCCTCGGGCTGGTGATGGCGTTCTTCCCGGCGCTGGCCCAGCGCTATATGAAGCGTATTACCGGCACGGATGATATCGCTTTCGGCCATTTCGGCACCCTGGGCTATGTGCTGTCGGGTTGGATCGGTAGCGTCTGCGGTAAAGGATCGCGTTCAACTGAAGAGATGAACCTGCCGAAAAACCTGAGCTTCCTGCGCGACAGCTCCATCTCCATTTCGCTGACCATGATGATCATTTATCTGATTATGGCGGTGAGCGCGGGGCGCGAGTACGTGGAAAGCACCTTTAGCGGAGGCCAGAACTACCTGGTTTACGCCATCATTATGGCGATTACCTTCGCCGCCGGGGTGTTCATCATCCTGCAAGGGGTACGTCTGATCCTCGCGGAAATCGTGCCGGCCTTTACCGGATTTTCAGAAAAGCTGGTGCCCAACGCCCGTCCGGCGCTGGACTGCCCGGTCGTTTACCCCTACGCGCCCAACGCGGTGCTGATTGGCTTCCTGTTTAGTTTCCTCGGCGGTCTGGTCGGGCTGTTTCTCTGCGGGCAGTTTAAATGGGTGCTGATCCTGCCCGGCGTGGTGCCGCATTTCTTTACCGGCGCGACCGCAGGCGTCTTTGGCAACGCCACCGGCGGGCGGCGCGGGGCGATGATTGGCGCGTTTGCCAACGGCCTGCTGATCACCTTCCTGCCGGTGCTGCTGCTGCCGGTACTGGGGGCGATTGGCTTTGCCAACACCACTTTCTCGGATGCGGATTTCGGCGCCGTGGGTATCGTGCTGGGTAACCTGGCCCGCTACCTGTCGCCGTTTGCGATTACCGGCCTTGTTGTGGCGTTGTTTGTGCTGCTGGTGGCGTACAACGTTTTTGTGAAAAAGAAACCTGTGGGCGGCGGCGCGCAGGAGAACAGCGGAGCGAAATCATGAATGTGCAAGAAGTGACTAACCTGGCGCGGGACATTCGCGTCGCTACCCTGAAATCGCTGACGGACCTCGGTTTCGGCCACTATGGCGGCAGTATGTCGGTCGTGGAGACGCTGGCGGTACTGTACGGCGCGGTGATGAAAATTGATCCCGCGGACCCGGACTGGCCAGAGCGCGACTACTTTGTGTTATCAAAAGGTCATGCCGGCCCCGCGCTGTACAGCACGTTAGCGATTAAGGGGTATTTCCCGATGGAGAAGCTGAGTACGCTAAACCAGAACGGTACGCGGCTGCCAAGCCATCCGGACCGGCTGAAAACGCGTGGTGTGGACGCCACTACGGGCTCGCTGGGGCAGGGGATTTCTATTGCCGCCGGGATGGCGCTGTCGCATAAGCTGGCGGGGCGGGCGAATCGCGTGTTCTGTATCGTTGGCGACGGCGAGCTGAATGAAGGCCAGTGCTGGGAAGCCTTTCAGTTTATTGCCCATCACCGTCTGAATAATCTGACCGTGTTTGTTGACTGGAACAAGCTACAGCTTGACGGCAGGCTGGATGAAATCATTCGCGCTTTCAACCTGGAGGATAAATTCCGCGCCTTTGGTTTTGATGTCGTCACCGTCAAAGGCGATGACATCCCCGGGCTGCTGGCCGCGGTTCAACCCGTACCTCCCGTCGATGCGCGCCCGCGCGTGGTTATTCTCGATAGCGTGAAAGGCCAGGGCGTGCCGTATCTCGAGAATCTCAGTAATAACCACCATTTACGCCTGACGGCGGAGATGAAAGAGACGCTAAACGAGACGATTCGCCAACTGGAGGCTGAACATGATTAAGGTTGCACCCGCAGGGCAAAAAGATGCCGTAGAGATGCGTAAAGTCTATGCCGGATTCGTCGCGCAGCAAATTGAAACCAGGAGCCCGATTATCGCGCTGGAAGCGGATCTGATGAGCTCCATGGCGATGGATGGCGTCGCGCGGGAGCATCCGCAGCACGTCATCAACTGCGGCATTATGGAAGCCAACGTGATCGGCACCGCCGCCGGGCTATCGTTGACCGGACGCAAGCCGTTTGTCCATACCTTTACCGCTTTCGCCAGCCGCCGCTGTTTCGACCAGCTGTTTATGTCGCTCGATTATCAGCGGAATAACGTCAAAGTGATTGCTTCGGATGCGGGGGTGACCGCCTGCCATAACGGCGGAACCCATATGTCGTTTGAAGATATGGGGATCGTGCGCGGTCTGGCCCATTCGGTGGTGCTGGAAGTGACCGATGCGGTGATGTTTGAGGATATTCTGCGGCAGCTTATCGATCTCGACGGTTTTTACTGGGTACGCACGATCCGCAAACAGGCGCCGAGCGTCTATGCGCCGGGTTCGACGTTTACCATCGGCAAAGGGAATGTGCTGCGCGAAGGCGACGACATCACCCTGATTGCCAACGGGATCATGGTGGCGGAAGCCCTTGAGGCGGCGCGTCAGCTTGAGCAGGAAGGGGTCAGCGCGGCGGTGATTGATATGTTTACCCTGAAGCCCATCGACCGCATGCTGGTGAAAAATTATGCCGAGAAAACCGGGCGTATCGTGACCTGTGAAAACCACAGTATTCATAACGGACTGGGATCGGCGGTGGCGGAAGTGCTGGTGGAGACCTGCCCGGTTCCGATGCGTCGCGTGGGGGTGAAGGAGCGCTATGGCCAGGTGGGAACGCAGGATTTCTTGCAGAAGGAGTATGGCCTGACGGCGCATGATATTGTCTCGGCGGCGCGAGAGCTGCTGTAAATAAAAAGGCGACCATCCGGTCGCCTTTTTTCATGCAGCGGGCAGATTATGCTTGCTGCTGGGACGACTGAATCGCGGTCAGGGCGATGGTATAGACGATATCGTCAACCAGCGCGCCACGGGACAGGTCGTTCACCGGCTTACGCATCCCCTGCAGCATCGGCCCGATGGAGATCAGGTCGGCAGAACGCTGTACGGCTTTGTAAGTGGTGTTACCGGTGTTCAGATCCGGGAAGATGAACACGGTCGCGCGGCCGGCAACCGGGGAGTTCGGCGCTTTGGATTTCGCAACGTCAGCCATGACCGCCGCATCGTACTGCAGCGGGCCGTCGATCATCAGGTCAGGACGTTTTTCCTGCGCCAGACGGGTCGCTTCGCGTACTTTCTCTACATCGCTGCCGGCGCCGGAGGTGCCGGTGGAGTAGGAGAGCATGGCCACGCGCGGTTCGATGCCGAAGGCAATTGCGGAGTCTGCGGACTGGATGGCGATTTCAGCCAGCTGTTCAGCGGTCGGATCCGGGTTGATCGCGCAGTCGCCGTAAACGTAAACCTGTTCCGGCAGCAGCATGAAGAATACGGAGGAGACCAGAGAGCTGCCCGGAGCCGTTTTGATCAGCTGCAGCGGCGGACGGATGGTGTTGGCGGTGGTGTGAACCGCGCCGGATACCAGACCGTCGACTTCGTCCTGCTCGAGCATCAGGGTGCCGAGAACCACGTTGTCTTCCAGCTGCTCGCGGGCAACCGCTTCGGTCATCCCCTTGCTCTTACGCAGCTCGACCAGGCGAGCAACGTAGCTTTCGCGAACCACTTCCGGGTCAACGATTTCAATACCGGCGCCCAGCTCTACGCCCTGAGAGGCGGCCACGCGGGTGATTTCATCCGGGTTACCCAGCAGTACGCAGGTGGCGATACCGCGCTCGGCGCAGATAGCCGCGGCTTTAACGGTACGCGGCTCGTTGCCTTCCGGCAGCACGACGCGCTTGCCTGCTTTACGCGCCAGCTCGGTAAGCTGATAGCGGAAGGCTGGCGGAGAGAGGCGACGGCTGCGCTCGGAAGTTGCGGTCAGCGATTCAATCCAGTCGGCGTTGATATAGTTAGCCACGTATTCCTGAACTTTCTCGATGCGCTCGTGATCGTCAACCGGAACTTCCAGGTTGAAGCTCTGCAGGCTCAGAGAGGTTTGCCAGGTGTTGGTGTTAACCATGAATACCGGCAGGCCGGTTGCAAACGCGCGTTCGCACAGTTTGCTGATGCGGGCGTCCATTTCGTAGCCGCCGGTCAGCAGGATAGCGCCGATTTCCACGCCGTTCATCGCGGCCAGGCAGGCGGCGACCAGAACGTCAGGACGGTCTGCGGAAGTGACCAGCAGGGAGCCTGCGCGGAAGTGTTCCAGCATGTGCGGAATGCTACGCGCACAGAAGGTGACGGACTTCACGCGACGGGTATTGATGTCGCCTTCGTTGATGATGGTGGCGTTCAGGTGATGCGCCATATCAATCGCGCGGGTGGCGATCAGATCGAAGCTCCACGGCACCGCGCCCAGAACCGGTAATGGGCTACCGCTCTGCAGCTGAGCCGGATCGATCTTCACGACTTTTGCTTTGGAAGAGTCGTCGAAGATTTCCGACAGGTCAGGGCGAGTACGGCCCTGTTCGTCAACCGGCGCATTCAGCTTGTTGACGATCACGCCGGTGACGCTGGTGTTTTTCGCGCCGCCGAAGCTGCTGCGAGTCAGCTCAATGCGCTCTTTCAGCTGTTCCGGAGTATCGGTACCCTGGGACATCACAAAAACGATTTCAGCGTTCAGCGTTTTCGCGATTTCGTAGTTCAGAGACTGGGCAAACTGATGTTTGCGGGTCGGGACCAGACCTTCAACCAGCACCACTTCCGCATCCTGAGCGTTGGCGTGGTAGTTGGCGATGATCTCTTCCATCAGCACGTCTTTCTGGTTGCTGGAGAGCAGCGACTCAACGTGGCTCATCTTCAGCGGTTCTGCGGCCGGAAGGTCGGAGTTCGCGCGAATAATAGTGGTAGTCTGGTCTGGCGCATCGCCACCGGCACGCGGTTGAGCGATAGGTTTAAAGACGCTCAGACGAACGCCTTTACGTTCCATAGCACGGATAACACCGAGGCTGACGCTGGTCAGGCCTACGCTGGTTCCGGTAGGGATCAGCATGATTGTACGGGACACGATATATCCTCTTTCGTTACCGCCAGTATCAGGCGGGATACAAAACTGCACCACCAGCTTCCCGTCATACTTCAAGTTGCATGTGCGTTGGCTTTACCCGCTCACCCCAGTTACGTACTACTCGTACGCTCCTGGGGATTCTCTGCGTCGCCGCCTTCCTGCAACTCGAATTATTTAGGGTTATGGCTGGCGGTGTGGAATCAGGCGGTCAGACGGTTGGCGTCTTGCGCGATGACCAGCTCTTCGTTGGTCGGAATGACGATAGCCGGGCGAGTGCCTTCTTTGTTGATGAAGCCAGACTTGCCGAAACGGGCAGCCAGGTTGCGCTCGTGATCAACTTCAAAGCCCAGTACGCCCAGTTTGCCCAGAGACAGTTCGCGAACCATCGCGGCGTTCTCACCGATACCACCGGTGAATACGACGGCGTCCAGACGACCGTCCATCAGCGCGGTGTAGGAGCCGATATATTTCGCCAGGCGGTGGCAGTAAACGTCCATGGCACGTTTAGCGTCAGCTTTTTCCTGGTAGTTGTCTTCAACGTAGCGGCAGTCGCTGGTCACTTCGGTCAGACCGAGCAGACCGGACTCTTTGGTCAGCATTTTGTTGATGGCGTCTACGCTCATGCCCAGCGCATCGTGCAGATGGAAAATGATTGCCGGGTCGATATCGCCAGAACGCGTACCCATAACCAGACCTTCCAGCGGAGTCAGACCCATGGAAGTGTCAACGCACTTACCGTTGCGGATAGCGGAAACGGAACCACCGTTGCCCAGATGGCAGGTGATGATGTTCAGCTCTTCAACCGGTTTGTTCAGAACTTTCGCGGCTTCCTGAGTCACATAGAAGTGGCTGGTGCCGTGCGCGCCGTAGCGACGTACGCCGTGTTCTTTGTACAGGCTGTACGGCAGGGCATAGAGGTAAGATTCTTCCGGCATGGTCTGATGGAACGCGGTGTCGAACACGGCAACGTTCTTGTCTTTCAGATTAGGGAAAGATTTCAGCGCCTCAGCGATACCGATTAGGTGCGCCGGGTTGTGCAGCGGAGCGAAAGAGGCGGAGTCTTTGATTCCCTGAATCACGGAGTCATCGATAACGACGGAGCTGGTGTATTTTTCACCACCGTGAACGATGCGGTGGCCGATTGCGGTCAGCTGAGCAGACAGTTCTGGTTTTTGTGCCAGAATAGTGTTAACGATAAAGTTCAGCGCTTCACTGTGAGCAGCGCCAGCGCCTAATTCGGCTTCTTGCTTGCTGCCGTCCATTTTCCATTTGATACGGGCTTCAGGAAGATGGAAACATTCTGCTAAACCGGACAGGTATTCGTCGCCGTTGACGGCATCAAGGATAGCGAATTTCAGAGAGGAGCTACCGCAGTTCAGAACCAGTACTAACTTACTCGACATGGAAGTACCTTTTATGATACGTGGCTAAAAAAACGTCAGTGTGTCACAAAGCGTAGCGCAGGATGACATCGACATTTATGATTAACATCATGCCTTGTACTGTTTTCGGGCACGATGAGAGAAGTACATTTGATTTTATGTCATTTTGCATAATTTTCAGCCGGTGGCAGAATATGCGATAATTTGACTAACCTGGTAAAAGGGTCTAACCGCCCCTCAGGTGCGCACAGAATACCTGATTGAGGCCGCCATTGCCAAAATCTTTTGAACGTTGTCATGCACAGTTGGTGTTTTGCACATATTTTTTAAGTTTTATATGTAAAGTTGAGGTAAGCCATGTCCGGTCCCGAGAATCGCCCTGTGAGTTTTTTTGGCTTGTTTCGCCACGGGCAGCACTATGCAAAGACCTGGCCTCTGGATAAGCGCCTTGCCCCGGTGTTTATTGAAAACCGTATTATTCGCGCCACGCGCTATGCGATTCGCATCATGCCGCCGGTGGCGATTTTCACGCTGTGCTGGCAAATCGCCCTCGGCGGCCAGCTGGGTCCTGCCGTGGCTACCGCGCTGTTCGCGCTGAGTCTGCCAATGCAAGGCTTATGGTGGCTGGGTAAGCGTTCGGTAACGCCGCTGCCGCCATCGATACTGAACTGGTTTTATGAAGTACGGGGTAAACTGCAGGAGGCGGGACAAGCGCTGACGCCGGTTGACGGCAAGCCGGATTATCAGGCTTTAGCTGACACGCTTAAGCGCGCCTTCAAACAACTGGATAAAACTTTCCTTGATGATTTGTAATTGCATCGGGAAAACGCATATAAAAGAAGGCGCATAATTGATGCGCCTTCTTTTTTCACGTCGTAAAAGTGCCACAGGAGTCAAAAATGGAAATGACCAATGCGCAGCGTCTGATTCTGTCGAATCAATACAAAATGATGACGATGCTCGATCCGGACAACGCTGAACGCTACCGCCGCCTGCAGACCATCATTGAGCGTGGATACGGGCTGCAGATGCGCGAGCTGGACCGCGAGTTTGGCCAGCTTACCGAGGAAACGTGTCGTACCATCATTGATATCATGGAGATGTATCACGCGCTGCATGTCTCCTGGACGAACCTGAAGGATGCCAGCGGAATTGACGAGCGTCGGGTCACCTTCCTCGGCTTTGACGTGGCGACCGAAGCCCGCTATCTCGGCTATGTCCGCTTTATGGTTAACGTTGAAGGGCGCTACAGCCACTTTGACGCCGGCACTCACGGCTTTAACGCCCAGACCCCGATGTGGGAAAAATACCAGCGCATGCTGAGCACCTGGCACTCCTGCCCGCGTCAGTACCATTTAAGCAGTAACGAAATTAACCAAATTATCAACGCCTGATGGAGGTTCCCGTGCAGTGTAAAGGTTTCCTGTTTGATCTTGACGGGACATTGGTCGATTCGCTGCCGGTTGTGGAGCGTTCATGGTGCAAATGGGCGGATCGGTTCAGTATCCCTCATGATGAAGTGCTGAACTTCATTCATGGCAAACAGGCGATAACCTCGTTGCGTCATTTTCTCCCCGGCCTCAGCGAAGAGGAGATTCAGGCAGAGTTCACCCTGCTGGAAACGGTAGAAGCAACGGATACGGATGGCGTCACGGCGCTGCCGGGCGCGGTGGCGTTGCTCAGGACGCTCGATCGCGCGGGGATTCCGTGGGCGATCGTGACGTCGGGGTCAATACCCGTCGCCCACGCTCGTCATCGTGCCGCGGGGCTGCCTGAGGCGAAGGTTTTTGTTACCGCCGAGCGCGTAAAGCACGGGAAACCCGCACCGGACGCCTACCTGCTGGGGGCCGAACTGTTGGGGCTGGCGCCGGGGGATTGCGCCGTCGTGGAGGATGCGCCTGCCGGTCTGCTCGCCGGGCTGAATGCCGGCTGTCGCACCATCGCGGTCAATGTGCCCGCCGATGCGCCGCGTCTTGATGAAGCGGATTTAGTATTAACGACGCTGGAGAGCCTGCAGGTTGAACGCCTGCCTGACGGCAACGTGAATATTATCCTTAAAGATTAATCTCATGATTTAGCCCCGCGCCGGCGGGGCTTTTTTATGCCAGACTTCCAACTCCATCTTCTGACAAGGATAAGTTGTGAACGGTGAATTGATTTGGGTGTTATCTCTTCTTGCCGTAGCCGTCGTGCTCTTTGCCACCGGAAAAGTGCGCATGGATGCTATCGCATTGCTGGTGATTGTCGCTTTCGTTCTCAGCGACACTTTAACGCTCAGCGAGGCCTTCTCCGGCTTTAGCGATCCTAACGTTATTCTTATTGCCGCGCTTTTTATTATTGGCGATGGGCTGGTGCGCACCGGGGTCGCCACCAAAATGGGCTCCTGGCTGGTGAAGGTTGCCGGTAACAGCGAAACCAAAATGCTGGTTTTTTTGATGCTGACCGTTGCCGGGCTGGGCGCTTTTATGAGCTCGACGGGCGTGGTGGCCATTTTTATTCCGGTGGTGCTCAGCGTATCAATGCGCATGAACACCTCGCCTTCGCGGTTAATGATGCCGCTCAGTTTTGCCGGGCTTATCAGCGGGATGATGACGCTTGTCGCCACGCCGCCCAACCTGGTCGTCAACAGCGAACTATTACGCGAAGGGCTGCAAGGATTCAGCTTTTTTAGCGTCACGCCGATAGGCCTGGTGGTGCTGGTTCTGGGCGTTTTCTATATGCTGGTGATGCGCTTTATGCTTAAGGGAGATGAAAGCGAACAGGTCAGAGATGGGCGTAAACGCAGCACCTTTCGCGATCTCATCAAAGATTATCATCTGACCGGCAGGGCGCGTCGCCTGGCTATTCGCCCCGGCTCGCCGATGATTGGCCAGCGCCTGGACGACCTGAAACTACGCGAGCGCTATGGGGCGAACGTTATCGGCGTTGAGCGCTGGCGGCGCTTTCGGCGGGTTATCGTGAACGTTAATGGGGTATCAGAATTCCGCGCCCGTGACGTTTTGCTGATCGATATGTCGGCTTCGGACGTTGATTTACGCCAGTTTTGCGGCGAGCAGATGCTTGAGCCGATGGTGCTGCGCGGTGAATATTTTTCCGATCAGGCGCTGGACGTAGGGATGGCGGAAGTCTCTCTGATCCCGGATTCAGAGCTGATTGGCAAGTCGGTGCGCGAAATCGCTTTTCGTACCCGTTTTGATTTGAACATCGTGGGCCTGAAGCGCGATGGCAAAGCCATTGACGGCGCGGTCACCGATGAACCCCTGCAGCTTGGCGATATCATGCTGGTGGTTGGCAACTGGCGGCAGATAGCCCTGCTGGCCAAGCGGGGGCGGGACTTCGTGGTGCTGAATATGCCCATTGAGGTCAATGACGCCTCGCCGGCGCACAGCCAGGCGCCGCACGCCATTTTCTGTCTGGTGCTGATGGTGGCGCTGATGCTGACTGACGAAATACCTAACCCTATAGCGGCCATCATTGCCTGCCTGCTGATGGGTAAATTCCGCTGCATCAACGCGGAAAGCGCCTATAAAGCCATCCACTGGCCGAGCATAATTTTGATCGTCGGAATGATGCCTTTTGCCCTGGCGCTGCAGAAAACCGGCGGGGTGGATCTGGTTGTGAAAGGCCTGATGGACGTGGCGGGGAGTAAAGGGCCCTATCTGATGCTGGGCTGCCTGTTCGTGATGTGCGCGGCTATCGGCCTGTTTATTTCCAATACCGCTACCGCGGTGCTGATGGCGCCGATTGCGCTGGCTGCGGCGAAGTCGATGGGCGTATCGCCATATCCCTTTGCGATGGTCGTGGCTATGGCGGCTTCTGCGGCGTTTATGACGCCGGTATCATCACCGGTGAACACGCTGGTGCTGGGGCCGGGTAAGTACTCATTTAGCGATTTCGTCAAAATTGGCGTACCGTTTACCATCATGGTGATGGTGGTGTGCGTACTGCTAATCCCGGTACTGTTCCCGTTTTGATAGCGCTGTAAAAATTCCCGGTCAGGCGCGCGCCGGCCGGGAAGTGATTTATAAAGGTGAATCCTGGCTAATTTCATCAAGGGAAAGATGGAAGCTCGGTACAAATACCCGCATAAAGTAGTCCATCTCTGGACTGCGGCGCGATTCCAGCGTTTTCTCCAGGCGGCCCTTGGCCAGCAGAAATTCATTGTTACCCGCCGATAGCTCTTCCAGACACTTCAGGTAGGCGCAAAGCGCATCGGCCTGTTTGACAATGGATTTTTCCTCTTCGCTATAGTGATGTTCGTCAATGAGTGGCGCAAAAATGTCGCGCAGCTCGTCAGGAACCATATCGACCAGCTTCTGCTGGGCGATTTTCTCGATGGCTTTGTACTCTTGCGCGATCTGCGAATTGAAATATTTTACCGGCGTCGGCAGGTCGCCGGTCAGGACTTCCGAGGCATCGTGATACATCGCCAGCAGCGCGATGCGTTCGGCGTTAACCCGCCCGCCGAATTTACGATTTTTGATCGCCGCCAGCGCATGGGCCACCATCGCGACCTGTAAGCTGTGTTCGGAGACGTTTTCGGTGCGCACATTACGCATCAGCGGCCAGCGGTTGATCAGTTTCAGGCGGGAGAGGTGGGCAAAGAAATGACTCTGACTCATAGGAACCCTTAATCAGTTACGACGTCGGGTGCCATTGTGCGCAGGGATTGCCGCCGGATGCAAATCCCGGCGGCTGGACAGATAAAATCAGAGCTGATGATAGCCGGAAAGGAAACGCCCGAAACGGGTAATTGCCATTTCAAGATCGTCTTCGCGCGGAAGGGTCACAATACGCACGTGGTCCGGCCACGGCCAGTTAAAGGCGGTACCCTGAACCAGCAGGACTTTCTCCTGCAGCAGAAAATCGAGCACCATCTTCTGGTCATCGTGAATATTAAAGCGTTTAGCGTCGATTTTCGGGAACATATACAGCGCGCCTTTCGGCTTAGTGCACGAGACGCCCGGAATGTCGTTAATCAGCTCCCAGGCGCGATTACGCTGTTCATACAAGCGTCCGCCGGGAACAATAAATTCGCTGATGCTCTGATAGCCGCCGAGAGCGGTTTGGATCGCATGCTGGGCCGGGACGTTGGCGCACAGGCGCATAGAGGCCAGCATCTCCAGGCCTTCGATATAGCCTTTTGCGTGTTTCTTCGGCCCGTTCAGTACCATCCAACCCTGGCGGAAGCCGGCAACGCGGTAGGTTTTTGACAGGCCGTTAAAGGTAACGGTGAGCAGATCCGGGGCCAGCGGCGCAATTGAGTGGTGCTGCGCTTCATCGTAGAGGATCTTATCGTAGATCTCATCGGCGAAAATAATCAGGTTATGCTGGCGGGCGATCTCGACGATCTCCATCAGCAGCTCTTTTGAGTACACCGCGCCGGTTGGGTTATTCGGGTTGATAATCACGATGCCGCGGGTACGCGGGGTGATTTTCGCGCGGATATCGTCAAGGTCCGGGAACCAGTCGGACGACTCATCGCAAAGATAATGCACCGCTTTACCGCTGGAAAGCGCGACCGCGGCGGTCCACAGCGGATAATCCGGCGCCGGGACCAGCATTTCATCGCCGCTGTTCAGCAGCGCCTGCATGGCCTGCACGATAAGCTCCGAAACGCCGTTACCAATATAGATATCTTCGACCGTCACATCACGCATACCGCGGGCCTGGTAATGCTGCATGATGGCCTTACGGGCGGAATAGAGGCCTTTTGAATCGCTGTAGCCCTGCGAGGTAGGGAGGTTGCGGATAACGTCAACGAGGATCTCGTCAGGCGCGTCAAAGCCAAACGGCGCTGGGTTGCCGATGTTCAGCTTCAGGACTTTATTGCCTTCTTCTTCAAGGCGTTTCGCCTCTTTCAGAACCGGGCCGCGGATGTCGTAACAGACGTTATCTAACTTGCTGGATTTTTCGATGGGGGACATGAACCTTGACCTTTTAGCTGTTATCGCCACTCCCTGCCGTGGAAGTCAGCACGGAATAATGTACTCCGCCTCCCCGCTGTTTTGAAGGGTTAACAGGAGAAGATTTTGCTATTCATCGCTTTTTGGTGTAATCAATTTATCTGGTGAACTGCACTTTTGTTTATACATTACACCTTTAATAATTTTATTGATGGTCTTATATTGTGCCTGGTGGTGTTTTGGTGAACGTTTATCTGGTTTGTTGATTTAAAGAGGACCGGCGCTTGTTTTTTACGCGTAAAACGAATCATCGTCTGGTGAACGTTTAATTCACAATACGCTGAAGGTTGTAACAACTTTGCTAGATATTTTTAATGAAAGTATTTAATAGCTAAATGAGTTTTATTTTATGCAAGGAATATTCTTAGATTTGTTAATTTAATTAAAGCCCCAACCAGCATTTAAAGTGGCCTGAGATAATACTGATTAACGCTTATAAATATTGTGGTTTTCGGTTAGAATATCGCCGTTAATACCGACATATGGCTATGCCAGGTAGCTTATTTCTTTATTAATACATTGTTATTGCAGGTTTTTGTTCTGCCTGAGCCCGATGGCAAGGTTTGTCGCCGGTGAGGATGCAGACAATGGTCATTGACGGCTATTTTTTGCGTCACATCACAAAAACAAATGCGTCGTAATTAAAAGCGCTTAGGCGTACGAGCAAAATATTACTCTGAAATTCCGCGCATTTGCTGCGGATGAGTGCTTTCTAATGCAATAACGTTCGTCCAGTTGTTCATCCGTCCGTCTCTGGCGGGTAACGCGAAGCTTAAGGATTAGCCGGAAGCCTGGAGCACAGCATCAACAAGGCAGGTAAGCATTAGCCGCCTGAATGTGAAGCAAATATGATAAATGAAAATCGTTCGATACTAAATTTAGACCTCGATCTCTTGAGAACCTTTGTTGCCGTCGCCGATCTCAGTACCTTTGCCGCTGCCGCCGTCGCGGTGCGCCGGACCCAGTCAGCGGTGAGCCAGCAGATGCAGCGGCTGGAGCAGCTGGTTGGCAAAGAACTTTTTGCTCGCCACGGGCGCAATAAGCTTCTGACCGAGCAGGGCATTCAGCTGCTGGGCTATGCGCGGAAAATTCTGCGCTTTAATGATGAAGCCTGTATGTCGCTCATGTTTGGCAGCCTGCAGGGAACGCTGACCGTGGGAGCCTCTGATGAGACGGCGGATACCATTTTACCGTGCCTGTTAAACCGGATTGGTAGTTTTTATCCCAGGCTGACGCTGGAAATCAAAGTCCTCAAACACCTTGATATCGTCGATATGCTGAAGAGCGGGACAATCGATCTTGCGCTGACGACCCGACAAACCAAGGGTTCCGACATGCTGACGCTGCGCACGTCGCCAACGCTGTGGTACTGCGCAGCGGATTATGTCCTCCCTCAGGGCGAGTCTGTCCCGCTTGTTTTGCTGGATGCCCCGGATCCGTTTCGGGAAGAGATCGTTGAGGTACTCAACGCCGCCGGCGTTGCGTGGCATCTTTCCCATGCGGCAAGCTCAATGGCGGGGGTGAAGGCGGCGGTGAAAGCCGGGCTTGGCGTGACCGCGCAGCCGGTAGAGATGATGAGCCCCGAATTTCGCGTACCGGGCCGGAGTGACGGTTTACCCGTGCTGCCTGATACCCGCTACATGCTGAACTGCAATCCGCAGAAGGCAAGCGAGCTGACGCAGGCCATTTTTCAGTCGCTGAGCGCAGAGTACCAGCCGTGGTCCACGCAACGCGTTTATACTCCTGAAGGGGGAGATAATTCCCTTATTTCCTGAGCGGGAAAAGCTAACAAACATCACAAAAACTGGTAACAAAATGTAAGTGTAAAAACGAACCCCAGACGTGTGAAATTGCCGCTGCGGTTCGTTTTTTTCAAATTTTATTGATTAATAGAAACTTTTGTTGATTTCTTTTGAGCTAAATCAGTAGGTTAGATCCGCTCCTCCTCTCATTTCTCGACTTTTCTCTGCACTTTCAATACTTCCTGCTAATGTTAAAAAACCATCTGGTTTGTTGCTGTTTTCTTGGTTGAATTAACAAAAGCGTGTCGCAGATCAAGAAAATACCCCTCCTTAGGGGGAGGAATCGTGTCTGAATCCTGTCAAAATAGGCGGGCCATTTTGATTTACGGCGGAAACGGACACGATTCAACAACACTAAAGCCGAACAGTATGCAAGGTTATTCCGCATGAAAGGGCATTTAATGTTAATGAAAAAAATCCAATGTAAATTAATGTTGTGAAAACTTTTGTTAAAGTTGACAAAAGGTTAATGAAAGGAGTAAAAAGCCACCGCAACTGGCCTTCCACATCACCCAGGGACGCTTTTTTGCACGGCTATTTTTTTATTCCTCCCCGTGAAACGCTGTGGCGTTCATCTGCCAGTAAGAGCAGAGGGTTTTAGCGCTACACTTTTTTGGTTAAGCAATGCGTATGTCAACATCCACTGAAGTCATCGCTCATCATTGGGCATTCGCTATATTTCTCATCATCGCTATCGGCCTGTGCTGCCTGATGCTCGTCGGCGGCTGGTACCTTGGCGGACGCGCGCGCGCGCGAAGCAAGAACACGCCGTTTGAATCCGGGATCGACTCCGTCGGTTCGGCTCGCTTACGTCTTTCTGCGAAGTTTTATCTGGTTGCCATGTTCTTCGTTATCTTCGACGTGGAAGCCCTGTATCTCTACGCATGGTCGACTTCTATCCGTGAAAGCGGCTGGGTCGGCTTTGTGGAAGCCGCAATTTTCATTTTAGTGCTACTGGCTGGTCTGGTTTACCTCGTTCGTATCGGCGCACTGGACTGGACGCCTGCGCGCTCCCGTCGCACGCTGGTTAACCCGGAAACAGACAGTCCCACTAACCGTCATACGCAGTAAAAGCGAGGCAATAAGATGGATTATACGCTCACCCGCATCGATCCTAACGGTGAGAACGACCGTTACCCCCTGCAAAAACAGGAGATCGTAACCGACCCCCTGGAGCAAGAAGTCAATAAAAGCGTGTATATGGGGAAACTCGAACACGCCTTGCATGACATGGTGAACTGGGGCCGTAAGAACTCAATCTGGCCTTACAACTTCGGCCTTTCTTGCTGCTACGTGGAAATGGTGACGTCATTCACCGCGGTGCATGACGTTGCGCGCTTTGGTGCAGAAGTATTACGTGCCTCCCCGCGTCAGGCTGACCTGATGGTGGTTGCCGGCACCTGCTTTACCAAAATGGCGCCGGTCATTCAGCGTCTTTATGACCAGATGCTGGAGCCGAAGTGGGTTATCTCGATGGGCGCATGCGCCAACTCCGGCGGAATGTACGATATTTACTCTGTCGTCCAGGGCGTGGATAAGTTTATTCCGGTCGATGTTTACATCCCGGGCTGCCCGCCGCGTCCGGAAGCTTATATGCAGGCGCTGATGCTGCTGCAGGAATCCATTGGTAAAGAACGCCGTCCGCTCTCGTGGGTGGTTGGCGATCAGGGCGTGTACCGCGCCAATATGCAGTCGGAACGCGAGCGTAAACGCGGCGAACGTATTGCAGTGACCAATCTGCGGACTCCGGACGAGATTTAACTTGCGCCTGCGGGCGGGATAAAAACTTCGCAAATCAATCTACTACAGCGCGAAGCCTCGCCGGCAGTCACCACGGACCTTTTGCAATGGTGAACAATATGACCGATTTAACCGCGCATGACGCCGCACCAGCCTGGCAAACCCGCGATCACCTTGATGACCCGGTGATCGGCGAACTGCGCAACCGTTTTGGGCCGGATGCCTTTACCGTTCAGCCAACCCGCACCGGCGTTCCGGTGGTTTGGGTGAAGCGTGAACAGCTGCTTGAGGTGGGTGATTTCCTGAAGAAATTGCCGAAGCCTTACGTGATGCTGTTTGACCTGCACGGCATGGATGAACGTCTGCGCACGCACCGCGACGGTTTACCCGCCGCGGATTTTTCCGTTTTCTATCATCTGATTTCCATAGACCGCAACCGCGACATCATGCTCAAGGTTGCCTTGTCTGAAAACGATCTGCATCTGCCGACCTTCACCAAACTGTTCCCTAACGCCAACTGGTATGAGCGTGAAACCTGGGAGATGTTTGGCGTGACCTTCGATGGTCACCCGAATCTGCGCCGCATCATGATGCCGCCGACCTGGGAAGGTCACCCGCTGCGTAAAGACTACCCGGCGCGCGCCACCGAATTTGACCCGTTTGAGCTGACCAAAGCCAAACAGGATCTGGAAATGGAAGCGCTGACCTTCAAACCGGAAGAGTGGGGCATGAAGCGCGGGACCGAAAACGAGGACTTCATGTTCCTTAACCTCGGCCCGAACCACCCCTCCGCTCACGGTGCGTTCCGTATTATTCTGCAGCTTGATGGCGAAGAGATCATCGACTGCGTGCCAGATATCGGCTACCACCACCGCGGCGCCGAGAAAATGGGCGAGCGCCAGTCCTGGCACAGCTACATTCCGTATACCGACCGTATTGAATATCTCGGCGGCTGCGTTAACGAAATGCCTTACGTGCTGGCGGTTGAGAAACTGGCGGGGATAACCGTGCCGGATCGCGTCAATGTGATCCGCGTGATGCTCTCCGAGCTGTTCCGTATCAACAGCCATCTGCTGTACATCTCCACCTTTATTCAGGACGTCGGGGCGATGACGCCGGTGTTCTTTGCCTTTACCGACCGTCAAAAGATCTACGATCTGGTGGAAGCGATTACCGGTTTCCGTATGCACCCGGCCTGGTTCCGTATCGGCGGCGTCGCGCACGACCTGCCCCGCGGCTGGGATCGCCTGCTGCGCGAATTCCTCGAGTGGATGCCGAAGCGTCTGGATTCCTATGAGAAAGCCGCGCTGCGCAACACCATCCTCATCGGTCGTTCGAAAGGGGTTGCCGCCTACAACGCGAAAGAGGCGCTGGAGTGGGGCACCACCGGCGCGGGCCTGCGCGCGACCGGCATCGGCTTCGACGTACGTAAATGGCGTCCCTATTCTGGCTATGAAAACTTCGACTTTGAGATCCCGACCGGCGGTGGCGTCTCCGACTGCTACACCCGCGTGATGCTGAAAGTGGAAGAGCTGCGCCAGAGCCTGCGCATTCTTCAGCAGTGCCTCGATAACATGCCGGAAGGCCCGTTCAAGGCGGATCATCCGCTGACGACGCCGCCGCCAAAAGAGCGCACGCTGCAGCATATCGAAACCCTGATTACGCACTTCCTGCAGGTTTCCTGGGGCCCGGTCATGCCGGCGCAAGAATCCTTCCAGATGATTGAAGCGACCAAGGGTATTAACAGTTACTACCTGACCAGCGACGGCAGCACCATGAGCTACCGCACCCGCGTGCGCACGCCAAGCTTCGCGCACCTGCAGCAGATCCCGGCCGCTATTCGCGGCAGTCTGGTCTCCGACCTGATTGTCTATCTGGGTAGTATCGATTTTGTTATGTCAGACGTGGACCGCTAATTATGCACGAGAATCAACAACCACAAACCGAGGCTTTTGAGCTGAGTGCGGCAGAGCGTGAGGCGATTGAGCACGAGAAGCACCACTACGAAGACCCGCGTGCGGCGTCCATTGAAGCGCTGAAGATCGTTCAGAAGCAGCGCGGCTGGGTGCCGGACGGCGCAATCTACGCTATCGCCGATGTGCTGGGGATCCCGGCCAGCGACGTAGAAGGCGTTGCGACCTTCTACAGCCAGATTTTCCGCCAGCCGGTGGGCCGTCACGTGATTCGCTACTGCGACAGCGTGGTGTGCCACATCACCGGGTTCCAGGGCATTCAGTCGGCGATTGAGAAGAAGCTGGATATCAAACCGGGTCAAACCACCTTTGATGGCCGCTTCACCCTGCTGCCGACCTGCTGCCTGGGCAACTGCGACAAGGGGCCGACCATGATGATTGATGAGGACACTCACAGTTATCTGACGCCGGAAGCGATTCCTGACCTCCTGGAGCGGTATAAATGAAAACCATTATTCGTACTGCCGAAACCCATCCGTTAACCTGGCGTCTGCGCGACGACAAACAGCCGGTATGGCTGGATGAATACCAGAGTAAAAACGGCTACGCCGGGGCGCGTAAAGCGCTCTCCGGCATGGCGCCGGATGAAATCGTCACTGCGGTAAAAGACGCCGGCCTGAAAGGGCGCGGCGGCGCGGGCTTTTCCACCGGTCTGAAGTGGAGCCTGATGCCGAAAGACGAGTCCATGAACATCCGTTACCTGCTGTGTAACGCCGATGAAATGGAGCCGGGCACCTATAAAGACCGCCTGCTGATGGAACAGCTGCCGCACCTGCTGGTGGAAGGCATGCTGATCTCCGCGTTCGCGCTGAAAGCCTGGCGCGGCTATATCTTCCTGCGCGGCGAATATATCGAAGCGGCGCAGCATCTGCGCCGGGCTATTGCCGAAGCGACCGAAGCGGGCCTGTTGGGTAAAAATATCCTTGGTACCGGTTTTGACTTCGAACTGTTTGTGCACACCGGGGCAGGGCGCTATATCTGCGGCGAAGAAACCGCGCTGATTAACTCCCTCGAAGGCCGCCGCGCCAACCCACGTTCGAAGCCGCCGTTCCCGGCCAGCTCCGGCGTCTGGGGCAAACCGACCTGCGTAAACAACGTTGAAACCCTGTGCAACGTCCCGGCGATTCTGGCCAACGGCGTCGAGTGGTATCAGAACATTTCGACCAGTAAAGACGCCGGCACCAAGCTGATGGGTTTCTCCGGCCGCGTGAAGAATCCGGGCGTCTGGGAGCTGCCGTTCGGCACCACCGCGCGCGAGATCCTCGAAGAGTACGCGGGCGGCATGCGCGATGGCCTGAAGTTCAAAGCCTGGCAGCCGGGCGGCGCGGGCACCGACTTCCTGACCGAAGCGCATCTCGACCTGCCGATGGAGTTCGAAAGCATTGGTAAAGCGGGCAGCCGTCTGGGCACCGCGCTGGCGATGGCGGTTGACCATGAGATTGGCATGGTGCCGCTGGTACGCAACCTGGAAGAGTTCTTTGCCCGTGAGTCCTGCGGCTGGTGTACGCCTTGCCGTGACGGTCTGCCCTGGAGCGTGAAAATTCTGCGCGCTCTCGAGCGCGGCGAAGGCCAGCCGGGGGACATCGAGACGCTTGAGCAACTGTGTCGATTCCTCGGTCCGGGTAAAACCTTCTGCGCGCACGCGCCGGGTGCGGTTGAGCCGCTACAGAGCGCGATTAAATATTTCCGCGAAGAATTCGAAGCTGGCATTAAACAGCAGTTCAGCAATACCCATGCAATCAACGGGATTCAGCCGAACCTGCTTAAGACGCGCTGGTAATCTAAAGGTTTTTTTATTTTGGAAGCACGCTAATGGCTACGATTCATGTAGACGGCAAAGAGTACGAGGTCAACGGAGCGGACAACCTGTTAGAAGCTTGTCTCTCTCTGGGCCTTGATATTCCTTACTTTTGCTGGCATCCGGCGCTGGGAAGCGTTGGTGCTTGCCGCCAGTGTGCGGTGAAGCAATATCAGAACGCGGAAGACACGCGTGGCCGCCTGGTGATGTCCTGTATGACACCGGCATCCGACGGCACTTTTATTTCCATCGACGACGCAGAAGCGAAGCAGTTCCGCGAAAGCGTAGTTGAGTGGCTGATGACCAACCACCCGCACGACTGTCCGGTGTGCGAAGAGGGCGGCAACTGCCACTTACAGGATATGACCGTAATGACCGGTCATAGCTTCCGTCGCTACCGCTTTACCAAGCGTACCCACCGCAACCAGGATCTGGGGCCGTTCATCTCTCACGAAATGAACCGCTGCATCGCCTGCTACCGCTGCGTTCGCTACTACAAAGACTATGCCGACGGTACCGACCTGGGCGTCTACGGCGCTCACGACAACGTCTACTTTGGCCGTCCGGAAGACGGTACGCTGGAAAGCGAGTTCTCCGGTAACCTGGTGGAAGTCTGTCCGACCGGCGTCTTTACCGATAAAACGCACTCCGAGCGCTATAACCGTAAGTGGGACATGCAGTTTGCGCCAAGCATCTGCCAGCAGTGTTCCATCGGCTGTAACATCAGCCCCGGCGAGCGCTACGGCGAACTGCGTCGTATCGAAAACCGTTATAACGGTACCGTTAACCGCTACTTCCTCTGCGACCGCGGTCGTTTCGGCTATGGCTATGTCAATCTGAAAGATCGTCCGCGTCAGCCGGTTCAGCGCCGCGGCGACGATCTGATCACCCTCAACGCCGAACAGGCGATGCAGGGGGCGGCAGATATTCTGCGCCAGTCGAAGAAGGTGATTGGTATCGGCTCCCCGCGCGCCAGCATTGAAAGCAACTTTGCGCTGCGCGAGCTGGTCGGCGCCGAAAACTTCTATACCGGCATCGCGAAGGGCGAACAGGCGCGCCTGCAGATGATGCTGAAAGTGCTGCGCGAAGGCGGTATTCATACCCCGGCGCTGCGCGAGATCGAATCCTACGATGCGGTGCTGATCCTCGGTGAGGACATCACCCAGACCGGCGCGCGTATCGCGCTGGCGGTGCGTCAGGCGGTGAAAGGCAAAGCGCGTGAAATGGCGGCGGCGCAGAAAGTCGCCGACTGGCAGATCGCCGCGATCCTTAACATCGGCCAGCGCGCGAAGCATCCGCTGTTCGTGACCAATATCGACGACACGCGTCTTGATGATATCGCCGCATGGACCTACCGCGCGCCGGTGGAAGATCAGGCGCGTCTTGGCTTCGCCATCGCCCACGCGCTGGACGATAGCGCGCCGGCGGTCGAAGGGCTGAGCAGCGAGCTGAAAGGCAAAATCGACGTGATCGTTCAGGCGTTAGCCGGAGCGAAAAAACCGCTGATTGTTTCCGGAACCAACGCCGGCAGCATCGAGGTGATTCAGGCCGCCGCCAACGTGGCGAAAGCCCTGAAAGGCCGCGGCGCTGACGTTGGCGTGACCATGGTTGCCCGGGCAGTAAACAGCGTAGGCCTCGGGATGATCGGCGGCGGCTCGCTTGAAGAGGCGCTGAGCGAACTGGAGACCGGTAACGCCGATGCGGTTATCGTGCTGGAAAACGACCTGCACCGCCACGCTTCAGCCGCCCGCGTTGACGCGGCGCTGGCGAAAGCGCCGCTGGTCATGGTGGTTGACCATCAGCGTACGGCGATTATGGAAAAAGCGCATCTGGTGCTCTCCGCGGCAAGCTTCGCGGAAAGCGACGGTACCGTGGTCAACAACGAAGGTCGCGCCCAGCGCTTCTTCCAGGTTTACGACCCGGCCTACTACGACGCGAAAACCGTGATGCTGGAAAGCTGGCGCTGGCTGCACTCATTGCACAGCACCGTTAACAACCGCCAGGTTGACTGGACGCAGCTGGACCACGTGATTGACGCCGCCATTGCCGCGCTACCGCAGCTGGCCGGTATCAAAGACGCCGCGCCGGATGCGACCTTCCGCATTCGCGGTCAGAAGCTGGCCCGTGAACCGCACCGCTATAGCGGTCGTACGGCGATGCGCGCCAACATCAGCGTGCATGAACCCCGTCAGCCGCAGGATAAAGACACCATGTTTGCCTTCTCCATGGAAGGGAACAACCAGCCGTCCGCGCCGCGCTCGCAAATTCCCTTTGCATGGGCTCCGGGCTGGAACTCCCCGCAGGCGTGGAACAAGTTCCAGGATGAAGTGGGCGGTAAACTGCGCCACGGCGATCCGGGCGTGCGTCTGATTGAAGCCTCCGCCAGCGGTCTTGAGTACTTTACCGCGGTACCGGCAAGCTTCCAGGCTGAAGAAGGGAAATGGCGTATCGCGCCTTACTACCATCTGTTCGGCAGCGACGAGCTGTCGCAGCGTGCTCCGGTATTCCAGAGCCGCATGCCGCAGCCGTACGTTAAGCTGAACCCGGCAGATGCCGCGAAGCTTGGCGTGAACGAAGGGGCGATGGTTTCCTTCAGCGTTGATGGCCAGGCGCTTAGCCTGCCGCTGGTAATCTCGGCGGGGCTGACGGCAGGGCAGGTTGGCTTACCGATGGGCATGCCAGGGATTGCGCCGGTGCTGACCGGAGCGCGTATTGATACTCTGCAGGAGGCGAAAGCATGAGTTGGTTAACTCCCGATCTCATCGACATTCTGTTAGGCATCCTTAAAGCGGTGGTGATTCTGCTGGTGGTGGTGACCTGCGGCGCGTTTATGAGCTTTGGCGAACGTCGTCTGCTGGGCCTGTTCCAGAACCGTTACGGGCCTAACCGCGTGGGCTGGGGCGGTTCGCTGCAGCTCGTCGCCGACATGATCAAAATGTTCTTTAAGGAGGACTGGGTTCCGCGCTTCTCGGATCGCGTGATCTTTACTCTGGCGCCAGTGATTGCCTTTACTTCGCTGCTGCTGGCCTTCGCCATTGTGCCGGTCAGCCCGACGTGGGTGGTGGCCGATCTGAACATCGGGATCCTGTTCTTCCTGATGATGGCAGGTCTGGCGGTCTATGCGGTGCTGTTCGCTGGCTGGTCGAGCAACAACAAATACTCGCTGCTTGGCGCGATGCGTGCTTCTGCCCAGACCCTGAGCTACGAAGTGTTCCTCGGGCTTTCCCTGATGGGCGTGGTGGCGCAGGCCGGTTCATTCAACATGACCGATATCGTCAACAACCAGGCGCATCTGTGGAACGTCATCCCTCAGTTCTTTGGCTTCGTGACCTTTGCGATTGCGGGCGTAGCGGTATGTCACCGTCACCCGTTTGACCAACCGGAAGCGGAACAGGAGCTGGCTGACGGTTATCACATCGAATACTCCGGCATGAAGTTCGGTCTGTTCTTCGTCGGTGAATATATCGGGATTGTTACCGTATCGGCGCTGATTGTGACGCTGTTCTTCGGCGGCTGGAATGGCCCATGGTTACCTCCTTTCATCTGGTTCGCGCTGAAAACCGCGTTCTTTATGATGATGTTCATTTTGATCCGCGCATCATTACCGCGTCCGCGCTATGACCAGGTAATGTCCTTTGGCTGGAAGGTATGCCTGCCGTTAACGCTGATCAACTTGTTGGTAACGGCGGCTGTCATTCTCTGGCAGGCGCAATAAGGGGTGAATTGACCATGACCTTAAAAGAATTATTGGTAGGGTTTGGCACCCAGGTCCGCAGTATCTGCATGATCGGGATGCACGCCTTTGCCAAACGTGAAACTCGGATGTACCCGGAAGAGCCGGTATATCTGCCGCCGCGCTACCGTGGCCGCATCGTGCTGACGCGCGATCCGGACGGCGAAGAGCGCTGCGTTGCCTGTAACCTGTGTGCGGTAGCCTGTCCGGTAGGCTGTATCTCTCTGCAAAAAGCGGAGACCAAAGACGGCCGCTGGTACCCGGAGTTTTTCCGCATCAACTTCTCGCGCTGCATTTTCTGCGGCCTGTGCGAAGAAGCGTGCCCGACCACGGCGATTCAGTTGACCCCGGACTTTGAGCTGGGCGAATACAAACGTCAGGATCTGGTGTACGAAAAAGAGGATCTGCTGATTTCCGGTCCGGGTAAATACCCGGAATATAACTTCTACCGGATGGCGGGTATGGCAATCGACGGCAAAGATAAGGGCGAAGCAGAGAACGAAGCTAAGCCTATCGACGTCAAGAGCCTGTTACCGTAAGGAGAGGGCAATGGAATTCGCTTTTTATATCTGTGGCCTGATAGCCATCCTCGCAACCCTGCGGGTGATCACCCACACCAATCCGGTGCACGCGCTGCTGTACCTGATCATTTCGCTGTTGGCGATCGCCGGGGTGTTCTTCTCCTTAGGGGCTTATTTCGCCGGTGCGCTGGAAATTATCGTCTACGCCGGGGCCATCATGGTGCTGTTCGTGTTCGTGGTGATGATGCTCAACCTGGGCGGCAGCGAAATCGAGCAGGAGCGCCAGTGGCTGAAACCTGGGATCTGGATCGGTCCGGCCATTCTCGCAGCGGTACTGCTGGTGGTTATCGTTTACGCCATCCTCGGCATTAACGATCAGGGTATCGACGGCGCGGCGATTAACGCCAAAGAGGTCGGTATTGCGCTGTTTGGTCCGTACGTTCTGGCGGTGGAGCTGGCCTCCATGCTGCTGCTCGCGGGCCTGGTTGTTGCCTTCCATATCGGCCGTGAAGAGCGCGTCGGGGAAGTGCTGAGCAACCGTCCGAACGACAGCGATAAAAGAAAAACGGAGGAACACGCATGATCCCCTTAACACATGGACTGATCCTCGCCTCTGTCCTGTTTGTCCTCGGCCTGACGGGGCTGGTCATCCGCCGCAATCTGCTGTTTATGCTGATTAGCCTGGAGATCATGATCAATGCCGCGGCGCTGGCTTTCGTGGTTGCAGGGAGCTACTGGGGCCAGACCGATGGCCAGATAATGTATATCCTCGCCATCACCCTCGCCGCCGCGGAAGCGAGTATCGGCCTGGCGCTGCTGCTGCAGCTCCATCGTCGTCGCCAGAACCTGAACATCGATTCAGTAAGTGAGTTGCGCGGATGAACATGCTTGCCTTAACCATTCTTTTGCCATTGATTGGCTTTGTTTTGCTGGCCTTCTCTCGCGGCCGCTGGTCGGAAAACTTATCCGCCACCGTGGGGGTAGGCTCGGTAGGCCTGGCGGCGCTGGTCACGGCCTTTGTCGGCGTTGACTTCTTCGCCAACGGCAAACAGGCGGTCAGCGTGCCGCTGTGGACCTGGATGTCGGTGGGCGACTTCAACGTCGGCTTCAACCTGGTGCTGGACGGTCTCTCTCTGACCATGCTGTCCGTGGTGACCGGCGTCGGCTTCCTGATCCATATGTTCGCCTCCTGGTACATGCGCGGCGAAGAGGGCTACTCTCGCTTCTTCGCCTATACCAACCTGTTTATCGCCAGCATGGTGGTTCTGGTGCTCGCTGATAACCTGCTGCTGATGTATCTCGGCTGGGAAGGCGTGGGCCTGTGCTCCTATCTGCTGATCGGCTTCTACTACACCGATCCGAAGAACGGCGCGGCGGCGATGAAAGCCTTTGTGGTGACCCGCGTCGGCGACGTGTTCCTGGCGTTCGCGCTGTTCATTCTCTACAACGAACTGGGCACCCTGAACTTCCGCGAAATGGTCGAACTGGCGCCTGCGCACTTCGAAGCCGGTAATAACATGCTGTGGTGGGCAACCCTGATGCTGCTGGGCGGCGCGGTGGGTAAATCTGCGCAGCTGCCGTTGCAGACCTGGCTTGCGGACGCGATGGCCGGTCCAACCCCGGTCTCCGCGCTGATCCACGCCGCCACCATGGTGACCGCCGGCGTCTACCTGATTGCGCGTACCCATGGCCTGTTCCTGATGACCCCGGAAATTCTGCATCTGGTGGGTATCGTCGGAGCGGTAACGCTGGTGCTGGCAGGCTTCGCCGCGCTGGTGCAGACCGATATCAAACGCGTGCTCGCGTATTCCACTATGAGCCAGATTGGCTACATGTTCCTCGCGCTCGGCGTGCAGGCGTGGGATGCGGCGATTTTCCATCTGATGACCCATGCGTTCTTTAAAGCGCTGCTGTTCCTGTCATCCGGTTCGGTGATTCTGGCCTGCCACCACGAACAGAATATCTTCAAGATGGGCGGCCTGCGTAAGTCTATTCCGCTGGTATACGTCTGCTTCCTGGTGGGGGGCGCGGCGCTGTCCGCGCTGCCGCTGGTGACGGCAGGCTTCTTCAGTAAGGATGAGATTCTGGCGGGCGCGATGGCGAACGGTCATCTGAATCTGATGGTTGCCGGCCTGGTCGGGGCGTTTATGACCTCCCTGTACACCTTCCGTATGATTTTCATCGTGTTCCACGGCAAAGAACAAATTCACGCTCACGCAGGGAAGGGGATTACCCATCATCTGCCGCTGATTGTGCTGCTGGTGCTCTCGACCTTTGTTGGCGCGCTGATTGTGCCGCCGCTGGAAGGCGTACTGCCGCAGACCACCGAGCTTGAACACGGACGCGTCATGACGCTGGAAATTGCCTCCGGGGTGATTGCTATCGCCGGTATTCTGATTGCCGCCTGGCTGTGGCTGGGTAAACGCACGCTGGTGACGTCGATTGCCAACAGCGCGCCGGGTCGTCTGCTCGGTACCTGGTGGTACAACGCCTGGGGCTTTGACTGGCTGTATGACAAAGTGTTCGTTAAGCCGTTCCTCGGCGTGGCGTGGCTGCTGAAGAGCGACCCGCTGAATGCCCTGATGAACATTCCGGCGATCCTTTCCCGCTTCGCAGGCAAAGGCCTGGTGGTGAGCGAGAACGGCTATCTGCGCTGGTACGTTGCTTCTATGGGCATCGGCGCTGTCGTGGTGCTGGCGCTGCTGATGGTATTGCGTTGAGTTTGAGGATTGTGGGCGTTGTCGGTTAACCCGACTTACAAGCAGTAGGCCCGGCAAGCATAGCGCTGCCGGGCAATAACACCCGCAATCCGAAGTGAATTTTCTGTGAGAATTCGTTGAAAATCGGTCCTGAACGGGACTTTAACAAGGAATAAAGATCGCCATGTTATTACCCTGGCTAATATTAATTCCCTTCATCGGCGGCTTCCTGTGCTGGCAGACTGAACGCTTTGGCGTGAAGATGCCGCGCTGGATCGCGCTGATCACTATGGGATTGACGTTTCTGCTTGGCCTGCAGTTGTGGATGCAGGGCGGCTATTCTCTCACGCAATCTATCGGTATTCCGCAGTGGCAGTCGGAATTCGTGATGCCGTGGATCCCGCGATTCGGGATTAGCATTCATCTGGCTATCGACGGTCTGTCGCTGCTGATGGTGGTGCTGACCGGGCTGCTGGGCGTGCTGGCGGTGCTCTGTTCATGGCGCGAAATCGAGAAATATCAGGGGTTTTTCCATCTTAACCTGATGTGGATCCTGGGCGGCGTGATCGGCGTATTCCTGGCTATCGACCTGTTCCTGTTCTTCTTCTTCTGGGAAATGATGCTGGTGCCGATGTACTTCCTGATCGCGCTGTGGGGCCATAAGGCTTCCGACGGTAAAACGCGTATCACGGCGGCAACCAAGTTCTTCATTTATACCCAGGCGAGCGGTCTGGTGATGCTGATATCCATCCTGGCGCTGGCGTTTGTTCACTTCAACGCTACCGGCGTATGGACCTTCAACTATGAAGAGCTGCTGAAGACGCCGATGTCCCACGGCGTGGAATACCTGCTGATGCTGGGCTTCTTTATCGCTTTCGCGGTAAAAATGCCGGTGGTTCCGCTGCACGGCTGGCTGCCGGATGCGCACTCTCAGGCGCCGACCGCGGGTTCCGTTGACCTCGCGGGGATCCTGTTGAAAACCGCGGCCTACGGCCTGCTGCGCTTTGCGCTGCCGCTGTTCCCGAACGCTTCCGCCGAATTTGCCCCCATCGCGATGTGGCTGGGCGTCATCGGTATCTTCTACGGCGCGTGGATGGCCTTCAGCCAGTACGATATCAAGCGTCTGATTGCTTACACCTCCGTTTCCCACATGGGCTTCGTGCTGATTGCTATCTACACCGGCAGCCAGCTGGCTTATCAGGGCGCGGTGATTCAGATGATTGCTCACGGTCTGTCCGCTGCCGGCCTGTTTATTCTTTGCGGTCAGCTTTACGAGCGTCTGCATACGCGCGATATGCGTCAGATGGGCGGTCTGTGGAGCAAGATCAAGTGGCTGCCTGCGCTGTCGATGTTCTTTGCGGTCGCGACCCTCGGGATGCCGGGTACCGGTAACTTCGTCGGCGAATTTATGATTCTGTTCGGCAGCTATAAAACCGTGCCGGTGATTACCGTTATTTCGACCTTTGGTCTGGTGTTCGCTTCCGTGTACTCGCTGTCGATGCTGCATCGCGCGTACTTTGGTAAAGCAAAAAGCGAAATCGCCGCGAAAGCGTTGCCGGGAATGTCCCTGCGTGAACTGTCGATCATCCTGCTGCTGGTCGTTCTGCTGGTGCTGCTGGGCTTCTTCCCGCAGCCGATTCTGGACACCTCGCACTCTGCGATGAGCAACATTCAGCAGTGGTTTGTTAATTCTGTTTCTACTACAAGGCCGTAATTCGCCATGACAATAACTCCACAACAACTGATCGCACTGCTACCGCTGCTGATCGTCGGCTTGACGGTGGTGGTTGTGATGCTCTCCATTGCGTGGCGACGCAATCATTTCCTCAATGCCACGCTGTCGGTTCTCGGCCTGAACGCCGCGCTGATATCACTCTGGTTCGTGGGTCAGAACGGAGCGATGGACGTCACGCCGCTGATTCGCGTTGACGGTTACGCGATGCTCTATACCGGGCTGGTGCTGCTGGCGAGCCTCGCCACCTGTACTTTCGCCTACCCGTGGCTTGAGGGTTACAAGGACAACAAAGAAGAGTTCTATCTTCTGGTGCTGATCGCCGCGCTGGGCGGTATTCTGCTGGCGGGCGCTAACCATCTGGCAGCGCTGTTCCTCGGCATTGAGCTGATTTCGCTGCCGCTGTTCGGCCTGGTGGGCTACGCCTTCCGCCAGAAACGTTCGCTGGAAGCCAGTATCAAATATACGATTCTGTCCGCCGTTGCCTCTTCGTTTCTGCTGTTCGGTATGGCGCTGGTGTATGCCAACTCCGGTAACCTCTCCTTCCTGGCGCTCGGTAAGAGCCTGACGGATGGCATGCTGCACGAGCCGCTGCTGCTGGCTGGTCTCGGTCTGATGATTGTCGGTCTCGGCTTTAAGCTGTCGCTGGTGCCGTTCCATCTGTGGACGCCGGACGTATACCAGGGCGCGCCTGCTCCGGTTTCCACCTTCCTGGCGACCGCCAGTAAAATCGCCATCTTTGGCGTGGTCATGCGCCTGTTCCTCTATATGCCGGTGGGCGACAGCGAGGCGGTACGCGTGGTGCTGGGCCTGATCGCCTTTGCTTCGATTATCTTCGGGAACCTGATGGCCCTGAGCCAGACCAATATTAAACGTCTGCTCGGCTACTCTTCCATTTCTCATCTTGGCTATCTGCTGGTGGCGCTGATTGCTCTGCAGAGCGGTGAGATGTCGATGGAAGCGGTGGGCGTTTATCTGGCAGGGTACCTGTTCAGCAGCCTCGGCGCGTTCGGCGTGGTGAGCCTGATGTCCAGCCCGTACCGCGGCCCGGATGCCGATTCGCTCTACTCCTACCGTGGCCTGTTCTGGCATCGTCCGATTCTGTCGGCGGTAATGACGGTGATGATGCTGTCTCTTGCCGGTATTCCGATGACGCTGGGCTTTATCGGTAAGTTCTACGTGCTGGCGGTGGGTGTGCATGCGCACCTGTGGTGGCTGGTCGGCGCGGTAGTGGTGGGTTCAGCGATTGGCCTCTACTACTACCTGCGCGTGGCGGTAAGCCTCTATCTGAGCGCGCCGGAGAAACTGAATCGCGATGCGCCGTCTAACTGGCAGTACAGCGCCGGAGGCATCGTGGTGCTCATCTCCGCGCTGCTGGTGCTGGTGCTGGGCGTTTGGCCGCAGCCGCTCATCAGCATCGTACAATTGGCTACGCCGCTGATGTAATGCTATCTTTAGCCAGAGAAAAGGATCGCTTCGGCGGTCCTTTTTTTATCTACGCAAAAGCGCCAGGCGCTTTCTTTACTCTTTTTCGTATTATTCATGCTTTTTATCATATTAATCTCACTTTACGTTTCCACTCATCCTCTTATTTTCCGTACTATTATTACTACGCACGCTATTGTGTTTTGTAGATGGAGAAAGTGAATGAAAACAAGACGTAAGCATTTGACTGTCGGGGAGGTTCAGCGTTTGGTTGAAGCGGCCAGGCGGGGAGCAAACCCGGAGCGCGATGTCTGTTTACTGTGGATGTGTTTTAATCATGGTTGTCGAGTGAGCGAAATTCGTCACTGGAAGCTCTCTGATATCGATATTCAAAGCGGGGTCATTTATATTCGTCGACTGAAGAACGGCTTTTCAACCACTCATCCTATTTATAAACAAGAGGTAAAGGTACTCAACGAATGGCTGCGCGTGCGTGATAATTATCCCGGAAATAATTCTGGCTGGCTCTTTCTGTCACGAAATGGCCAGCCTTTATCCCGGCAGAGAATATACCAGATGATGAAGAACCTGAGCCTCGTCGCCCAGCTGGAAATCAACGCGCATCCGCATATGCTGCGCCACGCATGCGGTTTCGCGCTGGCTAATAAGGGGGTGGATACGCGATTAATTCAGGACTTTCTTGGACACCGGAATATTCAGCACACGGTTATCTATACAGCCAGTAATGATGCGAGGTTTAGAGAGGTTTGGTAAACGAAATAGTCATTTTGTATCAAACTGACTCCTATGCTATCCACAGGTAGTAACAATGTCAATTTATGATTAACAATATTTTTTACTATTATTTTCATATAGTTATATTAAGTATAGGTGTCATTTATTTTTTAATTGTTTTAATTGGCTTTATGTATGGTTTGTTCCGCCTCTCATTCTTTAGCTTTTTATCGTGTTTATTGGGATTTTTCCTGATAAATATGAAATCAAAAACGCCTTCCCTGGCAATTTATATTCTAATTAATTGAAGTGGTCATATTGATACATAATGACCACTTCAAAATATTATATCCATTTCATGGGTCAATGTTTTGTTGCGTTATTAATATCAAACGTAAATAAAAGGATGCGCAGGGTATTGCGCTTATAAGTTAATGCATTGACTGCATTGAAAAGGATAAATCATGAAAAAAACATTACTTGCTGCTGTTGTCGCCGGTTGCGCGGCGTTCTCTGGTGCTGCGCTGGCGGATGACGGTCAGGTGAAGTTTATCGGCGATATCATCGATGCGGGCTGCGACGTGGTGAACGACCTGTCCAACCCGCTGGAAGTTCAGATGGGGCAGATTGCCAAGACCGCGTTTAGCGGTACGGGGTCTACTGCGGCTGAACAGAATTTCGCGATTAAACTGGAAAACTGCCCGACTACCGTCACCAAAGCATCGGTACTGTTCTCCGGCGCTAACGTCAACGGTGATAATGATAAACTGCAGCTGACCGGAGCGGGTACCGATCCTGACGTTGCCGAAGGCGTGGCCCTGCAGCTGGTTGACGCCAGCAGCAACGCGACGCTGCCGCTCTATACGCGTTCTGCCAGCCTGACCATCCCCGCTACCGGCAATATCGATCTGCCGTTCCGCGTCCGTTATATCCAGACTGAAAGCACTATCGTTGCGGGTAAAGCTGACGGTACAGCCAACTTTACCATCAGCTATAACTAATTTTCCGTCTATATGACAGTGTTAGCGAGCCCTATGTGGCTCGCTTTTCCAGGGAGCTGGAGATGCAAAAATACCTGAAAGTGCTAATAGCTGGATTGCTGTTGGTCGGTGCTGCGGCGCATGCGGGCGTGGTGACCGGCGGTACTCGTCTGATTTATCCCGGCGGTAAAAAAGAGTCCTCACTGAGCGTAACCAATAATGATGCTACGCCTTATCTCATTCAAAGCTGGGTTGAAAGTAATAAGGGCGCAGCCCCTTTTCTGTTAACGCCGCCGTTATTTCGCCTTGAGGGCGAGCAGCAAACCCGACTGCGGGTCATTTACAGCGGCGGCTTACCGGAAAATAAAGAAAGTATGTTCTGGATGAACATCAAAGCGATTCCTTCTTCGCAGGCTAAAGCCGGCGCCAATACCCTACAGATCGCTATCAAAACGCGCATCAAATTAATTTATCGACCTAAATCCGTTCAGGGAACGCCGGAGATGGTGACGGAGCAGCTTCGCTGGACGCGCAGCGGCAATACGCTACAGGTCATGAATCCCACCGCCTTTTATATGAATTTCGCCGAGGTCAAAGTGGGGGGCGCCGAAGTTAAAGAGGCCAATTGGGTGGGGCCGGGGGAAACGGCGCGCTTTCAACTGCCGGGCGTCAGCGCGGGCGCTTTGCAGTGGAAACTGATTAACGATTATGGCGGTACCGGCGCGCTGCACCACGCGAATTTGTAAAGGCTTTCAGGCCAGGGAGTTCCAGGGAAAATGAAAAATAATCATAATAAATGGCGGCTTAACCGGATAGCCGGCGCTCTGGCCGTTGCGCTGCTACCGCTGTGTGAAGATGTCCTGGCGCGGGAGGTTTTTAACCCGGCCCTGTTGGAAATGGACGGCCCTCATACGGGCGTCAGGGATTTATCCGCTTACGAGCAGGCTGGCGGACAGCTGCCGGGGACCTATCGGGTAGATATTTATCTTAATAACGTTTTTATGGACACCCGCGATGTGGTTTTTCAGCAGAGCAAAGGACCAGGAATAACGGAATTACAGCCTTGCCTGACGGTAGACGATCTGGCCGAATGGGGCGTGCGCGTCTCCCAATTTCCAGAGCTGGGCCGCAGAACGCCCGGCTGCGCGGATATCAGCGTGATACCGCAGGCAAAATCCGATTTTCGCTTCAGCCAGCAGCGCCTGCTATTGAGCTTCCCGCAGGCGGCGGTAGCCAGCGCCGCCCGCGGCTGGGTGGATCCGAAACAGTGGGATGAGGGGGTGCCGGCGATCCTGCTGAATTACTCCTTTAGCGGGGCAAATAACTGGTCACGTCAGAACGATGCGCCGGACAGCGATAACCAATACGTTAACCTGCGCCCCGGTATCAACGTCGGGCCGTGGCGTTTACGTAACTACACGACCTGGTCGCGCAGCAGCAGCGGGGGAGAGTCCAGTAATAGTTGGGACACGGTTTATACCTATGCGCAGCGCAACATCAAATCGCTACAGGGGGTGATGACGCTGGGCGATAGCAGCACGGACGCCGACGTTTTTGAGGGCGTTCCCTTCCGCGGGGCGATGCTGGCTTCCGATGACGATATGCTGCCGGAAAGCCTGCGCGGCTACGCGCCCGTCGTTCGCGGGATTGCGCGCACTAATGCTCAGGTCATTATTCGCCAGAACGGCTATGAGATTTACCAGACCTACGTCGCGCCTGGCGCTTTTGAAATTACCGATATGTACCCGACCGGCGGCTCGGGTGATTTAGCCGTCACCATCAAAGAGGCGGACGGCAGCGAGCAGAACCTGATCGTGCCTTACGCTTCGCTCCCTGTCCTGCAGCGCGAAGGGCGTCTGAAATATAGCGTGACCTCCGGCGTGTATCGCGCCTACGACAACAGCATTGACGAAACGCCCCTCACGCAGGCGACGGCAATCTACGGCTTGCCCTGGGGGTTAACCCTGTACGGCGGCGGCCAGTTTAGCAGTAAGTACCAGTCGGTGGCGCTGGGAATGGGGAAAAACCTCGGTGAACTGGGCGCCGTATCGACCGATATCATCCAGGCCTGGTCGACCCGACAGGATAAAGATAAAGAGAGCGGGCAGTCGGTACGTCTCCGTTACAGTAAAGACCTCCCGGGCCTGGGAACTAACGTAAGCCTGGCAGGCTATCGCTATGCGACCAGCGGTTACTGGGATATGCAGGAAGTGCTGGATACCTATCGGGATGACAACTACACGCCTTCTATTGAACGGCGGCGCAATCGGGGGGAGGTGACGATCAGCCAGAGCCTTGGCGAAGAAATGGGATCGCTGTCGCTGAGCTATATTCGCGAGGACTACTGGAATACCGGCCGCACTATGGAGTCAGTGGGCGTCGGATACAACAACAGCTGGCGCGGTATCAGCTATAGCATGAACTACAGCTATAACCGCAATACTACCGACCAGAACACCGGTAAACGTAATGACGAAGATCACCTCTTTGCCCTGAGCATCAGCGTACCTTTGGGGGAATGGCTACCGAAGCCGGTTTATGCCAACTACTCCCTGAACAGCAGCAAAAATGGCGCCACCAGCAACAATCTGGGCCTCTCCGGCACCTTGCTGGAGCGTAATAACCTGAGCTGGAGCGTGCAGGAAGGCTACACCAGCCAGGGAAGAGGGGAGAGCGGCAGCGTCAATGCGGACTGGCGTGCAACCTATGCTGAACTTACCGGCGGCTACAGCCATGATAAATACAGCCATCGGCTGAACTACTCCCTGCGCGGCGGAGCGCTGGTACATGAAAACGGCCTGACGCTGGGGCAGCCTTTCGGCGAAACCGTCGCTCTCATCAGGGCGCCCGGCGCCGCCGGCGTCGGCGTGAATAGCCAGACAGGGGTCAGAACCGACTGGAGAGGGTATACCGTCGTGCCTTACGCCTCGCCGTATCGTAAGAATATCCTGACGCTCGATACCACGACGATGCCGGACGATGTCGACCTTGAGTTGGCGACGCAGACGGTCGTACCAACCCGTGGGGCGGTGGTTCGCGCAAATTATGCCACCAGCGTGGGTAACCGGGTACTGATGACGGTACGCCAGGAGAACGGGCAACCCCTGCCTTTCGGAGCCATGGTCAGCGTCCCCGGGGCGGCATCCTCTGAGCAGGCGTTTATCGTTGGCGATGGCGGGCAGGTCTACCTGACCGGACTGGAATCTAACGGCGTACTCAACGTGAAGTGGGGCTCCGGGGCGCAAGAACGCTGCCAGATCCACTATGCGCTGCCGTCAGCAAAAGAACTTACCGGCATTATTGTGGCCCAGGCGCAATGCCGATAATCGAAAGGATGCAGAGACAATGAAACGATTTTCATGGGGAATATTAGCGGGCCTGGCGGTGCTGGCGATCGCGCCGCAGGCGATGGCGGCAACCGGGTGGTGTCAGAATACCGGTAATGGCGGGGCGCCTTTTCAGGATAGCTTTTCATTTATTGAAAGCTTTACTAATCCCTCACAAAATCAGGCCGGAATGGAGTTTCCCCGTTTGTACCGCTGGAGTACCGGGGGAACCTACAAGGCAAAGTGTGATTGTGATAGCGCCAGCGGGGTGACGTATTTTAAAGCCACGGTGCCAGGCCTTACCGCGACGCAAAGCCGCAATGGATTAAATTATTACCAGCTAAATAAATACCTGGAAATTGCCACCGAGTTATTTATTGCCGGGGGTGTTAATAAATATATTCCTACGCCGATTGAGGATAAGAGTAATCAGAATAATCAAGGTTTTGCCTGTAATCCCGGCGGCGCCATTTTTGATACAGGGTCACTGGGATATATTTCGCTTTATTTTACCCGGCCTTTTGTAGGCCAGGTGACGATCCCTCCGACAGTTATCCTGAGTGTCTACGGGACGCGAAAAACCGGCAGCTACAGCGGTATCCCCCTGACGCAAATTTCAATGAGCGGGTCGGTAACGGTTCCACAGTCCTGTGAGATTAATACCGGTAAAGCGATTAATATTGATTTTGAGGATATTGCCGCCAACCATTTTAAAACCGCGGGCCAGATGCCGAAGGACTTCGTTCCGCATGTTGTTAATATGACGGTGGCCTGTACCAATATTTCCGCCGGGGTAAAAATCGCGCTGTCGTTCCAGGGGATGGCGGATACTAACGATAGCACTGCGCTGGCGACCACCAATCGCGACATTGCGGTGCGTATTGAAAATATTACCGGCGTCAAAATACCGGTCATTTCAGGTCTGCTGCCGGTCAATTTTAATTACCCGAGTCAGACCGGGGACACCACTATGAAAATTTATCCGATTAATACCACCGGGAATTTACCCAGCGGCGGAGGCTTTACCGCTACGGCAACCATTCAGGCAGAAATTGAATAGCAGGAGTAGATAATGAAAAAGGCGCTATGGCTGGCACTATTGCTGCCTGTTTTTTCATCCTCGGGTGGGATCCCTTTGAATATTAAAGGTAATATTTATTATCTCCCCTGTGACGTCAGTACCGACACGAAGTATCAAGAGGTAAATTTTGGCCCACTCCTGAATATTGACTTTCAAACGCCCGGCAACGCTTCAGAGTGGAAATCCTTTTACCTGAATGTCGAAAATTGCCCGGCGGGGACAACAAAAGCAACGGTGAAATTTGACGGCGTTATCGACGTTGATGATGCCAGACATTTCGCCAATATGGCCGCCAGCGATGCGGCGCAGAATATCGCACTGCAAATCACCAGTAGCGATCACTCTACTCTCTATAAAAATCAGGACCAGATGAGTATTGCTATCGACGGCAGTACCGGGAAAGGCGTATTCCCGCTGGCTGCCCGTTTATATTCAACCCGGGGTGGAGCAACGGTGGGTAAATTTGAGTCTATTGTACAGCTGACATTTACCTATCAGTAATTTTATTGTCAAATGGATGAAAAGGAATAACGTATGCTGGTAGATACGGAATATCTTAGCGTCAAGGACGTTGAGCGTCTGGTACTTGCTGCACATTATTGTGCGCACCCGGAAAGAAATAGCTGCATGATCCAGATGTGTTTTTTGCACGGTTGTCGGATTAACGAAATTACCGCCTTGACCTTGCGGGATGTCGACCTGTCGCGAAAACGGGTTTATATTCGCCGGGCGCGTCACGGTATCTCTGGGTATCATCCCTTACAACCCAAAGAGATTATCTCATTACAGCGCTGGCTGCTGGCCAGAGAGTGTTACCCGGCTCATAATGATTTGCTGTTTATCTCTTCCCGGGGCAATCAGATGACGCGCCAGCGTTTTTATCAAATTATTCGCGAGTGCTGCGAGCTGGCGAAGCTGAAGCAGAATATTCATCCCAGGATGCTGCGCCACGCGTGCGGCTATGAGCTGGGAAAAAAAGGAATTGATGACGACTCGATCCAGGATTATCTGGGCTATCGCAATTTAAAATCTATTCTGCGTTATAACAGCTATGCTGAAGAGTAATGGCTGGCGTATTCGCGGCGTCTCTCTGCCGCGGTACGCCGCTTTTTTATTCTACGCTATACGCCATGAAATCTTCCGCCAGCACGGTAGACGGAAATATCTCTCTGCACTCTGCCAGCAGACGCTGGCAGCCTTCAGCGTCATAGCGAGAGCTAAAGTGGGTGGCGATAAGCGTGCCGACGCCCGCGTCGTGCGCCAGCGACGCCGTTTGCTGGCTGGTTGAATGCCCGCGGCTGTTCGCTTTTTCCGCCATCGCCTGTTCGAGCGTCACCTCGTGAACCATGACATCCACGCCGCAGGCCAGTTCCCGCGCCGCCTCGCAGGGGGCGGTATCGCCGAAAATAGCCAGCTTCTTACCCGGCGTTGCCGGGCCGAGGTAGCGGCTGCCGTCAATCCGCCGTCCATCTTCCAGCTCAACCGTTAATCCCTGTTTTAAGCGCTGAAATAACGGACCGGGAGGCACGCCTTCGGCGATAAGCTGCGCGGCGTCAAGGGTGCCCGGCTTATCATGCTGTTCGATACGATAGCCGTAGCATTCGACCGGGTGGTTGAGCGGCCAGGCGGTGACCCGGAAGCCGGCTTCATCGAGCACCAGCCCCGGCCCGACTTCGATAATCGTCAGCGGGTAATCGGTCCAGGAACCGCTGAGGCGCAGCGCGGTTTCCACGAACGCTTTAAGTCCTTTCGGTCCGTACAGCGTCAGCGGCAGAGAATTACCCTGCATCGAGCGGCTGCACAGCAGGCCGGGGAGACCGAAGAGATGATCGCCATGTAAATGCGTAATAAAAATCTTATTCAGCTTGCCGGGATGATAAGGGGTGCGCAGAAACTGATGCTGAGTTCCCTCCCCGCAGTCGAACAGCCACATCTCAGCCATTGTTGGCTGTTGCAAATTTAGCACTATCGACGTCATATTACGCGTACGGGTAGGCACGCCAGCGGATGTCCCCAAAAAGAGTAATTCCATCGTCCAGTGTCCTTAGGGCGTGAGTCAAAAAACAAAGTATACCCGTCATACTTCAAGTTGCATGTGTGTTGGCTGCACTCGTTCACCCCAGTCACTTACTCATGTAAGCTCCAGGGGATTCGCTCGCTGGCCGCCTTCATGCCACTTGAATTATTTAGGGTTAAAATTAATTAAGGAAGCGCAGATGATTACATGGCAGGATCTTCACCACGGTGAACTGACCGTCCCACAGCTCTATGCCGTGCTGAAATTACGCTGTGCGGTGTTCGTTGTCGAACAAACCTGCGCCTATCAGGACGTCGACGGCGACGATCTGGTGGGGGAGAATCGCCATCTTCTCGGCTGGCGCGGCGATGAGCTGGTAGCCTACGCGCGCATTCTCAAGAGTGATGATGAGTTTGAACCGGTGGTGATTGGCCGGGTGATTGTCAGCCAGGCGGTGCGCGGTGAGAAGCTGGGCTATCAGCTGATGGAACAGGCGCTGGCCAGCTGCCGGCAACACTGGCCGCAAAAGGCTATCTATCTTGGCGCCCAGGCGCACCTGCAAAAATTCTACGCCAGCTTCGGTTTTGTGCCGGTGACTGAGGTTTACGACGAGGACGGCATCGACCATATCGGCATGGCGTTCGAAATCGCCACCCACTAACCGCCGCGCTAATTAAAAACCGCTCCCTCATCGTGGGTACTGCTATTCCTCAGTAGTACCCCGTATAATGTGGGGTTTTTACTCCGTGGAGGTTTGCGTGCTGTCTGTATCCACCGCGCTGGAAAGCCTGTATCGCTGCCTGGATGAAGCGTTCCCGCCATCGCCCGGCACGCGAATTTTCGATGTCCCCTTCGCGCTGAATGACGCATTTGATCCCCTTCTGTGGTGCACGCATCAGCCGCAGTGGCCGCAGTTCTACTGGCAGCAGCGCAGCGGCGATGAAGAGCTGGCCGCGCTGGGGGCGGTGCAAATCTTTGCTTCCCTTGAGCAGGCGCACGCTTTTTTGCGCCAGCAGGGGCGTGAAGATCTGCGAATTTGCGGCCTTAACGCCTTTCATCCTCAGCAGGGTCTGTTGATCTTGCCGAGGCTGGAGTGGCGTCGGCTGGGCGGCAGCGCCACGCTACGCCTGGTGTTATATAGCGAGACCTCGCTCCGTGACGATGCCCGTGCGGCACGTGAATTTCTCGATTCGCTGGTGGCGAAACAGGCGCAGGCTACCGCGATGCCCTCTCTGCTGAGCGAACAGCATTTCCCGGCTTATCCGCAGTGGAGAGAGCTGATTGCGCAGGCGACGCAGGCGATAGCGGCGGGGGAGATGGATAAAGTGGTGCTGGCTCGCGCCACCGATTTGCACTTCGCCGCTCCGTTAAACGCCGGAGCGATTATGGCGGCCAGCCGCCGCAGCAACCTTAACTGCTTCCACTTCATGATGGTCTTTAACGCGCAAGAGGCCTTTATGGGGTCTACGCCGGAACGGCTGTGGCGGCGTCGCGGGGCGCTGCTGCGTACCGAAGCGCTGGCGGGAACCGTTGCCAGCCATGCGGACGATCGCCAGGCGCAGCGTTTGGGTAACTGGCTGATGGCCGACGATAAGAACCAGCGCGAAAATATGCTGGTGGTGGAGGATATCTGTCAGCGGATGCAAGGGGAGACCCGCGCGCTGGAAGTCCTGCCGCCGCAGATTGTCCGTTTGCGGAAAGTACAGCATCTCCGGCGCTGTATTTGGGCCGAGCTGGAGAAGCCTGACGATGCCCGCTGCCTTCATCAGCTCCAGCCCACGGCGGCGGTTGCTGGTTTACCGCGCCGGGTTGCGCTGGATTTTATCACCCGTAATGAGCTTTTTACCCGCGGCTGGTATGCAGGCTCCGCCGGCTATCTGTCGCTGGCGCAAAGCGAATTTTGCGTTTCTCTGCGTTCGGCGAAAATCGAACAGCGTACGCTCAGACTCTACGCCGGTGCGGGGATCGTCAGCGGTTCCGACCCGGAGCAGGAGTGGCAGGAAATTGAAAATAAAGCCGCGGGATTGCGTTCGTTATTGCTGTCAGAAGTATAGAGAAAACGATGCATATCAAAACGGCAACAGTTTGCTTTATCTATACTTAGCCTCAATATTTGATACTGGACAAATTCATGTCTGTAAGCGCATTTAACCGACGCTGGGCGGCGGTGATCCTTGAAGCATTGACGCGCCACGGCGTGCAGCATATCTGCATTGCGCCCGGATCGCGCTCGACACCTTTAACCCTGGCGGCGGCGGAAAACCGCGCATTTATTCACCATACCCACTTTGATGAACGCGGCCTCGGCCATCTGGCGTTAGGGCTGGCGAAAGCCAGCGGTCAGCCGGTGGCGGTGATTGTGACCTCCGGTACCGCGACGGCTAACCTCTATCCGGCGCTGATTGAAGCCGGGCTGACCGGTGAAAAACTCATTTTACTGACCGCCGACCGGCCGCCGGAGCTGATTGACTGCGGCGCGAATCAGGCGATTCGCCAGCCGGGCATGTTTGCTTCGCACCCGTCGCAGACGCTATCCCTGCCGCGTCCGTCGCAGGATATCTCCGCCCGCTGGCTGGTCTCGACCCTCGACCAGGCGCTCGGCGCGCTACACTGCGGCGGCGTTCATATTAACTGTCCGTTTGCCGAACCGCTGTATGGCGATATGGACGACACCGGCGCCGAGTGGCAGCAGCAGCTCGGTGATTGGTGGCAGAGCGACAAGCCCTGGCTGCGTCACTCTCTGCATCTGGAAAGTGAAAAGCAGCGCGACTGGTTTTTCTGGCGGCAGAAACGCGGCGTGGTGGTCGCCGGACGGATGAGCGCGGAAGAGGGCGTCAAGGTGGCCGAGTGGGCGAAAACCCTCGGCTGGCCGCTGATTGGCGATGTGCTCTCGCAAACCGGGCAGCCGCTCCCCTGCGCCGACCTGTGGCTGGGCAACGGCAAGGCGGTCAGCGAACTGGCGCAGGCGCAAATCGTTGTTCAACTGGGCAGCAGCCTGACCAGCAAACGCGTTTTGCAGTGGCAGGCCACCTGTGAACCCGAAGAGTACTGGCTGGTGGACAATCTGCCGGGGCGACTGGATCCCGCCCAGCATCGCGGTCGCCGGCTGGTGTGCGCCATCGACCGCTGGCTTGAACAGCATCCGGCGGAAAAACGACAGCCGTGGCCCACCGTCATTCCCGAGCTTTCGCGCCAGGCATGGCAGGCGGCGGTCGCCAGCAGCGAGGATTTCGGCGAAGCCCAGCTGGCGCAGCGAATCCGGCGCTATCTGCCGGAACAGGGGCAGCTGTTTGTCGGCAACAGCCTGGTGGTGCGCTTAATTGACGCGCTGTCGCAGCTACCGGCAGGTTACCCGGTCTACAGCAATCGCGGGGCCAGCGGAATAGACGGCCTGCTGGCGACGGCGGCCGGGGTGCAGCGCGCCAGCGCGCGTCCGACGCTGGCTATCGTCGGCGATCTTTCTGCGCTTTACGATCTCAACTCGCTGGCCCTGCTGCGTCAGGCCTCCGCGCCGCTGGTGCTGATTGTCGTCAACAATAACGGCGGGCAGATTTTTTCTCTGCTGCCCACGCCGCAGGAGCAGCGCAGCCAGTTCTATCTGATGCCGCAGAATATCCATTTCGCGCACGCGGCGGCGATGTTCAATCTGACTTACCATCGCCCTGCGGACTGGAATGAGCTGGAGCAGGCGCTGGACGTTGCCTGGCGAGGACCCGGCGCGACGTTGATTGAACTGGCGGTTAATGAAACCGACGGTACGCAAACGCTTCAGCAGCTGCTGGCGCAGGTGAGTCAGCTATGACGCTGCACGCGGTGGCTGAAAGCGGCCTGCCGGGCTATCCCTGGCTGGTCTTTTTGCACGGTTTTGCCGGGGATAGTCATGAGTGGCGCACGGTGGGGCAGGCGTTTGGCGCGTATCCGCGTCTCTATATTGACCTGCCTGGCCACGGCGGATCGGCGCATATCGCCGTAAATCATTTTGCCGATGTCAGCGAGTTGATTAAGAATACGCTTAATAGTTACAACATACTTAAGTACTGGCTGGTGGGATACTCCCTCGGCGGACGGGTGGCGATGTTCTATGTCAGCCAGCCGCGCGAAGGGCTCTGCGGGCTGGTCGTCGAGGGGGGGCATCCGGGCCTGGGGGATGATAACCAGCGTAGGCTGCGCCGGCGCAGCGATGCCGCCTGGGCTGAACGCTTTCGCCGCGAGCCGCTGACCCAGGTCTTTGCCGACTGGTATCAGCAGCCGGTCTTCGCTTCCCTGGACGCAGCGCAGCGGGCGGCGCTGGTTGCGCTACGCAGCCGCAATAACGGCGGAGCGTTGGCGGCGATGCTGCAGGCCAGCTCGCTGGCGGAACAACCCGATCTGCGCGCGTCGTTACGGGCGCGCGATTTCCCTTTTCATTATCTTTGCGGCGAACGCGACGGCAAGTTTCGCGTCATCGCCGATGAACTCTCCGCCACCGCGCACGTGATTAATCATGCCGGACACAACGCGCATCGGGAAAACCCCGACGCTGTCGTGGCTTGTCTGGCGCAGTTTTTAGCGAGTTAACCGAAGGACACTTTATGATCTCTCTTGATGAAGCCATGCTTTACGCCCCGATTGAATGGCAGGACTGCTCCGAAGGCTACACCGACATTCGTTACCAAAAATCGGCGGACGGGATTGCCAAAATTACTATCAACCGCCCGCAGGTACGCAACGCTTTCCGCCCGCTGACCGTCAAAGAGATGATTCAGGCGCTGGCGGATGCCCGCTATGACGACAATATTGGCGTCATCGTTCTGACCGGTGAAGGCGATAAAGCGTTTTGCGCCGGCGGCGATCAGAAAGTCCGCGGCGACTACGGCGGCTACCAGGATGATTCCGGCGTTCATCACCTCAACGTTCTCGATTTTCAGCGCCAGATCCGCACCTGCCCGAAACCGGTGGTGGCGATGGTGGCGGGGTACTCCATCGGCGGCGGCCACGTCCTGCATATGATGTGCGATCTGACTATCGCGGCGGAAAATGCCATCTTCGGCCAGACCGGCCCGAAAGTCGGCTCTTTCGACGGCGGCTGGGGCGCCTCCTATATGGCGCGCATCGTCGGGCAGAAAAAAGCCCGTGAGATCTGGTTCCTGTGCCGGCAGTACGACGCGCAGCAGGCGCTGGATATGGGGCTGGTGAATACCGTGGTGCCGCTGGCGGACCTGGAAAAAGAGACCGTGCGCTGGTGCCGGGAAATGCTGCAGAACAGCCCGATGGCGCTGCGCTGCCTGAAGGCGGCGCTGAACGCCGACTGCGACGGCCAGGCGGGACTGCAGGAGCTGGCGGGTAACGCCACCATGCTGTTTTACATGACCGAAGAGGGTCAGGAAGGGCGCAACGCTTTCAATCAGAAGCGCCAGCCGGACTTCAGCAAATTTAAACGGAATCCGTAATGCGGCAGGCGCAGGTCTACCGCTGGCAGCTACCGATGGACGCGGGAGTGGTGCTGCGTGAACGGCGGTTAAAAACCCGCGATGGTTTGCTTCTGCGCCTGCGCGACGGCGAGCGCGAAGGCTGGGGGGAAATATCTCCCCTGCCCGGATTCAGCCTGGAAACGCTGGATGAGGCGCAGGCTGCGCTGCTGGCGTGGGCGAGCGCCTGGCGCGATGGCGAAGAGGGCGCGTTGCCAACGCCGCCGTCGGCGGCTTTCGGGGCGAGCTGCGCACTGGCGGAACTGTGCGGCGAGCTGCCGCAGGCGGCGGACTATCGCGCGGCGCCGCTCTGCGCCGGCGATCCGGACGAGCTGTTCGCCAGGCTTTCGCTGATGCCCGGCGAAAAAGTCGCTAAGGTCAAAGTCGGCCTGTATGAGGCGGTGCGCGACGGCATGGTGGTCAACCTGCTGCTGGAGGCGATTCCCGATCTGACGCTACGCCTCGACGCTAACCGCGCCTGGACGCCGCTGAAAGCGCAGCAGTTTGCCAAATACGTGGATCCGCACTATCGCAGCCGCATCGCCTTTCTCGAAGAACCCTGTAAAAACCGCGATGATTCGCGCGCTTTTGCCCAACAAACGGGTATCGCTATCGCCTGGGATGAGAGCCTGCGCGAGGCGGACTTTACCTTTGCCGCCGAGCCGGGGCTGCGGGCGGTGGTGATTAAACCGACGTTGACCGGCAGTCTGCAAAAAGTGCGGCAGCAGGTGGCGCAGGCGCATGCCCTGGGGCTGACGGCGGTCATCAGTTCAGCCATTGAGTCGAGCCTTGGCCTGACGCAGCTGGCGCGAATCGCCGCCTGGCTGACCCCGGACACGATCCCCGGTCTGGACACGCTGAGCCTGATGCGTGCCCAGCTGGTGCGCCCTTGGCCGGAAAGCGAGCTGCCGTGTCTGAACGTTGATGAGCTGGAGCCGCTGCTGTGACCTTTAGCGACTGGCCCTGGCGCCACTGGCGGCGGCTGCGGGAAGAGGCTCAGGCGCTGCGCCTGAACGAGAGGCGGCTAAGCTGGCGGGAACTGTGCGCGCAAATTGATGCGCTGGCGGTGGAATTCCACGCCCAGGGCGTTCGCGACGGCGATGGCGTGCTGCTTCGCGCTTACAACCAGCCCGATGCTCTGCTGGCGTGGCTGGCCCTCCTGCAGTGTGGCGCGCGCGTCCTGCCGCTGAATCCGCAGCTGCCTGCTCCTCTGTTGGCGGAACTGCTGCCGTCTCTGGGACTGCGCCACGCGCTGGTGCTAAACGGCGGCGACCTTCCGGTGGCGCTTAATTCATTAGCGTTGTGCGCCGGCGACGGCGTGCACGCGGTCGCCTGGCGAGAAGATCGTATCGCGTCCATGACGCTAACCTCGGGGTCGACGGGACTACCGAAAGCGGCGGTGCACGCTTTTCGCGCCCATCTTGCCAGCGCTGAAGGCGTGCTGGCGATGATACCCTTTGCGCCGCAGGACGACTGGCTGCTGTCGCTGCCGCTGTTTCACGTTTCCGGCCAGGGGATTCTCTGGCGCTGGCTGTTAGCTGGCGCAGGCCTGACGGTACGCGACAAGCAGCCGCTGGAACAGGCGTTACGCGGCTGTACCCATGCCTCTCTGGTGCCGACCCAGCTCTGGCGCCTGCTCAGCGGCGACGCCGAGGTGTCGTTGAAAGCGGTTCTGCTCGGCGGCGCGGCGATCCCGGTGGCGCTAACCGAGCAGGCCGGTAAGCGCGGTATCCGCTGCTGGTGCGGCTACGGGCTCACCGAGTTTGCCTCCACGGTATGCGCCAAGGAGGCGGACGGCCTGGCGGATGTCGGGCAGCCGCTGCCGGGGCGCGAAGTGCGGATTGTCGATGGCGAAGTGTGGCTGCGGTCGGACAGTATCGCCGCAGGCTACTGGCGCGATGGGCAAATGGTCCCCCTCGCTAATGCCGACGGCTGGTTCGCCACTCGCGATCGGGGCCGGCTGGAGCACGGCAGGCTGACTATCCTCGGACGAGTGGACAACCTCTTTTTTAGCGGCGGAGAAGGTATTCAGCCGGAAGAAGTGGAGCGGGTGATTGGCGCTCATCCGTGGATTACGCAAGTTTTCATCGTGCCGCAGGATGATGCGGAGTTTGGCCAGCGGCCGGTGGCGGTGGTGGAGTGCGGCGAGCATGACGACCCGTCCGCGCTGGCGGGCTGGTGCGCCGATAAGCTGGCGCGCTTTCAGCAGCCGGTGCGCTGGCTGCGGCTGCCTGAATCGCTGAAAACCGGCGGAATTAAAATTTCCCGCCGGGCGCTACGTGACTGGGTCAACCAGCAGGCGATGCCCGACTCAGACGCGCTGGACGTTCAGTAGCTGCTTCGTATGCCAGCGGCCCAGCGCTAAAACGGTGGTCAGCGCGCCGAGCAGGGCGCAAAACATATCCGACTGGGTATCCCAGGGATCGCCCTGGGTGCCGAGAAACTCATCCGCGCCCTGTCCCAGCGCCAGCGCCGCCCACCATTCGATCAGTTCATAGACGGCGCTAATCGCCAGCGCAATACAGCAGACCACGAAACCGAGCATTTTACGCCCGTGAACGTAGCCGCCGCGCAGCAGAATCTCCCGCGCCGCCAGCGCCGGCACCAGCCCCTGGAAAAAGTGCCCCAGCTTGTCATAGGGGTTACGGCTCAGTCCCAGCCACGCCTGTACGTCAAAGCCGATGGGCACTTTCGCGTAGGTGTACATACCGCCGACCATCAAAATGATGGCATGGAAGAAAATCAGCGTGTAAAGCAGCGGCGTCAGCGGATAGCGCGAGCGCGTGGCCAGCAAAAGCGGAACGATGATAATCACCGGCGTCACTTCCATCAGCCAGGTGAGCTTATCCCCTGCGCTGATACCGGTGTAAACAAGCATCAGGGCCAGCGCCAACGCGGCGAATGTTAACCCCGAACGGGATGCGGCGACGGTCATAACGGATCACCAGAAAGTTAAAACGATAACTATCAGGCAGATGTGGTGGAAATTCAACGTATAGCGTCATTGGCGGCGCTGAGCGACCGCCAATGACGTTGAGCATCAGGAAGAGGGCAGGTCGCCCTGCGTATTAAGCTGGCGCTTCCGCCAGTACCGCAGCAGCGGAGGGACAACAATCACCGCGATGGCCAGAAACAGAAGCGTTTTCGTTACGCCGCTTTGCCACAGAATCGCCACGTTGCCGTTGCTGATGGACAGCGCGCGGCGCAGGTTCTGCTCCAGCATCTCTCCCAGCACAAACCCTAAGATCAGCGGCGACATCGGGAAGTGCATTTTACGCATAATGTAGCCCAGCACGCCCAGCCCAACCATCAACAGCAGGTCGAAGGTGGTGCTGTGCACCGCGTAGACGCCGACCGCGGACACGGCGGCGATGGCCGGGGCCAGAAACCATAGCGGAATCGTCAGCATGCGGGTGAACAGGCCGATCAGCGGAATGTTCATAATCAGCAGCATCACGTTGGCGATGAGCAGCGCGGCAATTAACCCCCAGACGATATCCGGCTGTTCGGTAAACATCGCCGGTCCCGGCGTGATGTTGTAGAGGGTCAGGGCGCCCATCATCACCGCGGTGGTCCCGGAGCCGGGAACGCCGAGCGTGAGCATCGGAATAAACGAGCCGCAGGCGGAGGCGTTGTTCGCCGCTTCCGGCGCCGCGACGCCGCGAATATCGCCCTTGCCGAAGGTAGCGCTATTGCCGCTGAGCTTTTTCTCGGTCATATAGGTGATGGCGCTGGCAATGGTCGCCCCTGCGCCCGGCAGAATGCCGACAAAGAAACCCACCACCGATGAGCGCAGGGTCGCGCCCACGCACTGGCCCGCCTCTTTGGCGTTAAACAGCATGCGTCCGGTTTTCCGTACCAGCTTCTGCCCGCCGCTGGTGCTCTCCAGCATCAGCAAAATCTCCGAAACCGAAAAGAGCCCAATCACCACCACGATAAACTGCACGCCGTCGGAAAGATGAACGCTGTCGAACGTGAAGCGGTACACGCCGGTATTGGCATCAACGCCCACCGTCGCCAGCCCCAAACCGATTAACGCGGCGAGAAATGACTTCAGCGGATTTTCCGCCATCATGCTGCCAAGGCAGGCGATGGCAAAAATCATCAGGGCGAAATATTCCGCCGGGCCGAACGCCAGCGACCACTGCGCCAGCACCGGGGCGAACAGGATGATCCCGCCGATAGCGATCGTTGAACCAACAAAGGAGCTCACGGCAGAGATCGACAGCGCTACGCCGCCGCGCCCCTGCTGCGCCATCGGATAACCGTCGAGAGCGGTCATAATGGCGGCGGCATCACCGGGTACGTTAAGCAGGATAGACGAAATGCGCCCGCCGTATTCACAACCAATATAGACCGTAGCCAGCAGGATTAGCGCTGATTCCGCGGGCAGGTGCAGAGCAAAGGCCAGCGGCAGTAAGATCGCGACACCGTTAATCGGGCCCAGACCCGGCAGGAGACCGACGATAGTGCCAACAAAGCAGCCAATTAGCGCGATGGTCAGGTTGCCCGGCGTCATGGCAACGGCGAAGCCCTGCGATAAATAAATCCAGATATCCATAACCTTCTCCGTTAACTCAACCAAACGCCGAGCGGCAGGGTGACATCAAGCAGGGCGTCAAAGACGTACCACAGCGCGATGCCCATCGCGACGCCGGCTACCCCGGCGGCGGGCAGGGTGGCGCCAAACAGCAGGCCAAACACGGCGGTCAGCAGCGCGGTGGCCAGAGGAAAACCCAGCCATTCAAAACCCCACGCATAGATCCCCAGCGCAACCACCATGGTTAATAGACGTTGTAAAACCCGGCGCCCGGGCCACGTGATGGCGTCGGGCCGACGCAGAAGCAGCAAGACAGAGCACGCCAGCATCAGGCCGATAATGCCGACCGGGAAAGGGCGTGGGCCGACGGGTTCATAGGCGTATTCGCTGTGAATTTGCCAGGCGATAAACATTCCACCCGCGCAGAGCAGCAGCCACACTCCGGCAAAAATACGATCGCTCATCGCAACCTCCGTAAATTATTTGGCCAGGCCAAAGGATTTCGCCTGCAGGCGATACGCTTCCACCTGTTGTTTAACGTAGGCGTCCAGTTCCTTACCGTTCATATTGAATTCGAACAGGCCGCGCAGCTCGCGCTGCTTTTTGAACGCGTCGGTCTGCTGCAATTTCGTGAACTCATCCACCCACCACTGATAGTCGGCGTCGCTGACTTTCGGCCCCACGAAGAAGCCGCGAATAATCGGCCAGACCAGGTCATAGCCCTGCTCTTTGGCGGTCGGCACATCGGCGAGGGCACCCGGCAGCCTTTCGTTAGCGAACACCGCCAGCACGCGGATTTTATTGCCCTGGAGATAAGGCACCATTTCGCTGAGATCGCCGGAGACCGCCTGCACGTGATTGCCCAGCAGCGCGGTGACCGGTTCGCCGCCGCCCTCAAACGCCACGTAGCGCATTTTGTGCGGATCGACGTTGGCTTTTTGCGCCAGCAGCGCCGCTTTCATCCAGTCCTGGCTACCAATGGAGGCGCCGGCGCCGATGACGATACTGGCGGGATTTTTTTCCATCGCCGCCATAAACGACGGCAGGTCTTTCCACGGCGAGTCGGTGCGGACGGCGATCATGCCGTAATCGGTGCCGACGCTGGCCAGCCAGCGCACATCATCCACGCCGTAGCGGCCAAACTTGCCCTGCGCCAGGTTGAGCAGCGAGCCGCCGGAGAACGCGACCACGGTACCGGGTTCGCCGGGGCGCTGGGCGACGATCGCGTTGTAGGCCACAGCGCCTACGCCGCCGGGCATGTAGGTGACGCGCATCGGTTTTTCGATGGCGCCGGTTTCCATCAGGCTGACCTGGATCAGCTTGCAGGTGAGGTCGAAGCCGCCGCCGGGCTTGGCGGGCGCGATACATTCGGTACGGGAAGGCGCCTCGGCGGCCAGGGCAGAGGCGGTTAAAAGGCATAATGCAATGGCGCCAGCACGGCGCAGGAATGGCATATTCATAAGCTTCCTCAGTCAGATACAGGAGACGTTTTTTTAATTATGTGAACCGGCATGTGGCTATTCGGTTGCGTGATTGTTAAAACAATTACCTTTCATTTCCCTTTCAATGCGGCAGCAACTTTTCAGGATGTGATATGCGTCTCTTACTGGCAGAAGATAACCGTGAGCTGGCTCACTGGCTGGAGAAAGCGCTGGTGCAGGGCGGGTTTGCCGTGGATTGCGTATTTGATGGTCGCGCGGCCGATCATCTGCTGCAAAGCGAAAAATATGCGCTGGCGGTGCTGGATATTGGCATGCCGGGACTCGACGGTCTGGAAGTGGTGCAGCGCCTGCGAAAGCGCGGGCAGACCCTTCCCGTCTTGCTACTCACCGCCCGCAGCGCGGTGGCGGATCGGGTTAAAGGGCTGAACGTCGGCGCCGATGACTATTTGCCGAAACCTTTTGAGCTTGAAGAGCTGGATGCCAGGCTGCGCGCGCTGCTGCGGCGTAGCGAAGGCCAGGTGCATGAGGTTCAGCAGATCGGCGCGCTGGAATATCGCGATGAAGGCTATTTTTTACTCTGCGGACAAACGCTGTCGTTGACGCCGCGCGAGCAGGCGCTGCTGACGGTGCTGATGTTTCGCCGTACGCGGCCGGTGTCGCGCCAGCAGCTGTTTGAACAGGTTTTCAGCCTGAACGATGACGTCAGCCCGGAAAGCATCGAGCTGTATATCCATCGTCTGCGTAAGAAACTTCAGGAGAGCAACGTGCGTATCGTGACCCTGCGCGGCCTGGGCTACGTGCTGGAGCTCGCTCATGAGGTGGGGTAAACCGCAGTCGTTATTCGCTCAACTGTTGCTGTTTCTCGGCCTGCCGCTGGTTTTGCTATGGGGGCTGTCGGCGTTCAATAGCTACGTCAGCGCTCTGCAGGCGGCGACCCAGGCTTACGATCGCACGCTGCTTTCATCCGCCCGCACGGTGGCGGAACGCCTGGTGGTTCGCCGCGGTAGGCTGGAGGTGAATGTCCCCTGGGTGGTGCTGGACAGCTTCGAGCTGAATATGAACGATCGGCTGTACTATAAGGTACTCGATCCCGAGAAGCGGGTGATTTCCGGTTTTGACGACCTGCCGTCGATGCCGCCATCGACCTCTCGTACCGAGCTCTATCCGGCGCTGGCGTGGTTTTATCATACTGAATATCGCGGTCAGGCCATCCGCGTGGCGCGCCTGCTGCAGCCGGTTAACGAAGGCGGCGTTGTCGGCATGGCGGAAATCTACATCGCCGAAACGCTGCAGTCGCGGCGCTGGCTGGCGGGACAGCTGCTGTTTTCATCATGGATCTCGCAGGGGCTATTAGTGCTGTTGACGCTGGTGCTCACCGGCTGGCTGCTGCGCCGCGTGCTGCGGCCGATGCGCCGGCTTTCGGCGCTCATGGTGCGGCGCGAACCCGGCCTGCTGACGCCGCTGCCGGAGCTGCTGCCGTGGTCGGAAACCCGTCTGCTGATCGTGGCCTTTAACCGCTATATCGACCGGTTACGGGTGATGATCTCCCGCCAGGAGCGCTTTAGCGCCGACGCGTCGCATCAGCTAAAAACGCCGTTAGCGGTGTTGAAAACGCAGGCCTCAGTGGCGCTGGCGAGCGGCGATCCCCGGCTGTGGCGAGAGAGCCTGGAGGCGATGAGCGGCACGCTTGACAGTACTATTCTGCTTACCGAACGCCTGCTGCAGCTGGCTACCATCAAACGGAAAGAGCAGGGCGAGCACGCGTTCCCGCCGGTGGACCTGCATGAGATCGTCCACAACAGCTGTTTTTCGCGTCTTCAGCAGGCGCGGAGCAAGGCTATCGATCTCGGCTATGAGGGGGAACCCTCGACGGTGACCATTGCCGGCGATGGCGTGCTGTTGAGCGAGCTGTGCGCGAATCTGCTGGATAACGCGATTCGCTATACGCCGCAGGGCGGTATCGTCACGGTCAGCCTGCATCGTGACGGAGAGGCGGTGCTGCTGGATGTCGAAGACAGCGGGCCGGGGATCGATGATGCGCAGATTCAGCAGGCGCTCATGCCGTTCCATCGTCTGGAAAACGTGGGTGATAACCCCGGCGCCGGGCTCGGACTGGCGCTGGTCAGCGATATTGCGCGCCTGCACCGCAGCCATCCGCAGCTGCTGCGTAGCGAAACGCTGGGCGGGCTGAAGGTCAGGCTGCGCTTTTTGCGCGCTTGTTCAGAGTAGGCCTTTCAGGGTGAGCGTCCTGCGGGTCGCCGCGTTCAAATCATAGTGGGGAAGATCTTCTGCCTTCACCCAGGCGTAGTCCTGAAACTCCTCGTTGATCGTCACTTCGCGATTGGCGCTGATGCAGTCGAAGATCAGGTAAATCATATAAATCTCTTCCCGGCGGCCATCGGCGTAGGTTTTAACCCGGATATCGTCGCTAAAGGTCCACGGCGTAATCTGGGTCAGCTGCAGTTTTTCGCCCAGCTCCTCGCGAATTTCTCGCCGCAGCGCCTCTTCAATGCGCTCGCCTGGCTCGACGCCGCCGCCGGAGAGCGCCCACTGGCCGGGAAATACGCCGCGATCGTCGGCCATTTTGCACAGCAGATAGTGTCCTTCATGTTGAATGAGCGGGCAGACGATAGTCCTTTGACGCATGATTTCTCCTTACTGATGACAGGGATAACTAACGGGAAGGCCCAGTTTGCGAGCCGCCTCGGCAAACCGCAAGCGAAAACGCGCGGCGAACGCGTGCGGTGGTAGGGTGAGCGTAGGTTAACGGGTCAGTGGCCATCATGGAACAGATAGCAAGCCACTCACCGCACGATGCGGTGTTTAAACACCTTTTGTCCCAACGGGCAACGGCGCGCGATTTTTTGTCTATTCATTTGCCGAAGCATTTGCGGGAACAGTGCGATCTGCGAACGCTGCAGCTGGAATCCGGCAGTTTTATTGAAGAGGACCTACGCGCAAGCCATTCGGATATTCTTTATTCGCTAAAAACCCAGCACGGAGAGGGGTACATCTACATTCTTATAGAGCATCAAAGCTCTCCCGACAGGCATATGGCGTTTCGCCTGATGCGATACGCCATCGCGGCCATGCAGCGCCACCTTGATAAAGGGCATCATCAGCTGCCGCTGGTTATTCCTCTGCTATTTTATCACGGCAGGATCGCTCCTTACCCGTACTCGACGCGCTGGCTGGATGATTTCCCTCAGCCAGAGGTGGCCGAGCGGCTGTATAGCCAGCGTTTTCCACTGATAGACGTCACGGTGATTCCTGACGATCGGCTTGTGCAGCACCGCCGTGTCGCTATGCTGGAACTGCTGCAAAAACATATCCGCCAGCGGGATTTGATGGACATTTCTGAGCAACTGGTCAGGATATTATCCCTGGGATACACTACGCGTCGGCAGTTTAAAACTTTGCTGAATTATATGCTTCAGGCGGGCAACGCCGCCGATCCGGTGGCCTTTTTACGCAAGCTCGCGCAAAAGACGCCACTCAAGCCGCATAAGGAGACGCTGATGAATATTGCTCATTTTCTGGAAGAGCGTGGCCGTAAAGAGGGGGTCCTTCAGGGAATGAAGGCGGGGATAGAAAAAGGTTTACGAAAGGGTCGACAGGAAGGCCGGAATGAAGGCCGACAAGAAGGCCGGCATCAAGGACAGCAGGAGGCGACGCAACGCATTGCTCAGGCGATGCTGGATGATGGGCTTGAGCCCTCTCAGGTCGCAAAGCTAACCGGTTTGTCGCTGCGGCAGCTCGCTAAGCTTCAGCACTAGGCGCGTTTAAAAACCGTAAAATGGCAGCCGCAAGGGCTGCCATCAGCATTACTCTCCGTGCTTTAAGGCTTTCAGCGCCGCAGCCACGCCCGCGCCGTAGTCGGGGTGGACTTCACTGAACAGGCCAATTTGTCGCTGCTGAATAAACTCAGGGACATCCCGCATATCATTGGCGATACGCTGGAACATACGCTGATGTTCCTCTTCGCTTAATAGCTCAAACAGCCTGCGCGGCTGGCTGAAGTAGTCGTTATCTTCCCGATGATTCCAGTGGGCCGCCGCGCCTTCAAGGCTTAAAGGCGGCTCGCTAAAGTCCGGCTGTTCCTGAAACGCGCCAAAGCTGTTGGGTTCATAGGTGACGCCGTTGCCGCTATTGCCGTCAACGCGCATCGCGCCGTCGCGGTGGTAGTTATGGAACGGGCAGCGCGGCGCATTGACCGGAATTTGATGATGGTTGACGCCCAGACGATAGCGCTGGGTATCGCCGTAGGAGAACAGCCGTCCCTGCAGCATGCGATCCGGAGAGAAGCCGATCCCGGGCACCACGTTGGCCGGATTCATCGCGACCTGCTCAACTTCTGCGAAGTAGTTGTCCGGGTTGCGGTTGAGCTCCAGCACGCCGACTTCCATCAGCGGATAATCAGCGTGCGGCCAGATTTTGGTCAGATCGAAGGGGTTATAAGGGACCCGGCTGGCGTCCGCTTCCGGCATGATCTGCACGTAGAAGGTCCAGCGCGGGAAATCGCCTTTTTCAATCGACTCATAGAGATCGCGCTGTGAACTCTCGCGGTCCTCTGCCACCAGGCGTTTCGCTTCATCATCCATCAGGTTGGCGATCCCCTGCTGGGATTTGAAGTGGAATTTCACCCAAAAACGTTCGTTATCGGCATTAATAAAGCTGAACGCGTGGCTGCCGAAACCGTGCATATGGCGATAGGAACGCGGAAGGCCGCGGTCGCTGAAATCAATCGTTAACTGATGCAGCGTTTCCGGCAGCAGGGAGAAAAAGTCCCATTTCCAGGTGGGGTTACGCAGGTTGGTGCGCGGGTCGCGCTTCACGACGTGGTTAAGGTCGGGAAACTTCAGCGGGTCGCGAAGGTAGAAAATGGGCGTATTGTTGCCCACCAGATCCCAGTTGCCTTCTTCGGTATAAAACTTGATCGAGAAACCGCGAATATCGCGCTCGGCGTCAGCGGCGCCGCGTTCTCCGGCGACGGTTGAGAAGCGCAGGAACAGATCGGTGGTTTTACCGATTTCGGCAAACAGTTTTGCGCGGGTATAGCGGGTGATATCGCGGGTAATGGTCAGTTTACCGTAAGCGCCGGAGCCTTTAGCGTGCATTCGGCGTTCCGGGATAACCTCACGGTCGAAGTGGGCCAGTTTTTCCAGAAACCAGACATCCTGCAGCAGCATCGGGCCGCGCGGGCCTGCGGTGACGACATTGTTATTATCGACAACCGGGGCGCCGGCGGCGGTGGTTAATCCTTTTTTGCTCATCTTTATCTCCTGACAAAGTTTTATGTAACTTATTCATCTCTTTACGACGACGAAATAAGCTGGAGCCTATTTGTATAATAAAGGCTGAGACCCAGCAATTTGACCCTGACTATTGAATTGATATCTGAGACCGTTAACAAGGCTCCCGAAGCAACTGGTTACAATCACGCGGTAAAAGCGCGCTATAACGCATTGATTCCTTAAAACGGAGCAGTACAATTTCGCGGTTTTTTGGGATTTTCTTATTATTATTTTCTGGATAGATAAAAATGAAAAAAAGCATATTTATGGCCCTGGCCGGCATGATGTTCGTCTCGACGGCGGCAAATGCGATCAGCGTCAGCGGGCAGGCCGGCGAGCACTACACTAACCTTGGCGTCGGATTCGGTACGGAATCGACCGGCCTGGCGGTAACCGGCAACTGGCTGCACAATGATGACGACGGCGATGCGGCGGGGCTGGGATTGGGCCTGAACATTCCCCTGGGGCCATTCCTGGCCACCGTGGGCGGAAAAGGCGTTTACACCAACCCGAACAATGGCGATGAGGGCTACGCGGCGGCGGTTGGCGGCGGTCTGCAGTGGAAAATCGGCGACAGCTTCCGTCTGTTCGGCGAATACTATTACTCTCCCGATTCACTCTCCAGCGGTATCGACAGCTATCAGGAAGCCAATGCCGGCGCGCGCTTTACTATTATGCGTCCTCTGAGCATCGAAGCCGGTTACCGCTACCTTAACCTGGCCGGTAAAGACGGCAACCGCGATAACGCGGTCGCGGACGGTCCGTACGTCGGCGTCAACGCCAGCTTCTAATCTCTCCGGCGCGGTATTCCGCCGCGCCTGATTTTCAGGCTTTTTCACCAGCCGCTTTGCGATATAGTATTTCTACTTATCAGGCTGGAGTTCACAATGTTAAACGTGGAAATGCTGTCCACCGGCGATGAAGTGCTGCATGGGCAAATCATCGACACCAATGCCGCGTGGCTGGCGGATTTCTTTTTTAATCAAGGATTACCCTTAAAGCGTCGCCATACCGTGGGTGACGACCTCGACTCCCTGGTGGCGATTTTACGCGAGCGCAGCGAACACGCTGACGTGCTGATCGTTAACGGCGGCCTGGGGCCGACCAGCGACGATTTGAGCGCGCTGGCCGCGGCGACGGCCAAAGGCGAAGGGTTAATTCTGCACGAAGATTGGCTGGAAACCATGACCCGTTTCTTTGCCGAGCGCGGAAGACCCATGGCCGCCAGCAATCGTAAACAGGCGGAAATTCCGCAAAGCGCCGAGATGATCAACAACCCGGTCGGGACCGCATGCGGTTTTGCTGTGCAGCTAAACCGCTGCCTGATGTTTTTTACTCCCGGCGTGCCTTCCGAATTTAAGGTGATGGTTGAACAGGAAATCTTACCGCGCCTGCGCGAACGTTTCCCGCTATCCGCTGCGCCGCTGTGTTTGCGCCTGACCACCTTCGGCCGTTCCGAAAGCGAACTGGCGCAGAGCCTCGACCATCTGCAGCTGCCACCGGGCGTCGTGATGGGCTATCGCTCCTCAATGCCGATTATCGAACTGAAGCTGACCGGGCCTGCCGAACAGCGCGAGGCGATGCTGGCGCTGTGGCCGGAAGTGCAGAAGGTGGCCGGAGAGAGCATGATTTTCGAAGGTACCGAAGGCCTGCCTGCGCAGATCGCCCGTCGCCTGCAGCAGCGTCAGCTAAGCCTGACGCTGAGCGAGCAGTTTACCGGTGGTCTGCTGGCGCTTCAGCTTTCTCGCGTCAACGCTCCGCTGTTGGCCAGCGAAGTCATTCCGGCGCAGGAGGAGACCCTGGCGCAGTCTGCGCGCTGGGCGGCGGAACGGCGCGAAAAACACTTTGCCGGCCTGGCGCTGGCGGTAAGTGGTCAGGAGAGCGATCACCTGAACTTTGCGCTTTCCACGCCGGACGGCACCCACGCGCTGCGGGTGAAATTCACCACCAACCGCCACAGCCTCCAGGTGCGTCAGGAAGTGTGCGCGATGATGGCCCTCAACATGCTGCGCCGCTGGCTGAACGGCCAGCCGGTGGCCGGTGAACACGGCTGGATTAACGTCGTCGAATCTCTCTCAGCGTAAACCCACCTCCGCGTCGGGAGCCCCTCCCGGCGCGCGATGAGTCCAGCCTGTTGTACTTGCTTTAAAAAATTCTGTGCACCATCTCTCATATTTCTCCCTCTGAACGTCCACCCGGCTGGAATAGCGTCGTCATTTGAAGTCGCTCACAATTTACACGCCCGACAACCGCAACACTGATTCCAGTATTCAGGATTGGAGTCCAGTATGTTGGAATCAAGCAAAGTCCCGGCGCTGACCCGCGCCATTGATATTCTCAATCTGATCGCCCGCATCGGCCCCTGCAGCGCGGCGACCATTATTGACGAACTGGGTATTCCGAAAAGCACCGCCTATCTGCTGCTGGGAGAGCTGAAAAAACAGCGCTTCCTCAGCATGGATAATCAGGATAACTACTGCCTGTGGACCAAGCTGGTTGAGCTGGCCGGGCAGGCGCTGAGCAAAATGGACCTGCGCGAACTGGCGCGCCCGCGCCTGACGCAGCTGATGGATCAGTGCGGGCTGCTCTGCCACCTGGGCATCATCGACAGCGGCAACGCCTACTACATTCTGAAGATTGAATCCCCGGCCACCATCAGCGTGCGTTCGCATGAAGGTAAGAGCCTGTCGTTATATCGTTCCGGCATTGGTAAATGCCTGCTGGCCTGGCAGCCCGAGCGGGTTCAGGAGTCGATTATCAGCGAGCTGCAGTGGGAGCGGGCGACGCCAACCACCATCACCAGCGCCCAACAGCTTCGCGATGAACTGGGCCGTATTCGCGCCCGCGGCTGGAGCTTCGATAACGGCGAAGACTATCCCGACGTTCGCTGCGTGGCCGCGCCGGTTTTTAATGCCAATAACGAGCTGACCGCCGCCATTTCCGTGGTGGGTACCCGTCTGCAAATCAATGAAGACAATCGCGATTACCTCGCCGGTAGGGCGATTGCCTGCGCCAAAGATATTTCCCGTCTGCTGGGGTGGAAAAGCCCCTTCGAACAACAAGCCTCATAATAAGGAGAAGATCATGACCCTACCGAAAATTAAACACGTCCGCGCCTGGTTTATCGGCGGTGCTACCGCAGAGAAAGGCGCTGGCGGCGGCGATTATCATGACCAGGGGGCAAATCACTGGATTGACGATCATATCGCCACGCCGATGAGCAAATATAAACAGTATGAACAGTCCCGCCAGTCGTTTGGCATCAACGTTCTTGGCACGCTGATCGTTGAGGTCGAAGCCGAAAACGGGCAGACCGGCTTTGCGGTATCGACCGCCGGCGAGATGGGCTGCTTTATCGTGGAAAAACACCTCAACCGCTTTATCGAAGGCAAATGCGTCAGCGATATCAAACTGATCCATGACCAGATGCTCAACGCCACCCTGTACTACTCCGGATCCGGCGGCCTGGTGATGAATACGATTTCCTGCGTCGACCTGGCGCTGTGGGATCTGTTCGGCAAAGTGGTGGGATTACCGGTATACAAACTGTTGGGCGGCGCGGTACGCGATGAAATTCAGTTCTACGCCACCGGGGCGCGTCCGGACCTGGCGAAAGAGATGGGCTTTATTGGCGGCAAGATGCCGACCCACTGGGGGCCGCACGATGGCGACGCGGGGATCCGCAAAGATGCCGCCATGGTGGCCGATATGCGCGAAAAGTGCGGTCCGGACTTCTGGCTGATGCTGGACTGCTGGATGAGCCAGGACGTTAACTACGCCACTAAACTGGCCCACGCCTGCGCGCCCTCTAACCTTAAGTGGATCGAGGAGTGCCTGCCGCCGCAGCAGTATGAAGGCTATCGCGAGCTTAAACGCAATGCCCCTGCCGGCATGATGGTCACCAGCGGCGAGCACCACGGTACGCTGCAATCCTTCCGCACGCTGTCGGAAACCGGCATCGACATTATGCAGCCTGACGTGGGCTGGTGCGGCGGCCTGACCACGCTGGTGGAGATTGCGGCGATCGCCAAATCGCGCGGCCAGCTGGTGGTGCCGCACGGCTCGTCGGTCTATTCGCACCATGCGGTCATTACCTTTACCAACACGCCGTTCAGTGAGTTCCTGATGACCAGCCCGGACTGTTCAACGATGCGTCCGCAGTTTGACCCGATTCTGGTTGATGAGCCGGTACCGGTGAACGGGCGCATTCATAAAACCGTGCTGGACAAACCGGGCTTCGGCGTGGAGCTGAACCGCGACTGTAATCTGAAACGTCCTTATAGCCACTGATCCCGTCGTGCCGCACAGCGCAGATGTGCGGCCTATTGTTGAGGATATTACGATGAGCAACGCCTTGCTTGAGAGCGTGGTGAAGAAAAACCGCGCCCGTTTGATCCCCTTTATGCTGGCGCTGTACGTGCTGGCGTTTCTTGACCGTTCGAATATCGGCTTTGCCAAAGAGACCTATCAGCTGGATACCGGCCTGAGCAACGAAGCCTATGCGCTGGGAGCGGGGATTTTCTTTGTGGTCTACGCCTTTCTCGGGGTGCCCGCTAACCTGCTGATGCGCAAATTTGGCGCAAGGAAGTGGATCGGCTGCACCACCTTGCTGTGGGGGCTTCTCTCCGCGGCGATGGCGTGGGCGGATACCGAAGCGAAGTTTCTGCTGGTGCGCACCCTGCTGGGCGCCGCGGAAGCGGGTTTTTTCCCGGGCATGATCTACCTGACGTCCCAGTGGTTTCCGCAGCAGAACCGTGCCAGCATTATGGGGCTGTTTTATATGGGCGCGCCGCTGGCGCTGACCCTCGGGTCGCCGCTCTCCGGCGCGCTGCTGGAAATGCACGGTTTTATGGGGCATCCCGGCTGGTTCTGGATGTTTATCATTGAGGGGCTGCTGGCGGTCGGCGCGGGGTTCTTCACCTTCTTCTGGCTCGACGATACGCCGCAAAAGGCGCGCTTCCTGAGCGCTGCCGAAAAACAGGCGTTAATCAGCGAGCTGGCCAGCGAAGAGCAGAAAAAGGTGACCTCGCGTTTGTCCGATGCGCTGCGTAACGGCCGCGTCTGGCAGCTGGCGATTATCTATCTCACCATTCAGGTGGCGGTTTACGGCCTGATCTTCTTCCTGCCAACCCAGGTTGCCGCGCTGCTCGGCACCAAGGTGGGGTTCGTGGCGTCGGTGGTGACCGCGATCCCGTGGGTGGCGGCGCTGTTCGGTACCTGGCTGATTCCGCGCTACTCCGACCGCACCGGCGAGCGGCGTAATGTGGCGGCATTCACCCTGCTGGCGGCGGCAATTGGCATTGCGGTCTCCGGGCTGGTGTCGCCGGTGCTGGCGATTATCGCGCTGTGCGTTGCCGCCGTCGGCGTCATTGCCGTGCAGCCGGTCTTCTGGACCATGCCGACGCAGCTGTTGTCCGGTACGGCGCTGGCCGCTGGCATCGGCTTTGTGAACCTGTTCGGCGCTATCGGCGGGTTTCTGGCGCCCATTATCCGCGTCCAGGCTGAAACCATGTTCGCCAGTGATTCTGCCGGATTAGTGACGCTCGCCTGCGTGGCGATTGTCGGGGTGGTTATTATCTTTTCACTGCGCGTGAACCGCGCCGTGCCGCAGGCTGGCAGCGTACAGCATTAATGTAAGGGAGAACTATGAACGCAATTTTATCGAACCCATTTAAAGCGGGATTATTACAAGGGGAAGCGCAAATTGGCCTGTGGCTGAGCTCGACCTCTTCTTATATGGCTGAGATTGCCGCCACCTCGGGTTACGACTGGCTGCTGATTGACGGCGAACATGCGCCCAATACCATCCAGGATCTTTATCATCAGCTGCAGGCCATTGCGCCCTACGCCAGCCAGCCGGTCATTCGCCCGGTAGAGGGCAATCGCAGCCTGATTAAACAGGTGCTGGATATCGGCGCCAGAACGCTGCTGATCCCCATGGTCGATACCGCCGAACAGGCGCGGGAGATTGTCTCGGCTACCCGCTACCCGCCGCTGGGTACCCGCGGGGTGGGGGCCGGAGTGGCCCGCGCCGCGCGCTGGGGACGGGTCGAAAACTATATGGCGCAGGCCAACGATGAGCTGTGCCTGTTGATTCAGGTAGAGAGTAAAACGGCCCTCGATAATCTGGATGCGATCCTTGAAGTGGAGGGCATTGACGGCGTGTTTATCGGCCCGGCGGACCTGTCAGCCTCGCTGGGCTACCCGGATAACGCCGGTCATCCTGAAGTGCAGCGGGTTATTGAACAGAGCATCCGCCGCATTCGCGCGGCGGGTAAGGCGGCCGGATTCCTTGCCGTCGATCCGGAGATGGCGCACAAAGCGCTGGCGTGGGGGGCGAATTTTGTTGCCGTTGGCGTCGATACCAACCTTTACACCAGCGCGCTGGATAAACGGCTGGCGATGTTCAAGCCGGTAGCCGAACAGGCGGAGGGAAAGGGGAGCTACTAGCCCCCCGGCGCTGGCGCTGGCGTCAGGCCAGCGCCTGTGCCAGCAGGGTGATGGGGTGTTCGCAGCGTTTGCTGGTGGACATCTCTATCTGCCATTTGCAGGTTTCACAGTCGGTCACCACCAGATCCGCGCCGCTCTCCTCAATTTGCCGGAACAGCGGCGCGCCCATCGCCTGCGATGAGTCGTAGTTCTCCGCCTTGAAGCCGTATGTGCCGGCAATACCGCAGCATTGCGAGTCGAGTACCTCCAGCTGCAAGCCGGGGATCAGCCGCAATAGCTCAAGGGTATACAGCGACCAGCCCATTTTTTCCATATGGCAGGGCGTGTGATAGACCACCTTCAGCGGCAGCGTTTTTAGCTTCAGAGGTCGCCCATTATCCAGCTGACGCCAGAGCCAGCGAGTCGCCAGCTCAATCCGGTCGCGGATATCGTGATTATCGATATCAAGGAGATGCGGATATTCATCGCGCAGCGTAAAGGTGCAGGTCGATGAAGTCGCAATAATGGGCAGACTATTTTCCCGCATCGCGATGACGTTGCTCAGCGCCTGCTTGCGCGCTTTCGCAAAAAAACCGTTGGCAATCAGCGGTACGCCGCAGCATTTCTCTTTGCTCAATAACTGCACCCCGATGCCCATGGCGTTGAACACGCGGATAAGATCTTTGCCCAGCTGCGGATTGTTGTAGTTCACATAGCAGCCGTGAAAAAACGCCACCTGCTCGGCGTACTGCCCCTGCCGGGCGGCCAGCTGACGATATGCGCGGCGAAAGGTACCAAAGCCATATTTCGGCAGCGTGCGGCGGTGGTCGATTTTAAGCGCGGCATCCAGTACCCGGCGTACCGGCCTCAGCCCGGTGGTGGCGTTCACCAGCGGGGCAAAGGGCGTGGAGAGGGTGCCCATCAGGTCGGTATGGCTGAGGATCGCATCGCGCAGCGTGGGCTTTTGCCGACCGTACTCCATGCGCGCTCGCTGGATTATATCGCCAATTTTGACGTCCGAAGGGCAGGCAACTTCGCAGCGTTTACAGTTGATGCAATATTTCAATGCCTCGTCGTAGAGCGCGCCGTCTTTCAGGCGCAGGCGTTCGCCGTCCGGCCCGGCCTGTTTTGGCCCCGGATAGCGCGGATTAACCCGGCTAACCGGGCAGGCGGTGGTGCAAACGGTGCATTTTATACAGTGTTCAAAGCGCGTGTCGTTCATGATTCACCTCCGGCAAGCTCGCCGATTAACCCAGCGGCATGCAGCGCGGTCACCGCGCAAACGCCGCCGCCGCATCCCAGCGCGATGGCGTCAAAACCGCCGAGGATCGCGCCTACGGCGAACAGATTCTCCAGCGTCTGCCCCTGAAGCTGCGGGCGCAGATCCGCATCGGTTTTCAGGCCGAAACGCTGCCAGGGCTGAGAGGCAAAAAAGTCCTGCTGATACCAGCGCTCGCGCGGCAGCGTCTGCTGCAGGTCAAGGCCGAGGATCGGCTCGCGCACGCCGCTGCGCTCGGCGACCAGCCCGTTGCTGAAAAAGCTGCCGCTGGCCAGCACCGCGAAGCGCGGGCGCAGCGGGATATCGCCGTGATTGTGCGTCCAGATCGCGTTAACGCTACCGTTGCGGTGGCTGATATCGATGACTTCATCCCCGGTCAGCCAGGTCCCGCCGCTGCGGATAAATTGCCGCTGCAGCTGGGCGTGCAGGCGCATCCCCGGCACTGACGGCGGCAGCGTAGGCAGCAGGCGCAGCGGGCAGGGCAGGCGCTGCTGCAGCCACTGGTACAGGCGATCGTCGGCGAGGCCAAAGCAGGCGGGCATAATCAGTAAATTATGCCGCTGCGCCAGCGGGCGCAGCGCCGCCAGCAGGGCCGGCCAGTGCGCTTCATCGTCCAGCCGGCGGGCAATATTGGCGGCACGAAATTCGGATGGGCTATCGCGCAGCACATCGAGGAGGGGTAAATCTATCTCATGGGCTTCGGCGGTCACGCCGTGCTGGTTCAGAGAGGCGGCGGCAAGATGCGGCTGGAAGTCGCCGAATCCGCTGATGCCGACCACGCCGACGCCGCTGGCGGGCAGCGGCGCGGTGGCGATTTCCTGCGGCGATAGCCAGGCCGCGCGTAAGGTTCCCAGCGGCGTCACGCGCAGATGCGGCTGGCTGGCGTCACCTTGCATGGCGATACCGCAGTCGGCAAACAACGCCTGACTCTGGCGGGCGTAATCCATCACCCGTTCGGCGCCGAGCCTGGCATAGGGATGTTCGGGAAGCTGGCGGGCCAGCTGGCCGATGCCGTGAGCGACATCGGTGACGGTGTCGCCATTCGGCAGCGTGGTAAGTAAATCCAGCGAGGCGGAAGAGAAGTGCAGGGCGCTTTGGCCGCGGCTGATAATCACGCTGCGCAGGCCGCGCTGGTTGAGCGCCAGCCCGCAGAGCAGTCCGGCGAGGCCGCCGCCGATGATGGCGCAATCAAACTTCATCCTGATGCTCCTTTTGTAATCCGCACAGGCCGAGATAGACCCAGCGGGTGAACTCGCTTTCGCGCAGCGCGTCCCCCCAGGCCACCGGCTGGACGCCTTTCCAGCGTTCGTTCAAAAATTGAGACAGCTGGGTAAGGGATCGCGCCGAAGTGGTGACGTTAAAACGCGCGAGCAGCCCGGCGGCGCGGCAGGCGCACAGTTCGCCCTGACAGGTTCCCATGCCGACGCGGGTGCGGCGGCGCAGGTCGAGCAGGTTTTTCACCGCCAGGTTTTCGACCGCGTACTGAACCTCGCCGGCGGTCACCGCCTCGCATTCGCAGACCAGGCTGCGGTGCTGGCGGCTATCGCCAAGCCAGGCCGGGGTGCGATCGCCGTGGCGATAGATGGCCGACCCGCGCAGCGACGCAGGTAAAGAGATGATTTTGCGTAGCGTGGCTTCCGCCGGCTCTTGCGAGCCCGGCAGCGGCGTATCGGCGGTCGTACAGGGGACGGTATTTCCGAGCTTGCGGCAGAGCGCATCCGTGGCCCACTCCGCCATCAGACGATAGGTCATCAGCTTACCGCCGGTGATGGTGATAAAGCCCTCCAGTCCGTCGCGCCGGGCGTGGTCGAGCAGCACAATACCGCGACTGACGCTGCGCCCGCTGGGATCGTCATCGCTGGCGACCAGCGGACGTATGCCGGAGTAGGCGCGCAGTACCCGCGTCCGTCCCATGATCGGCGCCAGCTTTTCCCCTTCGCGCAGCAGCGTTTCGACCTCCTCGGCCGTTACCCGGTTGTCGTCAATTTCGTCATAGGGAATATGCATCGAAGTGGTGCCAATCAGCGAAATAGTATCGCCGGGCACCAGGATATCGGCGTCAGCCGGTTTGCGGCAGCGGTTGATAACCTGACGGTTAATGCGGTGGTCGAGGATTAACAGCGATCCTTTTGCCGGAAACATCGAGATGCGCAGGTCGGCATACTCTGCGATGCGCTGCCCCCAGATCCCGGCGGCGTTGACCACCACCTGCGCGCGTAGCGTGCGCGATTCACGGAGCTGATGGTTGTAGATCGTGACGCCATGGACGCGATCGCCCTGACGCAGCAGGCCGGTGACTTCGCAGCCGGTGAGGATAGCGGCGCCATGTTCGCGGGCATCGAGCATATTTGCGGCGGTGAGGCGGAAAGGATCGACGGTGCCGTCGGGGACCTGCACCGCGCCGAGCAGCGCCGGGTTAACCGCGGGCTCAATACGCAGCGCCTCGGCGGGCGTCAGAGGCTGGGCCTCAATACCCGCCTGCTGGCAGGCGGTGATAAAGGTGTGCTGATACGCCGGATCGTCTTCCGGCAAGGTAATAAACAGGCCGCTGGTGGGCTCAATGCAGTGCCGGGCGATGCGGCGTAAGATGCGGTTTTCGCTGATACACTCCCGCGCCGATTCGCTATCGGTTACCGCATAGCGCGCGCCGCTGTGCAGCAGGCCGTGGTTGCGGCCGGTCGCCCCGGTGGCGATATCGTAGCGCTCAACCAGCGCCGCCTTCAGCCCGCGCAGCGCGCAGTCGCGCGCGATCCCGGCGCCGGTGGCGCCGCCGCCAATAATAATGACGTCATATTCACGACTATCGGCCATCTCCCTGTCCTCTGTGTTCGTTTTACATCATTTAGCCATATCGACCGCGTTTAATGTTTGATTTCGAGCATATTTGCGCGTAATTCGAGCGTTTGTTGTGACTTTATGCGCATATTGGAAAGTTATGTCATATTTCTGTAACAAAGTGTGCGACATTTCACAGTATTAGATTTACGCTTTGCCTACTATCGCGACCAAATTAGAAGTCAGTGAATAAATTACGTTTTTTTGCGACGACGTCAGAAGAACAGCAATGGCCACGGAGGCTGATATGTTAAGTATATTTAAACCCGCAGCGCATAAAGCGCGTTTGCCAACGGCGGAAATCGATCCGCTATATCGTCGATTACGCTGGCAGATCTTTATCGGTATCTTCTTCGGATATGCCGCTTACTATCTGGTTCGTAAGAACTTTGCTTTGGCGATGCCCTATCTTATCGAGCAGGGGTTCTCCCGCGGCGATCTCGGCTTTGCGCTTTCCGGTATCTCTATCGCCTACGGATTTTCGAAATTCATCATGGGCTCGGTTTCTGACCGTTCGAATCCGCGCATTTTTTTACCGGCAGGCCTGATCCTTGCCGCGCTGGTGATGCTGGTGATGGGCTTCGTCCCCTGGGCGACCTCCAGCATTATGGTGATGTTCGTCCTGCTGTTCCTGTGCGGCTGGTTCCAGGGAATGGGCTGGCCGCCGTGCGGACGTACGATGGTGCACTGGTGGTCGCAGAAAGAGCGCGGCGGTATTGTTTCGGTATGGAACTGCGCGCACAACGTCGGCGGCGGGATCCCGCCGCTGCTGTTTCTGCTGGGGATGGCGTGGTTTAACGACTGGCACGCGGCGCTGTATATGCCGGCTTTCGGCGCGATCCTGCTGGCGATTTTCGCCTTCGCGATGATGCGCGATACTCCGCAGTCCTGCGGCCTGCCGCCGATCGAAGAGTACAAAAACGATTATCCTGACGACTACAGCGAGAAGCACGAAGAAGAGCTGACCGCAAAGCAGATCTTTATGCAGTACATCCTGCCGAACAAGCTGCTGTGGTACATCGCCATCGCGAACGTGTTTGTTTATCTGCTGCGCTACGGCATTCTTGACTGGTCGCCGACCTACCTGAAAGAGGTTAAGCACTTCGCGCTGGATAAATCGTCCTGGGCCTACTTTCTTTATGAATACGCGGGGATCCCGGGCACCCTGCTGTGCGGCTGGATGTCGGATAAAGTGTTTAAAGGCAACCGCGGCGCGACCGGCGTCTTCTTTATGACCCTGGTCACCATCGCCACCGTCGTCTACTGGCTGAACCCGCCGGGTAACCCGGGCGTGGATATGGCCTGTATGATCATCATCGGCTTCCTGATTTACGGTCCGGTGATGCTGATTGGCCTGCATGCGCTGGAGCTGGCGCCGAAAAAAGCCGCCGGCACCGCCGCGGGCTTCACCGGCCTGTTTGGCTATCTCGGCGGCTCCGTGGCCGCGAGCGCCATCGTTGGCTATACCGTCGATTTCTTCGGCTGGGACGGCGGCTTTATGGTGATGATCGGCGGCAGCGTGCTGGCGGTTCTGCTGCTGATTATCGTGATGCTGGGTGAACGACGCCATCACCAACAGATGAAACAAGCTTAAGGAGCGGCGATGAAAAGCACATTAACCACCCTGATGAGCGGAATGCTGCTAGCCGCGACGGCGCTCTCTTTCAGCGCCGTCGCGGGGGAAAAAATCGTTATCGCCCACCGCGGCGCCAGCGGCTATCTGCCGGAACATACCCTGCCGGCGAAAGCGATGGCCTACGCGCAGGGGGCGGACTACCTCGAGCAAGACCTGGTGATGACGAAAGACGACCGGCTGGTGGTGCTGCATGACCACTATCTGGATCGGGTGACCGACGTGGCCCAGCGTTTCCCGCAGCGGGCGCGTCAAGATGGCCGCTTCTACGCCATCGACTTTACCCTCGCCGAGATAAAGTCGCTGAAGTTTACCGAAGGGTTTGAGCCGAAAGATGGCAAGAACGTGCAAACTTATCCGGGCCGTTTCCCGATGGGTAAATCTGATTTCCGTATTCATACCTTTGAAGAGGAGATTGAGTTTGTGCAGGGGCTGAACCATTCGACCGGCAAAAACATCGGCATCTACCCGGAGATCAAAGCGCCGTGGTTCCACCATAAGGAAGGCAAGGACATTGCCGCCAGCACGCTGAACGTGCTGAAGAAATATGGCTATACCGGCAAGCAGGATAAGGTTTATCTGCAGTGCTTTGACGCCAACGAGCTCAAGCGCATCAAACAGGAGCTGGAGCCGAAAATGGGGATGGATCTCAATCTGGTGCAGCTTATCGCCTATACCGACTGGAATGAGACCCAGCAGAGGCAGGCCGACGGCAAGTGGGTGAACTACAGCTATGACTGGATGTTCAAACCGGGGGCGATGGCGCAGATCGCGCAGTACGCTGACGGCATTGGCCCGGACTACCATATGCTGGTGGCGGAAGGCTCGACGCCGGGTCACGTGAAGCTGACGGCGATGGTGAAAGAAGCGCACGCCAGCGGCATGCAGGTACATCCATACACGGTTCGCGCGGATCAGCTGCCAGCGTATGCAGCGGACGTGAATCAGCTTTACGACGTTCTGTATAACCAGGCGGACGTGGACGGGTTGTTTACGGATTTCCCGGATAAGGCGGTGAAGTTCCTCAATAAAAACTAAGCCATTAATCAGGGGCGCTTGCGCCCCTGTTCCAGAGGGGCAGCAGCCCGGCCAGTCGTAACTGTTTTTCCCACTCTGGCTCTGGCCCCAGCTTTTCCGCAACCTCGTTGACCAGCGCCTGAATCACTGGCGAGGCGCGACGCGTCTGGCGATACAGCGCCACAATGTTGCCACCCTCCGGCTGCCAGTCGGGTAAAACAATTTTTAGCTCTCCCCGCATTATCGCTTCAGCGCCTAAAAATAGCGGCATGACCACAATCCCAAGCCCCATTCTGGCGGCCTCCAGCAGGCTGAAGGCGTTATCCGAACGCAGACGATTTTTGACCCGCCAGGTCTGACGCTGCCCGTTATGCAGCAACTGCCAGCAGCCGCCCGGCGCGCGATGGGTATATAGCAGCCCGTCGTGCTGCTCCAGTTCAACAGGATGCAAAGGCGTGCCCCGTTGCGACAGATAGTCCGGGCTGGCGCAGAGCCAGGTCAGGTTGCGCGCCAGCGTTCGGGCGATGAGCGTTGAGTCCGGGACGAGACCGAGGCGGATGGCGATATCAAAGTCGGGCTGGTGCATATTGATCTGCCGATCCTCCGTCGCGATATCGAGAGACAACCCCGGATGGTCGCGGATAAAACCGGCCAGAATCGTCGATAAATGAGTGGTCATAAACGTATGCGAGGTGGCAATCCGCAGCCCGCCCCGAAGCTCGCTGCGTGACGGGGCCACCGCCTCTTCTGCCAGCGTGACTTCGTCAAGCAGCCGCACGCACTCCTGATAAAATAGCAGGCCCGCCTCCGTGAGGCTAAGCCGTGGCCCGCGCTCCAGTAAGCTGGCGCCAAGCCGTTTCTCCAGCATCTTGACGCGCTGGCTGACTACCGATTTTGATGTCCCCAATTTTGCCGCCGCGCCGACAAAGCTCAGAGACTCAACAACCGAAACAAACGTGCTCATCTCCACGAACTTGTTCACACAGGCGCTCCTTTTTCGGGTCTTGCGGTTGACTATGCCTCGTTCTATGCGCCAGAAAAACGGCTGGCGAGATATTCTGCCGCCATGATCGCATCCGGATTGGTCGCCTGAGAGGGAACGTCCGGGAACAGCGAGGCATCGACGACAAACAGCCCGGCAATACCGAAAACTTTCCCGCAGGCGTCCACGACGGCGATGGGATCGCTTTCGTTCCCCATCGGCGCGGTCGCGCTGAGGTGCAGGTTACTTTTCACCGTCTTACGCTGTTCTTCTGCTATCTGCTGGTCAGTTTCTGCCAGTGTACCGCCTTTTACCATCGGGACTTCGCCAATCACCAGCGCCTGTAGCGGACCTTCCTGCACCAGCGCCCGGGATAATTTCACCGCTTCGACCATTCGCGTGACGTCGCGCTCGTCGCCCAGTAAATTGAGATCGATACGGGGGCCGAGCAGCGGGTTGCGGCTCGCCAAAGTCAGACGCCCGCGGGCAAAGGGGCGCGCCACGGTGAAAAAGAGCTGGAAACCCGCACCATGTGGAAATAGTTCAGGATCGACGAAGTGGTTATTGCTGATATAGAGATCCAGTTCGTTGGCTGCCGCCAGCGAAGATTGCGTCCAGAGCGTTGTGCCTATAGGGGGATAACTGGCATGCTCAGCGGACGTTGCCAGCATGATCCCGTTCACGGGTTGTTCCTGCAAGTTGCGCCCAACGGGGAGATCCTGTTTCACCGTGATCTCGAGATGGCGTAAATCGTCCGCAGGGCCAATGCCGGAGCGCAACAGAATCGCTGGCGTACCGGCCGCGCCGGCGCACAGGAATACGTTGTCGGTAGCGATCTGTGTTCCGTCCGCCAGCTGTACGCCGTTCACGCGCGAACCTTCAATCAACGCTTTATCCACGACCGTCATGCCGACAATCGACAGATTCTTGCGCGCGCGAACGTCTGCCGTCAGGTAGACCATGGCGGTATTTTGCCGGATGCCGTTGACAACATTGACCGGGTAGACCGCGACGCCGTGCTGCTGCGCGCCGTTGATATCGTCAACGGCGGCGAAGCCGTGAGCGCGGCAAGCATGATAAAACGCCTGGCTTGCCGGGCTGAGCGTTTCCAGCGCCGGTAACCGCACCGGAACCGGGCCGTGGCGACCATGCCAGCGATCGTCGCCATAGTCGGCGTTTTCAAGTCGTTTGAACCAGGGTAAGACCTTATCGAACGACCAGTCGCTCAGGCCGCGCTTGACCCAACGGTCAAAATCAGATTTGGGGGCGCGAACAAACGCGCCGGCATTGATCGTTGACCCGCCGCCAAGTACTTTTGCCCGCAGGTGACCGGCCGTGTGATCGGTTCCCGTTGCTACCCCGCGCTCCCAGACGTAATCGCCGCCACCAACAGAGTGGCTTTGCGCCAGCTCGTCCGGCCAGGCATCAGGGGCAAAAACGGGGCCGCCTTCCAGCAGCGCTACCTGGCAATCGGGGTTCTCGCTCAGACGTGCGGCGAGTACCGCACCCGCCGAACCTCCACCGACCACGATGACGTCGTATGCTTTTTTCAGTCCGTTGGCGCAGTTTTCCTGTTTGACGGAAGCCATTTTTTCTCTCCTCATGAATGTCGTGACGCAGAGCATCAGCCAGCGTTGCTGCGACCATTGCTGATGGCCTTATCCGGTGGCTTATACAGGTAGAGTAGGCGGAGTGGGGGGAGGTGAACAGGGAAAGGAAGACGAACCCAGGGTTCGTAAAAAACGAACCCTGTAAAGAATGGGAATGCGTTTCAGACTGGCTTACATCTCAATTTCGATATCGCCTTTTGCCCGGCAGCAGCAGGGCAGAATCTCTCCCGGCTGGACAAACGCCAGCGGTTCGGTGAGCCAGTCAACCTGCCCCGAAACCAGCCGTAGACGGCAGGAGCCGCAGTAGCCTTCGCGGCACTGATACTCCACGTCGATATTGTGCGATTCCAGAGCCGCCAGCAGGGAGGGATGTTCATCCTGACACTCAAGGCGAGTGTCAGAAATCTTCAAAAAAATGCGTTTCATCAGAGCTGGAAGTTGCTCAGATCGTCGGCGTCGACTTCGGAATCGATCTGTCCGACGAGGTAAGAACTGACTTCCACTTCCTGCGGCGCGACCTGCACGTTATCGGACACCAGCCAGGTGTTGATCCACGGGATCGGGTTGGAGCGGGTCTGGAACGGCAGATCGAGACCTACCGCCTGCATGCGGATGTTGGTAATGTACTCAACGTACTGGCAGAGAATATCTTTGTTCAGGCCGATCATCGAACCGTCGCGGAACAGATAATCCGCCCACTCTTTTTCCTGCTGCGCCGCCTGCACGAACAGGTCGTAGCACGCCTGTTTGCACTCTTCGGCGATTGAAGCCATCTCCGGATCGTCGACGCCGGAACGCAGCAGATTCAGCATGTGCTGAGTGCCGGTCAGGTGCAGCGCTTCGTCGCGAGCGATCAGGCGGATAATCTTGGCGTTACCTTCCATCAGCTTGCGCTCGGCAAAGGCGAAAGAGCAGGCGAAGCTGACGTAAAAACGGATGGCTTCCAGCGCATTCACGCTCATCAGGCACAGGTAGAGTTTCTTTTTCAGCTCGCGCAGGTTCACGGTAATGGTTTTACCGTTCACGCTGTGGGTGCCTTCGCCCAGCAGATGCCAGTAGCTGGTCAGCTCAATCAATTCATCGTAATAGCTGGAAATGCCTTCCGCGCGTTTCTGAATCTGCTCGTTGGTGACGATATCGTCAAATACCATCGCCGGATCGTTAACGATATTGCGGATGATATGGGTGTAGGAGCGCGAATGGATGGTCTCCGAGAACGCCCAGGTTTCCACCCAGGTTTCCAGCTCCGGAATTGAAATCAGCGGCAGCAGGGCGACGTTCGGGCTGCGGCCCTGGATGGAGTCCAGCAGCGTCTGATATTTCAGGTTGCTGATAAAAATGTGTTTTTCGTGTTCCGGCAGCGCCTGATAGTCGATACGGTCGCGGGAAACGTCAACTTCTTCCGGACGCCAGAAGAAGGAGAGCTGTTTTTCAATCAGCTTTTCGAAGATGTCATATTTTTGCTGATCGTAGCGGGCGACGTTCACCGGCTGACCGAAGAACATCGGCTCTTTGAGCTGGTCATTTTTCGTCTGTGAAAAGGTGGTGTATGCCATGAGTGGGGATCCTGTCCTGGAATTATACGCCGGGCGGCGCTTCGCTAACCCGACCTACATTAGACCGTAGGCCCGGCAGGCAACGCGCCGCCGGGCAATATTATCAAATCTTACATGCGCCGCTTTCGCAGCCGTCGTCCTGGATGGACGGCGCCAGGTCATCCTGGGCATCTTCCGCGCCATCGCGCGTGTTGTGATAGTACAGCGTTTTGACGCCGAACTTATAGGCATTGAGCAAGTCTTTCAGCAGCTGCTGCATCGGCACTTTGCCAGACGGGAAACGCGTCGGATCGTAGTTGGTGTTAGCAGAAATCGACTGGTCGATAAACTTCTGCATAATACCGACCAGCTGCAAGTAACCGTCGTTGTTCGGCATTTCCCACAGCAGCTCGTAGCCGTTCTGCAGTTTTTCGTAATCCGGCACCACCTGGCGCAGGATACCGTCTTTCGACGCTTTGATGCTGACGTGACCGCGCGGCGGCTCAATGCCGTTGGTGGCGTTGGAGATCTGCGAAGAGGTCTCGGACGGCATCAGCGCGGAGAGCGTGGAGTTACGCAGACCGTGCGTTTTGATCGACTCGCGAAGCTGCTCCCAGTCGTAATGCAGGGATTCGCTGACGATAGCGTCCAGGTCTTTTTTGTAGGTATCGATCGGCAGAATGCCTTTCGCATAGGTGGTTTCGTTAAACCACGGGCACGCGCCTTGCTCGATCGCCAGCTCGTTAGAGGCTTTCAGCAGGTAGTACTGAATCGCTTCGAACGTTTTATGCGTCAGGTTGTTAGCGCTGCCGTCAGAGTAGCGTTTACCGTGCTTCGCCAGATAGTAGGCAAAGTTAATCACCCCAATACCCAGCGTACGACGGCCCATCGCGCCGCGTTTGGCCGCCGGGATCGGGTAGTCCTGGTAATCCAGCAGGGCATCCAGCGCGCGAACGGCCAGCACCGCCAGCTCTTCCAGCTCATCAAGGCTATCGATAACGCCGAGGTTGAAAGCGGACAGGGTACACAGCGCAATTTCACCGTTTTCGTCGTTTACATCTTCCAGCGGCTTGGTTGGCAGGGCGATTTCAAGGCACAGGTTGGACTGGCGCACCGGCGCGACAACCGGGTCAAACGGGCTGTGGGTGTTGCAGTGGTCCACGTTCTGGATGTAGATACGGCCCGTGGAGGCGCGCTCCTGCATCATCAGCGAGAACAGTTCTACCGCTTTAATGCGCTGCTTGCGGATGCTGTCGTCCTGCTCGTATTGGGTGTACAGGCGCTCGAACTCGTCCTGGTCGGCGAAGAACGCATCGTACAGGCCCGGGACGTCGGACGGGCTGAACAGGGTGATATCGCCGCCTTTCAGCAGACGGGTGTACATCAGCTTGTTGATCTGTACGCCGTAGTCCATGTGACGAACGCGGTTGGCGTCGGTACCGCGGTTGTTTTTCAGCACCAGCAGGCTTTCGACTTCCAGATGCCACATCGGGTAGAAGAGGGTCGCCGCACCGCCGCGGACGCCGCCCTGGGAGCAGGATTTCACCGCCGTCTGGAAGTGCTTATAGAACGGGATACAGCCGGTATGGAAAGCTTCACCGCCGCGAATCGGGCTACCCAGCGCGCGGATGCGGCCGGCGTTGATGCCGATACCGGCGCGCTGAGAGACGTATTTCACAATGGCGCTGGAGGTGGCGTTAATAGAATCCAGGCTGTCGCCGCACTCGATCAGCACGCAGGAGCTGAACTGACGGGTCGGGGTACGCACGCCGGACATAATCGGCGTCGGCAGCGAAATTTTGAACGTCGACACCGCGTCATAGAAACGCTTGATGTAGTCCAGACGCGTCTCGCGCGGGTAGTTGGAGAACAGGCAGGCGGCAACCAGAATGTACAGGAACTGGGCGCTTTCATAGATCTCACCGGTGACGCGGTTCTGCACCAGATATTTGCCTTCGAGCTGCTTAACCGCAGCGTAGGAGAAGGTCATATCGCGATCGTGCTCGATGAACGAATCCATCTGCTTGAACTCTTCTTCCGTGTAGTCTTCCAGCAGATGAGTATCGTATTTGCCGTTTTTCACCATTTTCGACACGTGGTCGAACAGCGCTGGCGGCTCAAACTGGCCGTAGGCTTTTTTACGCAGGTGGAAAATCGCCAGACGGGCGGCGAGATACTGGTAATCCGGCGCCTCGCGGGAGATAAGGTCCGCGGCGGCTTTGATAATGGTTTCGTGAATGTCGGCGGTTTTAATGCCGTCATAGAACTGAATGTGGGAACGCAGTTCTACTTGGGAGATGGATACGTTATTCAGCCCTTCTGCCGCCCAATCCAGCACGCGGTGGATTTTATCGAGATTGATGCGCTCGGTGCTACCGTCACGCTTTGTCACCAGCAGACTCTGATTCATGTGGATTATACCTGTCCGTGAAAGAAAATATCCCCCACTTATCCACAGAACGCCGTTGTGACTAACTCTGTGGATAAATACTATATGTAGGGGGTTGTCGATAAAAGAAACGCTATATGGTGAGTATTCTAGTAAGGATTCTTTTGAGTACAAGAGTTGATTTTGACGTTAAATTGAGGTTGCGGAAGGGTAATAATCGCCAAGTCCACGCCACATAAGGCCTGGAGAAGATGTCAATAAATCAGAAAAAAAAATGAAAATTTGATCGAGTGCTGATTTCTTCATCGGAAGAAAAAATCACGCGGCTTGATGCCGCGCAATCATCATAGGAAATACAGCTGACGTTATGCTTTTTTCGCCGTTGTATGCAACATATAGTTAACATCCACCCCTGGTGCCAGCTTGAAGGTATTGGTCAACGGATTGTAATGAAGACCGGTAATATGCTGCTCTTTCAGAATTGTCTCATCTACCCAGCCGATCAGCTCCGCGGGCTTGATGAATTTCTTCACGTCGTGGGTTCCCTTTGGCACCATTTTCATGATGTATTCGGCGCCGACGACCGCCATCAGCCACGCTTTACCGTTGCGGTTAATGGTTGAGAAGAACACCTGACCGCCAGGTTTGACCAGCCGCGCGCAGGCGTGGACGACCGACTGCGGATCCGGGACGTGCTCCAGCATCTCCATGCAGGTAACGACGTCGTACTCTCCGGCGTGCTTCGCCGCGTGCTCTTCAACGGTTTCCTGGACATATTCGACCTGAATCCCGCTCTCCAGGGCGTGCAGTTTCGCCACCTGTAGCGGTTCGAAGCCCATATCCAGACCGGTCACCGCTGCACCTTCCCGGGCCATGCTTTCCGCCAGGATGCCGCCGCCGCAGCCGACATCAAGTACTTTTTTGCCAAACAGGCCGCCGGAGCGCTCCGCGATATAGCCGAGGCGTAGAGGATTGATGCGATGTAACGGCTTGAATTCGCCCTCTAAATCCCACCAGCGCGAAGCGACGGCTTCAAATTTAGCGATTTCATTATGATCAACATTGTGGGCCACCGACGGTTTTTCGGCATTCATGGGCGCTTTTACTCCTGTTCAGTTCAGACCCGCGAGTATATCAGGCCTCAGGGATGAATAAACCGTCTATCCCTGTCGCCTTTCGCCGCGCGAAAATCATTGGGTATAGGTTTACCCGTATCACCGCGGCTGTGTTATAATTTGCGACCTTTGAATCCGGGATACAGTAGAGGGATAGCGGTTAGATGAGCGACCTTGCGAGAGAAATTACACCGGTCAACATTGAGGAAGAGCTGAAGAGCTCCTATCTGGATTATGCGATGTCGGTCATTGTTGGCCGTGCGCTGCCGGATGTCCGAGATGGCCTGAAGCCGGTACACCGTCGCGTACTATACGCCATGAACGTATTGGGCAATGACTGGAACAAAGCCTATAAAAAATCTGCCCGTGTCGTTGGTGACGTAATCGGTAAATACCACCCTCATGGTGATACTGCCGTGTATGACACCATTGTACGTATGGCGCAGCCATTCTCCCTGCGCTATATGCTGGTAGATGGCCAGGGTAACTTTGGTTCGGTCGACGGCGACTCCGCCGCAGCGATGCGTTATACGGAAATCCGTATGTCGAAGATCGCCCATGAGCTGATGGCCGACCTCGAAAAAGAGACGGTGGATTTCGTCGATAACTATGACGGCACGGAAAAGATCCCTGACGTTATGCCGACCAAAATCCCGAACCTGTTAGTCAACGGTTCGTCAGGTATCGCGGTAGGTATGGCGACGAATATTCCGCCGCACAACCTCACCGAAGTGATCAACGGCTGTCTGGCCTACGTTGAAAATGAAGACATCAGCATTGAAGGGCTGATGGAACACATCCCAGGTCCGGACTTCCCGACCGCCGCGATCATCAACGGTCGCCGCGGCATTGAAGAGGCCTATCGTACCGGTCGCGGTAAAGTGTACATTCGCGCGCGCGCGGAAGTGGAAGCTGACGCGAAAACCGGCCGCGAAACCATCATCGTGCATGAAATTCCGTATCAGGTGAACAAAGCGCGCCTGATTGAGAAAATCGCCGAGCTGGTCAAAGACAAACGCGTCGAAGGCATCAGCGCGCTGCGCGACGAGTCCGATAAAGACGGTATGCGCATCGTGATTGAAGTGAAGCGCGATGCGGTGGGTGAGGTGGTGCTGAACAACCTCTATTCGCAGACCCAGCTCCAGGTCTCCTTCGGTATCAACATGGTTGCCCTGCACCATGGTCAGCCGAAGATCATGAACCTGAAAGAAATTATTGCCGCGTTCGTGCGCCATCGCCGCGAAGTGGTGACCCGTCGTACGATTTTTGAACTGCGTAAAGCCCGCGATCGTGCGCACATCCTCGAAGCGCTGGCGATTGCCCTGGCCAACATCGATCCGATTATCGAACTGATTCGCCGCGCGCCGACCCCGGCGGAAGCGAAGGCTGCCTTAATCGCCCGTTCATGGGATCTGGGCAACGTTTCCGCGATGCTGGAACGCGCCGGCGATGACGCCGCCCGTCCGGAATGGCTGGAGCCCGAGTTCGGCGTACGCGACGGCCAGTACTACCTGACCGAACAGCAGGCGCAGGCGATTCTGGATCTGCGTTTGCAGAAGCTGACCGGCCTTGAGCATGAAAAACTGCTCGATGAATACAAAGAGCTGCTGGAACAGATCGCGGAACTGCTGCACATTCTGGGCAGCGCCGATCGCCTGATGGAAGTTATCCGCGAAGAGCTGGAGCTGGTCCGTGAACAGTTCGGCGACGCGCGTCGTACCGAGATCACCGCGAACAGCGCGGATATCAACATTGAAGACCTGATCAACCAGGAAGATGTTGTCGTGACCCTTTCGCATCAGGGCTACGTGAAGTATCAGCCGCTGACCGACTACGAAGCCCAGCGTCGTGGCGGTAAAGGTAAATCTGCGGCGCGTATCAAAGAAGAAGACTTTATCGACCGCCTGCTGGTGGCCAACACCCACGATACGATCCTCTGCTTCTCCAGCCGCGGTCGTCTCTACTGGATGAAGGTTTATCAGCTGCCGGAAGCGAGCCGCGGCGCGCGCGGCCGTCCGATCGTCAACCTGCTGCCGCTGGAAGCCAACGAGCGTATTACCGCGATCCTGCCGGTCCGCGAATATGAAGAGGGCGTGAACGTATTTATGGCGACCGCCAGCGGTACCGTGAAGAAAACGGCGCTGACTGAATTCAGCCGTCCGCGTTCCGCCGGTATTATCGCGGTTAACCTCAACGAAGGCGACGAGCTGATTGGCGTCGATCTGACCTCCGGTCAGGACGAAGTCATGCTGTTCTCCGCCGCCGGTAAAGTGGTGCGCTTTAAAGAGGACGCCGTCCGCGCGATGGGTCGTACCGCCACAGGCGTGCGCGGCATCAAGCTGGCCGGCGAGGACAAAGTGGTTTCTCTGATCGTTCCGCGCGGTGAAGGTGCCATCCTGACCGTCACGCAGAATGGCTACGGTAAACGCACCGCAGCTGAAGAGTATCCCACTAAGTCGCGTGCGACCCAGGGCGTTATCTCAATCAAAGTGACCGAACGCAACGGTTCCGTTGTGGGCGCGGTGCAGGTTGATGACTGCGACCAGATTATGATGATCACCGACGCGGGCACGCTGGTACGAACCCGCGTATCTGAAGTGAGCATTGTCGGTCGTAACACTCAGGGCGTGATCCTGATTCGTACTGCGGAAGATGAAAACGTAGTCGGCCTGCAGCGCGTGGCTGAGCCGGTTGATGACGAAGAGCTGGATGCCATCGACGGCAGCGCGGCGGAAGGCGACGAAGATATCGCGCCGGAAGCGGATACTGACGATGACATCGCCGAAGACGAAGAGTAATCCTCTGCGGTAATTGTCTGAAAGGGTCGGGGTTCTCCCCGGCCCTTTTTGTTTTCCCGTTGCGGGACCGGTGTTTTATCGTTACCTTAACGCCATTCTGTTGAGCCCCTGACGGCCGAGCATCGCCACATTGAAATATCTAGCTTCTTTCCATAACACGTTAAAGGTTTCACGCTATCTGTTCAGAGCGCTGGCGATACTGCTGTGGGTGCTGGTCGCTTTTGTTTCGGTGTTTTACATCGTCAATGCGTTGCACGATCGCGAATCGGAAATTCGCCAGGAATTTAACCTCAATGCCGATCAGGCGCAGCGCTACATACAGCGTACGGCCGATGTGATCAAAGAGCTGAAATACGTTGCCGGCAACCGGCCGATGGACGGCAGCGAAGGCGGCGATACGCCGGTGCAGCGCGGCGATATTACGATCCCTAATTTTGAACCGCTCTACCCGGATTCCGACTGCGCGCTGATGAGTACGACCTGGCGTAACTCGCTGCAGTCACTGGCGTGGTTTATGCGCTACTGGCGCGACAATTTCTCAACGGCCTACGACCTCAATCGTATTTTTATGATTGGCAGCGACAATCTGTGTATGGCCAACTTCGGCCTGCGCGATATTCCGCTGGAGCGGGACCAGGCGTTAAAAATGCTGCATCAGCGCATTGAGCAGTATCGCGACGCGCCGCAAAACGAGCGCGGTAACAATCTGTTCTGGATAAGCCAGGGCGTGCGTCCGGGCGTTGGCTATTTCTATGCGCTGACCCCAATCTATGTGGCGAATCGCCTGCAGGCCATGCTTGGCGTAGAGCAAACTATCCGCATGGAAAGCTTCTTTACCCCAGGCAGTTTGCCGATGAACGTGACGATTCTCGACGATAGCGGACAGACGCTGATCTCGCTTGCCGGGTCGGATAGCAATATTAAACCGGATGCGAAGTGGATGCAGGAGCGTCTGTGGTTCGGCTATACCGCCGGTTTTCGCGAGCTGGCGATGAAAAAAAGCCTGCCGCCGTCATCGTTGAGCATTGTCTATTCGGTGCCGGTGGATCAGGTACTGGAACGCATCCGGATGCTGATACTGAACGCCGTGGTGCTCAATCTGCTTACCGGCGGGCTCCTTTTTGCGCTTGCCCGCATGTATGAACGGCGGATTTTTATTCCGGCTGAAAACGACGCCCAGCGCCTCGAAGAGCACGAGCAGTTCAACCGAAAAATCGTTGCCTCCGCGCCGGTGGGGATCTGTATTTTACGTACGATCGACGGCACCAATATCCTGAGTAACGAGCTGGCGCATAACTATCTCAACATGCTAACCCATGAGGATCGGCAGCGGCTGACGCAAATTATCTGCGGCCAGCAGGTGAACTTTGTCGATGTGCTGACCAGCAACAATACCAATCTGCAAATCAGCTTTGTCCACTCGCGCTACCGTAACGAGAACGTGGCGATTTGCGTGCTGGTGGATGTCTCGGCGCGCGTCAAAATGGAGGAGTCGCTGCAGGAGATGGCCCAGGCCGCCGAGCAGGCCAGCCAGTCGAAATCGATGTTCCTCGCCACCGTCAGCCACGAACTGCGAACGCCGCTGTACGGGATTATCGGTAACCTCGATTTATTGCAGACCAAAGAGCTACCGAAGGGCGTCGATCGTCTGGTGACGGCGATGAACAACTCTTCCAGCCTGCTGCTGAAAATTATTAGCGACATCCTCGATTTCTCGAAAATTGAGTCCGAACAGCTCAAAATTGAGCCGCGGGAGTTTTCGCCGCGCGAGGTCATGAACCATATTTCCGCCAACTATCTGCCGCTGGTGGTGCGGAAACATCTCGGGCTGTACTGCTTTATTGAACCTGACGTACCGCAGCTGATGTCCGGCGATCCGATGCGCCTGCAGCAGGTTATTTCAAACCTGCTGAGTAACGCGATTAAGTTTACCGATACCGGCTGCATTATCCTGCACGTAGAGCGGGCGGAGGATTATCTGCGCATCAGCGTGCGCGATACCGGGGAAGGGATCCCGGCGAAAGAGGTCGTACGCCTGTTTGACCCGTTCTTCCAGGTGGGGACCGGCGTGCAGCGCAATTTCCAGGGGACCGGACTCGGTCTGGCGATTTGTGAAAAGCTTATCAGCATGATGGATGGCGATATTGCCGTTGAAACCGAGCCTGGTATGGGCAGCCGCTTCACTATTCGTATCCCGCTTTATGGCGTACAAAATACGCCGTCGCCGAATATTGATGGCCTGGCGGAAAAATGCTGCTGGCTGGCGATTGATAACAGCTCGCTGGCGCTGTTCGTCGAGCAGTTGCTGAAATACCACGGTATTCCGGTCCGTCATTTTGCCGGGCAAGCGCCGGGCGCGGAGGATATTCTGTTGACCGATAGCGAGACGCGTAACGCCTGGGACGGCTGCGCGATGGTGATCTTCTCTCGTCGGCATATCGGTATTCCGCAGGAGCGGGCGCCCGGCGAGTGGCTGCATAGCGTGGCCACGCCGCACGAGCTGCTGCCGCTGCTGGCCCGCATCTTCCATATTGCCATGGCCAGTACGGAAAACGGCCCTGCGCTATCCGCGGCGGATGCGCAAACCGCCAGCAATGATGACATGATGATTCTGGTGGTGGACGATCATCCGATTAACCGACGTCTGCTGGCCGATCAGCTGGGATCGCTGGGCTATCAGTGCGTGACGGCAAATGACGGGGTCGATGCGCTGAATGTCCTGAGCAAGCAGCATATTGATATCGTGCTCAGCGACGTCAACATGCCGAATATGGATGGTTATCGCCTGACCCAGCGTATTCGCCAGCTAGGACTTACGCTGCCGGTTATTGGGGTGACCGCCAACGCGCTGGCGGAGGAGAAGCAGCGCTGCCTGGAGTCCGGTATGGACAGCTGCCTTTCAAAACCGGTCACTCTGGATATTATCAAGCAGACGCTGACGGTCTACGCCGCGCGGGTACGTAAGGGCAGGGAATAAAAGATGTTTCCCGGATAGCGCCGCGCTATCCGGGAAGAGAGACGTTAGTCTTTGTCCGTTGAGCTCAGGGAAACGGAAGAGAGGTAGTTGAGCAGGGCGATATCGTTTTCCACGCCGAGCTTCATCATCGCCGATTTTTTCTGGCTACTGATGGTTTTGATACTGCGGTTGAGCTTTTTGGCTATCTCGGTGACCAGGAAGCCTTCGGCGAACAGACGCAGTACTTCACTCTCTTTGGGCGACAAACGTTTGTCGCCGTAACCGCCGGCGCTGATTTTTTCCAGCAGGCGCGAAACGCTTTCCGGGGTGAATTTTTTGCCTTTTTGCAGCGCGGCGAGCGCCTTAGGCAGATCGGTCGGCGCACCCTGTTTCAGGACGATCCCTTCGATGTCCAGATCCAGAACCGCGCTCAGGATCGCCGGGTTGTTGTTCATTGTCAGTACAATGATTGACAGGTCCGGGAAATGACGCTTGATGTATTTAATAAGCGTAATGCCATCGCCGTATTTATCACCGGGCATCGATAAATCGGTAATCAGGACGTGTGCGTCCAGTTTAGGCAGATTGTTAATTAATGCGGTGGAGTCTTCAAACTCGCCAACAACGTTCACCCACTCAATTTGTTCAAGTGACTTACGAATACCGAACAGTACGATCGGATGGTCATCGGCAATAATTACGTTCATATTGTTCATGTATTAGGCTACCTTGCTACAGCAAGCTCTTGACGTAAACGTCAATGTCGCTGATATATTTTTCTATGCCTTGCGCATCTTTTTCACGAATCAGATGCTCAAGCGTTTCACATAACTGCTTGCCGGGTACCAGATTTAGCATAGCAAATGCCCCTTTGAGGCGGTGGGCGGTTTGCGCCAGCGCGGCGAAATCGCCCGTCGCCAGTTCATTATACAGCCTCTTAACATCATCTGGTACCGTGTCAGCAAACAGCGTGTAATAGCCGCTGGCATGCAGTTCGGCGTTACTTTCATTCCCGGGAGAGGATGGCTGCTCCTCTTCCTCAGCAAGCTGCTGCTCAATCAATTGCAGGATAGCTTCCTGCAGCGCAGCGCTGATATTAAAGTTTACGCGGAGCTGACCAGGACCAATCTTATGAACCCGGGCTTCATCATCGCTTAAAAGCAAGCCCGAAGCAGTAAGATTAGACGGATTATCCGTTAAAAAGAGATCATATTGTTGACTTGTGATTCTGTCATCCGGAGTGATGCAGGTAGCTCCCCAGCTCTCCAGCTGACGGGTCACGATACGGCGGACTTCATTGGCGGTCACATCAAGCATAATCACCACTTCATCCAGCAGATGTTCACCCGAATCACTCTCCTCCGCGCTGGCGGCCATTTTTAGATGCAGGGAGTATCGGGTACCCAGCGATTCGCGCGCTTTGATATTGAGCTGTCCGCCGAGCTTGCGCGTCAGGCGATCGCAGAGCCAGAAGGTGAGGGCATTGGCTTTGCCGTAAAGGTCTGCCTGCGTATCGTTGAGGAACGGAAAGTGCATATTGTCGATTTCGTTCGCCGAAACGCCGTTGCCGGTATCCAGAATACGGAAGGTCAGACGATCGTCCGCGGATTCATCTTTACTGACTTCCAGGGTTATTTTGCCAATAGGCGTGGTGGTCACCGAGTACTGAATCAGCAGTAAAAGGGTGCGGCGCAGGGCGTCGCGATCGCCGTAGCGCTGCTCATTGGCCGGTAGCGAGTTGTTAATCAGCAGCTGCAGACCTTTGCGTTTGATGATGGGCAGGACTTCAGGTACCACTTCATCGATCAATTCCTGAATTGAGAACAGGTCCTGAACGCTCTTCCAGCTATCGCTCTCCAGCAGATTTGCCAGCTCTATTTCATCAACCAGCTGTACCAGTTCATCGGCATGCTGGGCCAGCCTGCGGCTTTCGGCCATGCCGAGCGCCGCGGCTTCTTCCGCCAGCGTTTGCGCCGGCTGTTTCAGCGCCGTGCCGATATGCTGCATAAACGCCGTACGGCCCTGCTGGTTTTTCTCATACAGGCGCTGGGCCTGCTTGAGTTTCTTATTCACCAGCACCTCGCGGTCCTGATCGCGAATAATAAAGATTTGCGTGCGCGGCGACACCTGGCTGCGGAACTGACGGATTTCATACAGTTCATTGTTCACCGTCGCCTGAATCACGCCCTGGTGCTGATCGGCCATGTTGATGATGTTTTGCAGATTCAGATGCGGCAGCAGATGATCGGCAATCGGATTGCTGATCACCGTCCGGTTAGCTTCCTGATCGTGCACCAGCAGCCCCAGCGGCAGCAGAGAAACAATCTCTTCGTGAATGGCGCGCTGGGCGCGTAATTCACTATTGGCGGCCGAGGAAACGGCCGTCCCCACGATGCTTTTGCGGCCGCTGTAGTGACGGAAGGTGGTAAATCCGAACAGCGCCAGCGCCAGCAGGCCAATGTTCAGCAGCAGCGGCAGTAAAATACTCTGCAAGGACTCCAGAATCAGCTCGCTAAAGGGCACCATCCAGACCAGGCGCATACCGGTGGTATTAATCGTGGTGATAATTTCAATCTGCGGGCCGTTAAAGTTAATGCTGACGATGTCGGCGGTTTCTTTATCCGGATTGGCGCTGACGTTCTGCGACGGATCGGGCTCCAGGCGGAAACTCTCCAGCGACATACTGGGAGGGATGAGATCGTTAATGGGCAGATCGAAGGCCACAACGGTCGCCAGGTGGCCGGGCTGGTTAAAGGTGGTGCGTAACGTAAAGTAGTAGCCGTTTTGCCAAGCGAGGTGGCGCAGCGACGAAAACGTCTCGCGTTCATCTAACGTGTTGGCCTGCAGCAGCATTTCTGCCCGTCGTGATTCAACGACGCTGCTGATGGTCGACTCTTTGAAGCTGGAGGAGAGATCTTTTAACGGCAGCGTTGAAACCAGAATCAGGCTGTTATCCAGGCCGTTAAGGTAATACATCGACCAGGGAATGGTCTCGGCGCCCCACAGGATATCGAGATAGTTGGAGATTTTTTGCGTCATTTCCAGCGTTGAGCTGTCGTGAGAGCCAAAAATCAGCGCTTCAGTTTTGCGCCGGGGTTTCTCAAGGTAGTAAACGTCCTGCTTTAAACGCGTCTCTTGTAACCCTGTTTCTGCGGCTGAACTGGACGAGGTCGCGGCAATGTTGTCATAGATTTGCCAGGTGGCGTAGCGCCAGGTATCAATGCGTTTATGTAAGTCGTAGCTGACATCGACAACCTGGTAGCTTTTATCTTTTAGCCAGGTGTTAACGGCGCTTTGGATCATGACCCCCATCGTCGCCAGCAGGACGATGACCATGAGAATAAAGAAGCGGGTAATGTTGCCGGGTATCAGGGAAAATTTTTTCGGGGTCATCGTGTGAGAGTACGACTCATCAGTATGTGTAAACGGACTGTTGCACCAAGGTAACCGGGGGCAGCGCAGATGCTATGAACAGTATAAAGGTTAACGCCCAAAATCCATACATCTGAATACCATACAACGACTTTTTTGCCTTGAGATTTATCCCAAACCCGCGCGGCGAGCAAAGATGTACGGCCCGAGTGATTTTGTACAATTATTTACGGATTGGCTAACGGAAATAGCACTAAATAACAAGAAATTATATAAACAGCCTTGAGTTTATTCGCAAGTTGTTTGATTAATAACCGTTATTTTTTTCGCCGGTAGCATGGAATAATTAAAGATGTGTAAAGAAGGGTAAAAAAAACCGGATGCGAGGCATCCGGTTGAAATAGGGGTAAACAGACATTCAGAACTGAATGACGGTAATAAATAAAGTTAATGATGATAGCGAGGGTAATTTTAGTCGCAGACGAGAATTTTGTTTTACCATTCAGTGCTATAGATATGTAACCGTGTAACTCATTGACAGGGATTAAAAATTTTTATTTTTTGATTATTAGTGCTTATTTCGATACCCATTTAGGGCCGAAAAAAAGTTCCCTCATATTTACAAATTGAAACATCTTGTGGGTATTTTGAAACATCTTAGAAGTTTTAGTATCATATTCTTGTTGGATTATTCCGCGTTTTGCAGCACAATGAAATAGCCGACTGATTAGAAGGGTAATCAGTAAGCAGTGGCAATAATAAAAGGCATATAACAAACAGAGGGTTAATAACATGAAAGTTAAAGTACTGTCCCTCCTGGTACCGGCACTGCTGGTAGCAGGCGCAGCGAATGCGGCTGAAGTCTATAACAAAGATGGCAACAAATTAGACCTGTACGGTAAAATCGACGGTCTGCACTATTTCTCTGACGACAAATCTTCCGATGGCGACCAGACCTACATGCGTCTGGGCATCAAAGGCGAAACTCAGATCAACGACCAGCTGACCGGTTACGGCCAGTGGGAATACAACGTTCAGGCAAACAACACCGAGAGCTCCAGCGATCAGGCGTGGACTCGTCTGGCATTTGCTGGTCTGAAATTCGGCGACGCGGGTTCTTTCGACTACGGTCGTAACTACGGCGTTGTCTACGACGTAACTTCCTGGACTGACGTTCTGCCGGAATTCGGCGGCGACACCTACGGTTCTGACAACTTCCTGCAGTCTCGCGCTAACGGCGTGGCAACCTACCGTAACTCTGACTTCTTCGGTCTGGTTGATGGCCTGAACTTTGCTCTGCAGTATCAGGGTAAAAACGGCAGCGTAAGCGGCGAAGGTACTTCCCCGACCAACAACGGTCGTGGCGCTCTGAAACAGAACGGCGACGGTTACGGCACCTCCCTGACCTATGATATCTACGACGGTATCAGCGCTGGTTTCGCGTACTCTCACTCCAAACGTAATGGCGATCAGAACAGCCAGCTGGCTCTGGGCCGCGGCGACAACGCTGAAACCTATACCGGTGGTCTGAAATATGACGCCAACAACATCTACCTGGCGACTCAGTACACCCAGACCTACAACGCAACTCGCGCCGGTTCCCTGGGCTTTGCTAACAAAGCGCAGAACTTCGAAGTGGTTGCTCAGTACCAGTTCGACTTCGGTCTGCGTCCGTCCGTGGCTTACCTGCAGTCCAAAGGTAAGGATCTGGAAGGCTACGGCGACCAGGATATCCTGAAATATGTTGATGTAGGCGCTACCTACTACTTCAACAAAAACATGTCCACCTACGTTGACTACAAAATCAACCTGCTGGACGACAACAGCTTCACTCGTAACGCCGGTGTCTCTACCGACGACATCGTTGCTCTGGGCCTGGTTTACCAGTTCTAAGCACGCTGAAGTTTGAAAAAAGGCGCCGATGGCGCCTTTTTTATGCCCGGTTTAACCTTGCTGGTGTACTCTTTGCGCCTTAGCCAGAGGAAGCCAATTTTATGGATATCACTTTTTTCCGCGCCGCCCTGTTCGGCGCCTGCGTGTTACTTTCAGGCTGTGATTCAGCCACCACTCCCCAGACGCCAAAATCCGCCGCCACCGTGCTGGAGGGTAAAACCATGGGCACATTCTGGCGGGTTAGCGTCATCAACGTTGATGAGGCGAAGGCCGAGGCGCTGCGCCAGAAAGTTCAGGCTCAGCTGGATGCCGACGATCGTCTGCTTTCCACCTGGAAGAACGATTCAGCGTTGATGCGCTTTAACCATTCGCCGGGTACCTCGCCGTGGCCGGTCAGCGAGGCGATGGCGGATATCGTGACGATGTCGCTGCGCATTGGCGCAAAAACCCATGGCGCCATGGATATCACCGTCGGGCCGCTGGTCAATTTATGGGGCTTTGGCCCGGATAAACAGCCGGTCAAAACGCCGGATGCGCAGCAGATTGCCGCGGCGAAAGCGCGTAGCGGATTACAGCATCTGACGGTGATCAACCAGGCCGGCAAGCAGTTTCTGCAAAAAGACATTCCGGATCTGTTTGTCGATCTCTCTACCGTGGGTGAAGGCTACGCCGCCGATCATCTGGCGCGCCTGATGGAGCAGGAGGGGATCTCGCGCTACCTGGTCTCGGTGGGCGGCGCGCTGGCGAGCCGGGGAATGAATGCGGAAGGGCAGCCGTGGCGGGTGGCGATCCAGAAGCCAACCGATCGCGAAAACGCGGTACAGGCGATCGTTGATATCAACGGCCACGGCATCAGCACCTCCGGCAGCTATCGCAACTACTACGAGCTGGACGGTAAGCGCATCTCGCACGTTATCGATCCGCAAACCGGGCGGCCTATCGATCATAAACTGGTTTCGGTGACCGTTATCGCCCCGACGGCGCTGGAAGCCGACGGCTGGGATACCGGGCTGATGGTGCTGGGGCCGGAAAAAGCGCGGGACGTGGTACGCGAACAGGGGCTGGCGGTCTATATGATTATCAAAGAGGGGGACGGGTTTAAAACCTGGATGTCGCCGCAGTTCCGCGCTTTCCTCGTTGGTGAGAAAAATTAAAGCGCAAGATTTCGGGTTTTTGATGACGGACTTCAGCCCACACTGAAGATACACTTACAGCAGGAGTCCGTGATGAAACCGATAATGATTGATACCGATGAACGCCGCTGGCAGGCGGTATGCGAACGCGATGTCAGCGCCGATGGTCAGTTTGTCTTTGCCGTGCTGACCACCGGCGTCTGCTGCCGCCCTTCCTGCCGCTCGCGCCGCGCGCTGCGGGAAAATGTTCGCTTTTATCCTGATGTGGCAAGCGCGCAGGCGGAAGGCTTTCGTCCGTGCAAACGTTGCCAGCCGGAAAAAACCGATCCGCAGCAGCAGAAGGTAGAGAAAGTGGCTGCCGCGTGCCGTCTGCTGGAGCAGGAGACGCCGATAACGCTGGAAGCACTGGCACGCCAGCTTGCGGTCAGTCCCTTTCATTTTCACCGCCTCTTTAAATCCGTCACCGGAATGACCCCTAAAGCCTGGCAACAGGCGTGGCGCGCTCGCCGTTTACGTGAAGCGCTGGGGCAGGGGGAGAAAATTACCGATGCGGCGCTCTCTGCCGGTTTTCCGGATAGTAGCAGCTACTACCAGCAGGCTGACGCCGCGCTGGGAATGACCGGCCGCCAGTTTCGCCGCGGCGGGGGGGAGATCGATATTACCTGGGTATGCGGCGACGGTCCGCTGGGGCGCTGTCTGGTGGCTGAGAGTGAACGGGGCGTGTGCGCCGTGCTGCCCGGAGAGGACGACGCCTCGCTCTATGCGGAATTAGCCAGCCTGTTCCCCAATGCGCGACTGCATCCGGGCGACGAGGTTTTTCGTCAGCGGGTGGCGCAGGTATTTTCCCATCTTGATGACCACCGGCAGCCGTTTTCCCTGCCGTTGGATCTGCGCGGCACGGCGTTTCAGCTTCAGGTCTGGCAGGCGCTGCGTCAGATCCCGGCGGGGGAGACCCGCAGCTATCGCCAGGTGGCGCAAAGTATTGGCCGCCCTCGCGCGGTGAGGGCGGTGGCAAGCGCCTGCGCTGCGAATAAACTGGCGCTGGTTATTCCCTGTCATCGGGTCGTTCGCGAGGATGGGGCGCTATCCGGCTATCGTTGGGGTACGGCACGCAAGGCGCTACTGCTGGCGCGAGAAGCCTCATCCGAGGAGAAATAATGCTCGATCTTTTTGCCGATACGCCGCCCTGGCAGGAGCCGCTGGCTCCGGGGGCGATAATTTTGCGCCGCTACGCCCGGGAGCGCGCACCGGCGCTTTTGCAGGCAATCAGCGAGATTGCCTGCCGTTCGCCTTTTCGCCAGATGGTCACCCCTGGCGGCTATACGATGTCGGTGGCGATGACCAACTGCGGCGAGCTGGGCTGGACCACCAACCAGCACGGCTATCTTTATGCTGCCGACGATCCGCTGACGGGCAAGCGCTGGCCGCAGATGCCGCCGCTTTTCCGCGAACTGGCCGCAGAAGCGGCGGCGGCGAGCGGCTATGCGCGCTTTACCCCGGATGCGTGTCTTATCAACCGCTATCAGCCGGGAACGAAGCTGTCGCTGCATCAGGATAAAGACGAGCAAAACCTGCGAGCGCCGATTGTCTCCGTCTCTCTGGGGCTTCCGGCGATATTTCAGTTTGGCGGCCTGCGGCGTAACGATCCGCTGCAGCGGGTGCTGCTGGAGCACGGCGACGTGGTGGTCTGGGGCGGTGAATCGCGGCTGTTTTACCACGGTATTCAACCGCTGAAAGAGGGCATCCATCCGGCTACCGGCGCCTGTCGTTACAATCTCACTCTCCGCCTGGCGGGTAATAAAGAATAAAAATAAGAATTATTCTTGCTGTCATCGTCGAGCAGTTTAAACTGCTGGCTGTTTTTGCTTGCCCGGATTACGCGTTATGGAACTTCTTCTTCTTGTCTGGCGCCAGTATCGCTGGCCGTTTATCTCCGTCATTGCCCTGAGCCTGCTGAGCGCGGCGCTGGGTATTGGGCTTATCGCCTTCATTAACCTGCGCCTGATAACCCTTGTCGATACCTCCCTGACGGTCCTGCCGGAGTTTCTCGGGCTGCTATTGCTGTTGATGGCGGTCACCCTCGGCTCGCAGCTGGCGCTGACCACGCTCGGCCACCATTTCGTTTACCGCCTGCGCGGCGAATTTATTAAGCGCATTCTGGATACGCAAATCGAGAAGATCGAGAAAATCGGCAGCGCGTCGCTGCTGGCCGGGCTAACCAGCGATATCCGCAATATCACCATTGCCTTCGTACGCCTGCCGGAGCTGGTGCAGGGGATTATTCTGACCTTTGGCTCCGCCGCTTATCTGGCCTGGCTGTCAGGAAAAATGATGCTGGTTACCGCCCTGTGGCTGGCGTTGACCATCTGGGGCGGATTTATGCTGGTATCGCGGGTTTATAAGCATATGGCGTCGCTGCGCGAAAGCGAAGATAAGCTGTATCACGACTACCAGACGGTGCTCGAAGGTCGCAAAGAGCTCACTCTCAACCGCGAGCGCGCCGAATATGTGTTTAATCAGCTCTATCTGCCGGATGCGCGAGAATACCGGCACCATATTGTGCGCGCCGATACCTTTCATCTGAGCGCGGTCAACTGGTCGAATATTATGATGCTGGGCGCGATTGGCCTGGTCTTCTGGATGGCCAACAGCCTGGGCTGGGCCGATACGGCGGTGGCGGCGACCTACTCGTTGACCCTATTATTCCTGCGCACGCCGCTGCTCTCGGCGGTAGGCGCGCTGCCCACTCTGCTCAGCGCGCAGGTGGCATTCAACAAGCTGAATAAGTTTTCGCTCGCGCCGTACCGCGCTGAGTTCCCGCAGCCGCAGGCGCATCCCCACTGGCAGACGCTCGAGCTGCGCGACATCACCTTCCATTATCCTGACAACAGCTTTGCGGTCGGGCCGATCAACATGACCCTCAAGCGCGGCGAACTGGTCTTTCTCATCGGCGGTAACGGTAGCGGGAAATCGACGCTGGCTATGCTGTTGACCGGTTTGTATCAGCCCCTTTCCGGGCAGATCCTGGTCGACGGGCAGCCGATGGCGGCGGATAAGCCGGAAGATTACCGCAAGCTGTTCTCGGCGGTGTTTACCGACGTCTGGCTGTTTGACAGACTGCTGGGGCCGGAAGGGAAGGCGGCTGACCCGGCGCTGGTGGAGAAGTGGCTGGGTTATCTGCAGATGAATCATAAGCTACGGCTCGACGATGGCAAAATCCTCGACCTGAAGCTGTCAAAAGGGCAGAAAAAGCGCGTGGCGCTGCTGCTGGCGTTAGCGGAAGATAGAGATATCATCATGCTGGATGAATGGGCGGCGGATCAGGACCCCCATTTCCGCCGTGAGTTCTATCAGGTGCTGCTGCCGCTGATGAAGGAGATGGGTAAAACCCTCTTTGCTATAAGCCATGACGATCACTACTTTCAGCACGCCGACAGGCTGCTGGAAATGCGCGGCGGCCAGCTGTCTGAGCTGACCGGAAATGAGCGCGAGCTGGCGACCCGCGACGCGGTCGCCCGTACCGCCTGATCGCTTTACGCCGTCCCGGAGGCGCCAGCCGACCTCCGGGCTTCCCGCAGGCTGCTGTTTTTTCCGTCGACTGAATTCATAGCGGTTATTATTTCCGCCTCCTCGCGCTATGCTTAAGGCTTCCGGCCTGCTGGTCTGACAGATATTTTTACAAGGATTGCCTGACCGATGTCCGTTTTGCATAAAAAAAGCGCCAGATTGCGTGACGAAGAGCGCGCCCGCCTCATTTGGCTCCTGAGCACTGATAAAGCCGTCACATCCTCGCTGCTGGGTAAATTAACCCTCGCTGAACGTTACGATGACAGCACGCTTGCTGACGATCTGGCGGAAGTGGAGATGCTGGTTTCCCACCTGCCGCCTCCGGACCTTGCCGATGCGCTCGAAGCGCTGCCTTACGATGCGCGCAACGCGCTCTGGCGGCTGGTCGCTGACGATAAGCGCGGTGAAGTGCTGCTGGAGGCATCGGAAAGCGTCTGGGGCGACCTCATCGAGGAGATGAGCGATCACGACCTGCTGTTCGCGCTGCAAAATCTCGATATTGATGAACAGGTCTACCTGCTGCAGCACCTGCCGCGCGATCTGACCGGACGTTTGCTGGCCACGCTGCCCGCGGATAAGCGCGCGCGTATTCGCCAGATGATGCGCTACGCCGACAATACCGTAGGCGCGATCATGGAGTTTGAGGTCATTACCGTTCGTCCGGAAGCCACTCTCGCGGCGGTACAGCGCTATCTGCGGCGACTAGGGAAAATGCCGGAGAACACCGACAAACTGTTTGTGACCACCCGCAATAAGCTGCTGCTCGGCGAACTCGAGCTGCAAACTATTCTGCTTAACGATGCACAGAAGCGGGTAGGGGAAGTGATGGAAGGCGATCCGGTGACCTTCCAGCCGCACGAGGACGCGGAAAAAGTCGCGCGTACTTTTGAACGTGATGACTTACTCAGCGCGGCGGTGATTGATGCCGACGGCAAGCTGATGGGGCGTTTAACCATCGATGAGATCGTTGACGTGGTCTACGAGGAGACGGATAACGATCTACGCCGGATGGGCGGCCTGAGCAACGATGACGATGTGTTTGCCCCGGTGAGCAAAGCGGTGAAGACCCGCTGGGCCTGGCTGGCGGTCAATCTGTGCACCGCCTTTATCGCCTCCCGCGTTATCGATGGTTTCGAGCACACCATTTCGCAACTGGTGGCGCTGGCCTCGCTGATGCCGATTGTCGCCGGAATCGGCGGTAACACCGGCAACCAGACGATCACCATGATCGTGCGGGCGATGGCGTTACAGCATATTCAGCCGGGAAGCTTTTCGTTCCTGATCCTGCGTGAGATGGGCGTCGCGCTGATCAATGGGATCGTCTGGGGCGGGATTATGGGGGCGATCACCTGGTGGCTGTACGACGATCCGCAGCTGGGCGGCGTAATGACGCTGGCGATGATGCTCAACCTGCTGATGGCGGCGATGATGGGGGTGATTATCCCGATGGTGATGGTCAAGCTGGGACGCGACCCGGCGGTCGGCTCCAGCGTGATGATTACCGCTATTACCGACACCGGGGGATTCTTTATTTTTCTTGGGCTGGCGACGCTTTTTCTGATGTAGCCTGCGCTTGAGTGCGCAGACGGCGAGGGATCAGGGCCATTGAGAGCAGGCCTGCCAGAACGCCGATTGCCAGATTGCTGGTGCCGACGGTCGCGCCGACGGTCACCAGCATCACCAGCGTTTCCGGCCACGGATTGCGCGCCAGCTCCGCCGGACGAATGCTGTGCCAGCTAAAGGTTTTTACCGCCACTATCACCATCACGCCGGCGAGCACGGCCATCGGGATTCTCGCCATCACTTCGCTTAACGCGGTTACCAGCAATAGCAGTACCAGGCCTGCGGCAACGGTCGAGACGCGGCTGCGCGCTTTGCCCATTTCAACGTTAACGATGGTCTGACCGATCATCGCACACCCGGCGATGCCGCCGTAAAACCCGGCGAGAATGTTGGCGACGCCCAGACCGGCGCTCTCGCGCGCCTTACTGGAAGGGGTATGGGTCAAATCAGCGACCAGCTTCGCCGTCAAAAGCGACTCCATCAGGCCGACAAAAGCGATGCTCAGCGCGCAGGGCCAGATGATGCGCAGCGTGGTTAAGTCGAGGGGCACCATCAGGCTGGTTAACCCCGGCAGTCCGCCGCTCATGGAGCCCTCATCGCCGACGGTCGGCAGCAGCTGGCCGCTGAAAACGGTAAACAGCGTCAGCAGAACGATAGCAATCAGCGGAGAAGGGATCGCTTTAATAAAGCGCGGCGCCCACAGGACAATCAGCAGCGTCAATACGAACAGGCCGATAATCAGCGGCTGCTTGCTCCAGAAATGCGGTACCTGAGCAAAAAAGATGAGAATACCCAGCGCGTTAACAAAACCGGTCATCACCGGCTGCGGGATAAAGCGCATCAGGCGCGCCATGCCGCATAGGCCAAACAAAATTTGAATAACGCCTGCCAGCACGACCGCCGGCAGAATGTAGCCGACGCCGTATTGGTGCACCATGGGCCCGATAACCAGCGCCACCGAGCCGGCGGCCGCGGTGACCATCGCCGGCCGGCCGCCGAGGACCGACATCGCCAGGCACAGTACCACGGAGGCAATCAGGCTAACTTTCGGGTCAACGCCAGCGATGACCGAGAAGGAGATGACTTCGGGGATCAGGGCCAGCGCGGTGAGCACGCCTGCCAGCGTCTCACGCGTCAGCAGCGCGGGCGAGCGCAGTATCTGGCCTAATGCGCCAGCGTGACCAGAGGTAGCGGAATCGGAAACTGGGGGCATAAAAAAAGTTCGCAGAATTTAAAAAATTTTGGCCAGGAACGGTCGCTGCTTACGTGCGGTCGGTCACAAAACCGAGGATAATAGCGCGGATGCATCGCTGACACCAGTACAAAATGTGATTTGTGATACACATTTATTAAACATTTTTATAACAGATCTCAAAACTCAACTTAAAATTTAAACAATATTTAAATTTTTTTTCTTCAGTGTTACCTTTGAAGCCGAGAATCGTTTCACCTGCGCTAAATAAAAAAGCGAGTAAAGTAAGGCTCAAATCCGATGAAGAAAAAGATGGCCGTACCCAGCTCACAGGCGGTTGGTTCCAATAACACTCGGACCAACACCCGCCATGAGCAAGAGACGGATGTATTGTTGATTGGCGGCGGCATCATGAGCGCCACGTTGGGAACCTGGCTGCAGGAACTGGAGCCGGACTGGTCTATTACCATGGTCGAGCAGATGTCCAGCGTCGCGGAAGAGAGCTCGAACGGATGGAACAACGCGGGCACCGGCCACGCGGCGCTGATGGAATTGAACTATACGCCGCAAACCGCTAACGGTATCAATATCGATAAAGCGGTTGATATCAACGAATCTTTCCAGATTTCTCGTCAGTTTTGGGCCCACCAGGTGACCCGGGGCATTCTGAAAAAGCCTAAATCCTTTATTAACAGCGTGCCGCACATGAGCTTCGTGTGGGGCGAAGACAACGTGAACTTCCTGCGCGCCCGCTATGCGGCGTTACAACAAAGCGAGCTGTTCCGCGGTATCCGCTACTCTGAAGATCATCAACAAATAAAAGAGTGGGCTCCGCTGGTGATGGAAGGACGCGATCCGCAGCAGAAGGTGGCCGCGACCCGCTCGGAAGTCGGCACCGACGTGAACTACGGTGAAATTACCCGTCAGCTGATCGCCGGACTGCAAACCCATGATAATTTCTCGCTTCAGCTGGGTACCGTGGTCCGTCGCTTTAAGCGCAACGCCGACAAGAGCTGGAGCGTAACGCTGGCGGATGCGAACAATCGCCACCAGAAACGGGTTATCAGGGCTAAATTTATCTTTATTGGCGCCGGCGGCGCCGCGCTGACCCTGCTGCAGGAAACCGGTATTCCGCAGGCGAAGGAGTACGCGGGCTTTCCGGTCGGCGGTCAGTTCCTGGTTTGTGAGAACCCGGAAGTGGTGACTCACCATCTGGCTAAAGTCTACGGCCAGGCGGAAGTGGGCGCGCCGCCGATGTCGGTTCCGCACATCGACACCCGTATTATCGACGGCAAACGCGTGGTGCTGTTTGGGCCGTTCGCGACCTTCTCAACCCGCTTCCTGAAAAACGGTTCGCTTTGGGATCTGCTGGCCTCCACCAACACGTCGAATATCATGCCGATGCTCAACGTCGGGCTGGATAACTTCGATCTGGTAAAATACCTGATTAGCCAGGTGCTGCAAAAGGACAAAGATCGTCACGCGGCGCTGTGCGAGTACTATCCGGAAGCGCGCAAAGAAGACTGGCGCTTATGGCAGGCCGGCCAGCGCGTGCAGATTATCAAGCGCGACGCGAAGAAGGGCGGCGTTCTGCGCCTGGGAACCGAAGTTGTCAGCGATGATGAAGGCACGGTAGCCGCGCTGTTGGGCGCCTCGCCGGGTGCTTCCACCGCGGCGCCAATCATGCTGCAGCTGATGGAGAAAGTGTTCAAAGAGAAGATCAACTCAGCGGAGTGGCAGGCGAAACTGAAAGCGATTATCCCGAGCTACGGTACGCGTCTGGATGGCAACGCAGCGGAAATTGAAAAGGCGCTGGCGTGGACCAGCGAAGTACTGGAACTACGCTATGAGCCGCTTACCGAGGCTGATAACGTTCCGCAGGCGACGCTGAAGCCGCTGCCGGAAGGGAAACCTATCGCTGACATCGCGCTGTAAGCGCTTCTCCGGCGGCGCAGGCCGCCGGATTCACTCTTCAGGCATTAACGCTCAACGGCTACGCCGATGGTTTCGTCCGCTCTCCAGATACGATATTTCACGTCGATATTCGCCGGGGTATAAACCACGATGGGCAGCTTGCTGTTATAGCGCAGCATGCCCGCATCGCCCAAGCCAGCCATCACAAACTGCTTCTCTTTTTTACCGTCCGGGCAGGCCATCATGGTTGAGACGGGTGACGTCACTTTATCAAATACGTAGTAGTCGTAGCCCCAGCCTTCCAGGGTTTTGCTTTCCAGCTGGCCGCCAAGGCGGTGGCGATTGCAGTCGACTTCCAGCGTCTGGCCAATCATCAGCTCGACTTTCAAGGCGGATTCATCCTGCTGCTGCGGCAGCTGAATCACCTGACGCTTCATCCCTTGTTCCGCCTTTGGAAACGGGGCGATCTTTTCCAGCGGCTGCTCAGCTGCAGCGGCGCTGGTGGACATGCAGGCAACGGCCAGCAGGGAGGCAGCAAACGTAGTGATTTTTTTCACGTGGGTAATCCTTTGTTATCAATCATAAACAGCATAATGTTAGCATTTGTTACGTTAACAGGCAGTGTCATTTACCAAAGTTTTCACAAATAACAGTTATAAATGCTGCTTAAGGACGCGGGAAAAGGGGGGGCATCGCAGTTGAGCAAGGGTCATCCCCCTGACCTCGCTGCCCCCGCGATGTTTTACTAATTACAGAGCCGCTAAGGTGCCGGTCATTACCTGACAGGAATGCCGCTCTATGCCTGTAAAGTTGTGCAATACCGCCCGCTACTCCTCGTGATTTTTACCCTCGTCTAAGAAATCCTCATCAAGTTCATCGATGTTTCCGGCGTGATCGCGTCCGGACAGTAGGTTCCAGCAGGCGATAAACAGGGCGGCGATCAGCGGGCCGATAACAAAGCCGTTGATGCCGTAGATTTCCATTCCGCCGATCGTGGTGATCAGGATCAGGTAGTCCGGCATTTTGGTATCTTTACCCACCAGTAAAGGTCGCAGAATGTTATCAACCAGGCCTACGATGATCACAAAGAAACCGACGATAAACGCGCCCTGCCAGAGCTGACCGGTGGCGAAGAGATAGATCGCCGCAGGAACCCAGATAATCGCCGAGCCCACCGCCGGGATCAGCGACAGAAACGCCATCAGCGCGCCCCACAGGATGCTGCCATCAATGCCCACGATCCAGAACGCCAGTCCCCCAAGCGCGCCCTGGGCGAGGGCGACCGCCACGGTGCCTTTGACCGTCGCCCTGGCGACGGCGGCAAATTTGGCGAAAAGATGCTGCTTCACGTGATTTGATAGCGGCAGGGATTCCAGGATCAGCCTGACCAGGTACGGACCATCTTTTAGCAGGAAAAACAGCAGATAAAGCATGATGCCGAAGCTGATGGTAAAACCGAACGTGCCTTTACCAATCAGAAATGCGCTACCGGCAAGGTACTGGCCTCCTTTAAGCGCAACGTCCGAAAGCTGCCGCTGAATCTGTTCCGCGCTATCAAGATTATGCTCTGAGAGGAAGCTCCTTGCCCATTCCGGCAGGTGAGCAAACAGGCTGGCTACCACGGTCGGGAACTGGGTATCGTTATGCTGCAGTTTGGTGTAAACCACGTTGAGCTCGAAGGCCAGCGACGAGAGGATGATCGCCAGCGGGGTAAACACGATCAGACAGATAATCACTATCGTCAGAAACGCCGCCAGGCCGTTACGCTCGCCGATCCGATCGCGCAGCTTGTTCTTCACCGGGTGGAAGATCACCGCCAGAATTGCCGCCCATAAAATGGCTGAATAATAGGGGGAGAGAACGTCGAAAAAAGCAAGGGTGACGATCAGCACGATCAGGATGAAAAATCCTTTCGTAAGTCCATTAACTCTCATGTAAATCCTTCAGAAAAATGACGTGTACAGTCAAATAATAGAAGTTTTTCCGAGATTTACAATCAGAGTCGCGGTAGCGTTTCGCTTAGAACAGGGTGGAAATATGATATTAAAAAACCCGCAAACTCTGTGAGAGTGCGGGTTCTTAAGGGGTTACCGATTTAATCGGTGAATAATTTGGTCGGCACGAGAGGATTTGAACCTCCGACCCCCGACACCCCATGACGGTGCGCTACCAGGCTGCGCTACGTGCCGATTCGTGGGGAACAATATTACCCGTTCCCCAAGCGAATGCAAGCCGGGAAATGACTGATTGATTTATAAATAATCAATCAGTTAGCGATAAAGCGTTTTTCATCGGTCAGCACCTGCAGCAGCAGGCTGAGCTGCGGTTTTTGATCGTTAATTTTCTCGCCGTCGCTGTTCCATGTTCGGTAAGTGCCGTTGTGATTAAGCACAACCGTGAATTTCGGCGTGGTAATGGCCAGCGTATCGCTATTGGCCGCGGTGACCCAGGCACGACGGCGGGCGGCGCTAAACAGATCCTCACCTTGCGAATACTCGTTGGCCGGGGTAGAGACGTGGAGCAAACGCTGCATCAGCGTCGTCATCACGTCTTTATTATCGGTCAGCGTCGCGATCTCCTGAGCCGGCGTGCCCGGCCAATGGATCACTAAGGGAACCTGCAGCTGCTCGCGCGACCAGCCAAACTGCTCATGCTGCGGGTTCAGCGGCATTCCACGGCCCGCGGTCACGATAACCACCGTATTGTCCAGCTTGCCCGCTTCCCGCAGCGCGTTCAGCACGCGGCCAATTTGCGTATCGACCGCGCCCGCGGCGTTACCGTAGCGGCGGACGAAGTTTTGCTGCTGCCCGTCGTCAAAGGTAGTGCCGTTGAGAGAAACCCACGAGAACCAGCGGTTTTCATCCTGGGCGTAGCGGTCCAGCCAGTTAATCCACTGGTTTGCCGTCTGCTCGTCGCTTTGCGCTTTCGCGACGGGCAGTGAGAAATCTGACAGCAGCGCCTGACGGTAGAGCGGGCTGCTAAAGCCATCTGATGAGAACAGGCCCAGCTGATAACCCTGCTGATTCAGCGACGTAATTAGCGCCGCAGGGATGCGCGCAGACAGAACGCCGTCCATATAGCTCGGGGAAATACCGTAGAACAGGCCAAACATGCCGCTGTCAGCGGTGTTGCCGGAGCTCATGTGCTGGGTAAAGTTCACGTTGTCTTTCGCGAACCCGGCCAGCGCCGGCATGTTTTTCTCAAAGCGCGAATAATTAAGGTTATCAACGGTAATCAGCAGCACGTTATAACCGGTACCGAGATCGCGATAACGCAGATCGCTCAGCGGATATTGCACCGAGACGGCTTCCGGCGCGCCTTGTTCCACCAGACGGCGCTGGTAGTCCTGCGCGTCGAGCAGGCCATGTTTTTCCAGGAAACGGCGCGCCGTCATCGGATAGGAGAGCGGCAGGTTGGCCCGCTGCATGGTGATCGGACGATAGAAGTTGGCATCCGCCCAGATATAGACCAGATGGCTACTGATAAAGGAGATAAAGAAGAACCAGGCAACGGGTCGGGCGTAGTGGCGGCGACGCGTCAGGCTGCGCAGCTTCTGCCAGCTCCAGGTCGCGAAGAGCATTTCCAGCAGGAAAATGATCGGTACGCTGATAAACATCAGCTGCCAGTCGCGCGCCATCTCGTTCTGGTCGGGGTTGATAACCAGTTCCCAGACAAAGGGATTAAGATGCAGGTGGAAACGGGTGAAAACTTCGCTGTCGATTAGCAGCAGCGTCATGCCCACGGTCGCCAGAACAACCGAGATAAAGCGCATTAAGCGCTGAGAGACGACGATAAAAGTCAGCGGGAAAAGAATCAGCACGTAGCTGGTAAAGACCAGGAAGCTGAAGTGACCAACGAGGCTGACGTACGAAAAGAGGCGTCCGGCAAGCGTCGTTGGCCAGTCGGCGACAAACAGATAGCGACTGCCGAGCACCATAGCCAACAACATGTTGAAAAGGGCGAACCAGTGCCCCCAGCTGACCATCTGGGAGACTTTTTCTCGGTAGGGCTGACGAAGAGTCACCATATACTGTTGTTCGTTATCCTTAGTGCGCTGGATCGTCGTTGATAGATGACTGCAGCGCCTGGGCAAAAGAACGGGCGATGGCCTGACGCTGCGCCGGCGCGACGCTACTGTTGATCAGGTTAGTCACCATATTGCCCAGAACCATCAGTGAAAGGTCAACGGGCGCTTTATGTGTTTCCAGAACGCTCGTCAGCTCGCTGAGCAGCTGTTCGACGTGTTCATCGCTATAGCGGGATAATTGCGGCATAAACTCAAAATCTGTTTGTTCGTGAAAGGGCAACATATTACCGTAGCAGCAGCTTTTTTTCCGCATTTTTTCGCCACGACGCAAAAGCGCGCGGCTTCGCTCGCAAAGAGTCACGCGGCGGTTGCGTCGTGGCCCCCGCGGTGGTTGAATACCGCCCGGTCTAAAAGGAGAGTTTAACATGAGTCTGGATATCGACCAGATTGCCCTGCATCAGTTAATCAAACGTGATGAACAAAATCTGGAGCTGGTGCTGCGCGAATCGTTGCTGGAGCCGACGGCGACGGTTGTCGAGATGATGGCCGAACTGCATCGTGTCTACAGCGCAAAAAATAAAGCCTACGGCCTGTTTAATGAAGAGAGCGAGCTGGCGCAGGCGCTGCGCGGGCAGCGTAAGGGCGAAGAAGCGTTCCTGCCGTTCAGCCGCGCCGCTACCGGGCGCCTGCGCGACGAACTGGCAAAATATCCCTTTGCAGAAGGCGGTATTGTGCTGTTTTGCCAGTATCGTTATCTGGCGGTGGAATATCTGATGGTGGCGGTGCTGAATAACCTAAGCAGCATGCGCGTCAACGAAGAGCTGGATATCAGCTCCACCCATTATCTGGACATCAATCACGCGGATATCGTCGCGCGTATTGATTTAACCGAGTGGGAAACTAACCCGGAGTCAACGCGCTATCTGACCTTCCTGAAGGGGCGGGTAGGGCGCAAGGTGGCGGATTTCTTTATGGATTTCCTCGGCGCCAGCGAAGGGCTGAACGCCAAAGCGCAGAACCGCGGCCTGCTGCAGGCGCTGGATGATTTCGCCGCCGATGCGCAGCTGGATAAATCTGAACGTCAAAACGTGCGCCAGCAGGTATACAGCTACTGCAACGAACAGCTGCAGGCCGGAGAGGAAATCGAGCTGGAGTCGCTGTCGAAAGAGCTGGCGGGCGTCAGCGAGAAGACCTTTCAGGAATTTACCGCCGAACAAGGCTACGAGCTGGAAGAGAGCTTCCCGGCGGATCGCAGCACGCTGCGTCAGTTAACCAAGTTTGCCGGCAGCGGCGGCGGGTTAACCATTAATTTTGACGCGATGCTGCTGGGCGAGCGGGTGTTCTGGGATCCGGCTACGGATACCCTAACCATTAAAGGCACGCCGCCGAACCTGCGCGACCAGCTACAGCGCCGTACTTCTGGCGGAAATTAATGCGCAAAATCCCGACGCCGAGTCGGGATTTTTTTGCCTGAACCCGCATTACAGAGCGTAGAGGATTTCTACCCCCGCCAGGGTTAGCTGCTGTCGCAGCGCCTCGTCCAGGGTCGTATCCACGATCAGCGTACTGGCTACTCCCAGCTCGCCGATGGCAAAGGCCGACGCGGAGTTAAGCTTTTCTTGTGACGCCATCACCACCGTTTCGGCAGCCCGCGCCGCCAGCGCGCGTTTAATGCCCGCTTCTTCATAGTCACCGGTGGTGAATCCCGCCCGGGGGTGAACGCCGGTGACGCCCATAAAAAACAGATCGGCGTTGATACGGGAAATACTCTCGAGGGCCGCAGACCCGACGCTGACGACGGAATGCTTAAACAACCGGCCGCCGATCAAAATCACCTCGATGAGCGGTTTTTCCACCAGCGCGACGGCAATCCCCGGGCTATGGGTGACCACGGTACACGCGAGGTTATCCGGCAGCAGGCGCATCATCTCCCCGGTGGTGGTGCCGCCGTCGACAATCACCACCTGACCGGGCTGAATGAGCTCAACCGCGCGCTGGGCAATGCTCTGCTTTGAGGCGATTTGCACGTTCTTTCTTGTTTCAATAGGCGCGATGGCTTCGGAAACCGGCAGCGCGCCGCCGTGGACGCGCTGCAGCTTGCCTTCCGCGGCCAGCTCCCGCAGATCCCGGCGAATGGAGTCTTCTGATACGCTAAAGCGCTGGCTGAGATCCCCGGACATCACCTGTTTTTCCTCGGCGAGGATTTGCAAAATCTGCTGTTTTCTCTGGCTGGCGAGCATCAAAATACCTTCATGAGCGATCTTGTTTGTGCACGATTATGCATGTTATGTTGCTCGCTGTCACCTAAAAGGGGAAAAACATGCACGCTGACGCACCGCGCGTTCGCCATATCCGCGAAACGCTATTATCGGACAACTGGTACACGCTCAAGAAATATACCTTTGAACTACTGCGCCGTGACGGACGCTGGCAGGAGCAGAGCCGGGAAGCTTACGACCGCGGCAACGGCGCGGTGATCCTGCTCTACAATCGTGAAAAGGAAACGGTAGTGCTGGTTCGCCAGTTTCGCTTTCCGGTGTGGATTAACGGTCATGATGGCTTTTTGATCGAAGCTGCCGCCGGACTGCTGGATAACGCTTCTCCGGAGGCGCGCATCGTTGCCGAAGCCGAAGAGGAGACCGGTTTTCGCGTCACGCGCATAGAGCCGGTATTCACCGCTTACATGAGCCCCGGTTCGGTGACGGAGAAGCTTTACTTTTTCATTGCCGAATACTCTGCCGACGATCGGCGCGGCGACGGTGGCGGCCTGGCGACGGAGGGAGAAGATATCGAGGTGCTGGAGTGGCCGCTGGAAAAAGCGCTGCAGGCTATTCGCGAAGGAGAAATCGTCGATGCGAAAACGATTATGCTGTTGCAGCATCTGGCGCTGAACAGGTCAACGCTACTCGGCTGATAAACAAAACGCCCCGAACCTTGCGGAGCGGGGCGTTTGCCATACAACTTTCAGCGAGCGATTAAGCGCGAACGAAGTCGATGTGGGACAGCTTCGGCTTGAACGGGTGACGCTGAACAGCCTGAGCTTTAACTTTCTCTTCTTTGCCATCAACAACGATGGTCAGAACTTCGTTGTAGAACTCAGCGTTGGTCTGCATGTTCCACACTTTGTCGTGATCCAGTTCGATTGCTACTGGCGCAGCTTCGCCGCCATAGATGATGGCCGGGAATTTGTTAGCTGCACGCAGGCGGCGGCTCGCACCCTTACCCTGCTCTTTACGTACTTCTGCGTTGATAGTAAACATTGATGTCTCTCTATATATAAATCCTGCTACAGGCGACCCAGCAGCAGGCAGATTATCTGCTTTGCGAATGCAAAAGCGGGCGGCATTATAGCCGCCATAGGTGTTTGCAGCAACCAAAACCTCAGATGTGAGGACGATTAGCGCAGTTCGTTGGCCCGGCGGAATCGGCCCTGATAATCAAATACTTTCTCCCGCACCTGCCAGTATTGCCCCTTCATGCGCGCCACGACAAAGTCCGGATGGCGCAGAAGCGCCTGCTGGGCGAGGATATCGGCGGGCGTTATCCAGCGCAGCGGTACGCCCGGCGTTCGGGTATGCGGGCGGATAAAGAGCTGCTCAAAGGCGGTGCGCTGGGCGGGCGTATGCAGGCGGAAGCGCTCACTAACGTCCGCGCCATCTTCATCGTAATAGGTGATTTTTAGCCAGGCACCTTTATCATCCGCGCCGTGCTGCAGATCCATTCCGCTACAGCGCAGCACCAGCGCATCTTTAAGCTTCAGCGCGGCTTTCAGCATGTCGTCGGGGTCGACCAGGATGGTATCGCACTCGCGGCAGCGGCGGGCGGCGATATCGTTTTCCGCGTTACACTGCGGGCAGTTTTTAAAGCGAAAACGAAAATCACACTGCTCGCGATGGCCTTCGTCATCCTCAAACCAGCCCTGGCAGCGGCGGCCAAAGTGTTCAATCAGCGTGCCGTCGGCGGTGGTTTTCCCCCAGAAGGTATTGGCGAAACCGCATGCCGGGCAAAAAACCTGGACCGGCACGTTGTCGCTTTTCCCCTTCGGCGTTCCCACTTCAGGCGCGTAAAGGTCGTGCGGATTACCGGCGTAATCGAGGATCAGACAGTCCGTTTTACCCGGCGCCAGGCGCAGGCCGCGGCCGACGATCTGTTGGTAAAGGCTCACCGACTCGGTCGGGCGCAGGATGGCGATCAGATCGACATGCGGGGCATCAAAGCCGGTCGTCAGTACCGCGACGTTAACCAGATAGCGGTACAGCTGAGCTTTAAACGCGTCGATGATGCGATCGCGCTCCGGCCCCGGCGTTTCACCGGTGATTAAGGCCGCTTCGCCCTGCGGAAGCAACCCGGTCACTTCGCGGGCGTGTTCAACGGTGGCGGCGAAAATCATCACCCCTTTGCGCGTTTGGGCGAATTCAACGATTTGGCTGACGATATGCGGCGTGACGCGCTGCTGTTTTTTCAGTTCGTGGTTTAAATCAGCCTCGCTGAACAGGCCGTTATTTTGCGCCTGCAGGCGGCTGAAGTCATATTGAACCACCGGCATATCCAGCCGCTCCGGCGGCGTCAGGTAGCCGTTCTTAATCATATAGCGCAGCGGCAGCTCGTAGATGCAGTCGCGAAATAGCGCGTTTTCATCACCGCGCACCATGCCGTGGTAGTGGAACTGGTAAATCCACCCCTTACCGAGGCGAAAAGGCGTCGCGGTCAGCCCCAGCAGGCGCAGGTGCGGATTGACCTGCTGAAGGTGGCTGATAATCTGCTGATACTGGCTGTCATCATCGTCGCTGATGCGGTGGCACTCGTCGACGATCAGCAGCGAAAACTCGCCCTGAAACTGGTCGAGGTTGCGGGCGACCGACTGCACGCTGCCAAAGACCACTTTACCGTGGCTCTCTTTACGCTTGAGGCCCGCGGCGAAAATATCCGCTTCCAGGCCGAGCGCGCAATACTTGGCGTGGTTCTGCGCCACCAGCTCTTTAACGTGCGCCAGCACCAGCACGCGACCGCGCGCCAGGCGCGCAAGTTCGGCGATAACCAGGCTTTTACCTGCGCCTGTCGGCAGCACAATCGCAGCAGGTTCATGATGGCGGCGAAACCAGGCGAGCGTCGCGTCGACCGCCTCTTTTTGGTAGGGACGTAATGTAAATGTCATGAATTTATGGCGGTTAATTAACTCGCGAATAGTATGCCACGAATCTTTTCCCTTGAGTGGTGTTAATAGCCCGTTATACTACCCCATGAAATTCTTCTTTTTCGGGCGCGTTGCCCGCTCCAGCACTTGTACAGGCTAAAAAAATCTCATGCGACTTGATAAGTTTATCGCTCAGCAACTTGGCGTTAGCCGGGCTATTGCCGGGCGTGAAATCCGCGGCAGCCGCGTTACCGTGGACGGCGACATTGTAAAAGACTCCTCCTTCAAGCTTCTGCCGGAGCATGACGTCGAGTATGACGGCAATACGCTGGTTCAGCAGACCGGCCCGCGCTACTTTATGCTCAACAAGCCGCAGGGTTACGTTTGTTCCACCGACGATCCGGATCATCCAACGGTCCTTTATTTCCTCGACGAGCCGGTGGCGCACAAGCTGCATGCCGCGGGGCGTCTGGATATCGACACCACCGGACTGGTATTGATGACCGACGATGGCCAGTGGTCGCACCGCATTACTTCCCCGCGCCACCATTGCGAAAAAACCTATCTGGTGACGCTGGAAAATCCGCTGGATGAGTCCACCGCCGAGCAGTTTGCCAAAGGCGTTCAGCTGCATAATGAGAAAGACCTGACCAAACCGGCGGTGCTGGAAGTGGTGACGCCGACCGAAGTCCGCCTGACCATTAGCGAAGGGCGCTACCATCAGGTGAAGCGGATGTTTGCCGCGGTGGGGAATCATGTGGTTGGCCTGCATCGCGAACGTATTGGCGATATCGCGCTCGATGCGTCGCTGGCGCCGGGTGAATATCGTCCGCTGACGGCAGAAGAAATTGCCAGCGTTAGCGGCCAACATGCGCGGAGTAAAACGTGACGGCAAAGCAGAATTCTTCATTAGGGATTGTGTTTATTCTTGGCCTGCTGGCCATGTTAATGCCGCTGTCGATCGATATGTATCTTCCGGCGCTGCCGGTGATTGCGGCGCAGTTTAATGTGCCGGACGGCAGCGCGCAGATGACGCTCAGTACCTATATTCTGGGCTTTGCCCTGGGCCAGCTTTTATATGGCCCAATGGCGGACAGCATGGGGCGTAAACCGGTGATACTGGGCGGTACGTTGGTTTTTGCCGCGGCGGCGGTGGCCTGCGCGCTGTCGCAGACTATCGATATGCTGATCACCATGCGCTTTTTCCACGGCCTGGCGGCCGCGGCGGCGAGCGTGGTGATTAACGCCCTGATGCGCGATATCTATCCCAAGGAAGAGTTCTCGCGGATGATGTCGTTCGTCATGCTGGTGACCACCGTCGCGCCGCTGGTGGCGCCGATGGTCGGCGGAGCGGTGCTGGTGTGGTTTAGCTGGCATGCGATCTTCTGGATCCTCGCGGTGGCGGCGCTATTAGCCTCGGCGATGATCGCCTTCTTTATTAGCGAGACCCTGCCGCCGGAACGCCGGCAGAAATTTCATATTCGCACTACGCTCGGCAACTTCGCGACGCTGTTTCGCCACAAGCGGGTGCTGAGCTATATGCTGGCAAGCGGTTTCAGCTTCGCCGGGATGTTCTCGTTTCTGAGCGCCGGCCCGTTTGTCTATATCAATATCAACCACGTTTCACCGCAGCACTTTGGCTACTATTTTGCGCTGAACGTCGTCTTCCTGTTTGTCATGACCATGATCAACAGCCGTTTTGTGCGGCGGGTTGGGGCGCTGAATATGTTCCGCGCCGGGCTATGGATCCAGTTTGCGATGGCGACGTGGATGGTCGTGTGCGCGCTGTTTGGCGTGGGGTTCTGGGCGCTGGTGTTTGGCGTGGCGGCGTTCATCGGCTGCGTTTCGATGGTCTCCTCTAACGCGATGGCGGTGATTCTCGATGAGTTTCCGCATATGGCCGGGACCGCTTCCTCGCTGGCAGGGACGTTCCGTTTCGGGATTGGCGCCATTGTCGGTGCGCTGCTGTCGATGGCGACGTTTACCACCGCCTGGCCAATGCTGATTTCTATCGCCTTCTGCGCCAGCAGCTCCATCCTCTTTTACCTCTACGCCAGCCGACGGCGCAAAGCCGCGCGCTAAGCGACTTTCAGGGGGCGATATCGCCCCTTTTTTTGATGCATGTCAACCAAATCTGGCTTCTCTGTTCAGCGATTTGTTTATTTTATGTAAAATCAAATCGTTCAAAAAGTCGCATGATTGCGATAAAAAAGTTGTTTTAGATCACAGAAACGGGTACATATAGCCCGAAGATGTTCCATCTGCGCAATTATAAACTTTTACATTACAAACCAATAACACGGCTATGCCACTGGTGTAAGCGTTTTCTGTGCAGGAAGAGGACTGGTTGTCAATAATGTGTTAGTATTGATGTAAAATTATTGTGAAGTATTTTGCTTCCGGGGTAAACACGTGAATACACTGCAACTCTCTATCGTACACCGTCTGCCGCAGAGCTATCGCTGGCTGGCCGGTTTTGCAGGTTCAAGAGTTGAACCGATTCCGCAAAACGGCGCCCAGAGCGAAAACAGCCTCGTGGCGTTGAAATTACTCAGCCCCGATGGCGAAAGCGCGTGGCCGGTCATGCATAAGCTCAGCCAGGCGCTTAGCGACATCGAGGTCGATAGCTCTGTCGTTGAATGCGAAGGGGAACCGTGCCTGTTTGTTAACCGTCAGGACGAATTTGCCGCAACCTGTCGCCTGAAAAATTTCGGCGTGGCGATTGCAGAACCCTTCTCCGGCAACAACCCCTTCTGACCGTCAGCTCAACGCCAGCAGCTGACGGGTATACTCCTGCTGCGGAGCGGTAAATACGCGCTCGCACTCACCCTGCTCGACGACTTCTCCCTGCCGCAGCACCATTACCTGATGACACAGCGCCCGCACGACGCGTAAATCATGGCTGATAAAAATATAGGCTAGCTGATGCTTTTGCTGTAACGCCTTCAGCAGCGCGAGGATTTGCGCCTGCACGGTTTTATCCAGCGATGAGGTGGGCTCATCCAGCACGATAAGCTGCGGTTTGACGACCAGCGCCCTGGCGATCGCGATGCGCTGACGCTGGCCGCCGGAGAAGGCGGCAGGGTAGCGATGCCGTGAGTGTGGATCGAGGCCGACCTCCTGCATCACCTGAATCACCGCCTGCTCCCGTTCGGCCGGCGTGAGCGTCGGTTGATGGACGCGCAATCCCTCTTCGATAATTTGCAGCACGTTGAGCCGCGGGTTTAGCGATGAGTTAGGATCCTGAAAGACCACCTGCATGCGACGACGCAGCGGCAGCATCTGCCGGCGATTGCGTCCCTGAAGCGCCGCACCGTCAAAGGCGATCGCGCCATCGGAATGAATCAGACGCAGAAGCGCCAGCCCGGTGGTGCTTTTGCCCGATCCGGACTCGCCGACCAGCCCCAGCGTTTCTCCCGCGCGCAAATGAAAGCTGAGGCCGTTAACGACCCGGTTATGATCGACAACTCGCCGCAGCAGACCTTTACGTATCGGGAAAGCGATAGTCAAATTTTCCGCCCGCAGCAACACCGGGGCATCGGGTGCGAGCGGGACGGGATCGCCCGACGGCTCGCTATCCAGCAGGCGGCGGGTATAAGGGTGTTCGGGGGCGGAAAACAGCGCCCGGCAGCCGTTTTGTTCCACGCAGCGGCCGTTCTGCATCACCGCGACGCGGTCGGCGAGCTGACGAACGATGCTCAGATTATGGGTGATAAACAGCAGCCCCATATTCAACTCTTGCTTCAGCTCCCGCAGCAGCGTGAGGATTTGCGCCTGCACCGACACGTCCAGCGCGGTGGTGGGTTCGTCGGCGATAAGCAGCTCCGGGCGGGTTAACAGCGCCATGGCGATCATCACCCGCTGGCGCTCGCCGCCGGAAAGCTGATGGGGATAGTCGGCCAGCCGCCGGGGCGCGTTGCGGATGCCGACGCGATCGAGGCAGTCGAGGATTTCCCCGCGCGCCGCTTCTTTGCGCATACCGCGATGCAAAGAGAGCACTTCGTACAGCTGTTTTTCCAGAGTATGCAGTGGATTAAGCGAAACCATCGGCTCCTGAAAGATCATCGCAATGCGGTTACCGCGCACGCCGCGCAGGGTGCGTTCATCCGCGTGCAGCAGCGACTGGCCGTGAAAACGGATGTCGCCGGCAGGATAGCTGACCGGCGGCGACGGGAGTAGCCGCAGCACCGATAGCGCGGTCACGCTCTTCCCGGAGCCGGACTCGCCGACCAGCGCCAGGGTCTCGCCGACGACAATCTGCAGCGACAGTTCGCTGACGACGGGGGTAGTCTCACCCTGCTGGCGAAAGGCGATGGAGAGGTTATCGATATCTAACAAAGGTTGCGTCATGCTACACCGCCTTGCTTGGGTCAAAGGCGTCGCGAACCGCTTCACCAATAAAAATCAATAACGTCAGCAGGACCGCCACCGACAGAAAGGCGGCGATGCCCAGCCAGGGCGCCTGCAGGTTGTTTTTACCCTGCAACAGCAGTTCGCCCAGCGAAGGGGAGCCCAGCGGCAGGCCAAAACCGAGGAAATCGAGCGAGGTCAGGGTGGTTATCGAACTGCACAGAATGAACGGCAGGAAGGTCAGGGTGGCGACCATGGCGTTAGGCAGCATATGGCGCAGAATAATGGCGCGATCGCTGACGCCGAGCGCCTGCGCGGCGCGGATATAATCATAGTTACGGGTGCGCAGGAACTCAGCTCGGACCACGCCGACCAGCGTCATCCAGCCGAACAGCACGGTAATGGCCAGCAGCCACCAGAAGTTGGCCTGTACAACGCTTGAGAGCAGGATAATCAAGAACAGCGTCGGCATTCCCGACCAGACTTCGATAAACCGCTGCCCCCAGAGGTCAATCTTCCCGCCGTAATACCCCTGAACGGCGCCGGCCATCACCCCCAGTACGCTGGAGAAGAAGGTCAGCAGCAGTCCAAAGAGAATGGAAATGCGCGTGCCGTACAGAATACGCGCCAGCACGTCCCCGCCGTTGGCATCGGTGCCCAGCCAGTTCTGTCCTGACGGCGGCGAAGGGAAGGGCGCGTCGGTGGCGAAATTAATGGTCGTCGCGCCGAAACGAACCGGCGCCCACAGGGCCCAGCCGTTATCCGCCAGCCGTTTTTGCAGCCACGGGTCCTGATAGTCGGCGGCGGTGGCAAAGCTGCCGCCGAAGGTGGTCTCACTGTAGTTTTTCAGGAGCGGAACGTAGAAGCTGCCGCGGTACTGGACCAGCAGCGGCTTATCGTTAGCAATAAGCTCTGCGCACAGGCTACAGGCGAAAAGCGCTAAAAAGAGCCATAGCGACCAGTAGCCGCGGCGGTTGTGGCGAAAACGCGCCCAGCGGGCCTGATTGACGGGACTAAAAAATGACATTAGCGGCCCTCAAAATCGATTCGCGGATCGACCAGCGTATAGCTGATATCGCTGATGATATTCAGCAGCAGGCCAATCAGGGTAAAAATATACAGCGTGCCGAACATGACCGGGTAATCGCGAGATACGGTGGCCTCATAGCCCAGCAGCCCCAGTCCGTTTAGCGAGAACATCACCTCAATCAGCAGCGAACCGGTAAAAAACATACTGATAAAGGTGGCCGGGAAACCGGCAATCACCAGCAGCATCGCGTTGCGAAACACGTGGCCCCAAAGGATCTGCTTTTCGCTGACGCCCTTGGCGCGTGCGGTAACCACGTACTGCTTGCGGATTTCATCAAGAAAGCTGTTTTTGGTCAGCATCGTGAGGGCGGCAAAACCGCCGATCACCGTTGCCAGCACCGGTAGGGTGATATGCCAGAGATAGTCGAGGATTTTTTGGTACCAGGGCAGGCTGTCGAAGTTGGCTGACACCAGCCCGCGCAGCGGAAAGAGATCGAAATAGCTGCCGCCGGCAAAGATAACGATCAGCAAAATGGCAAACAGGAACGCCGGGATGGCATAGCCGATAATAATCAGCGTACTGCTCCAGACGTCAAAATGGCTGCCGTTGCTGACCGCTTTACGGATCCCCAACGGAATCGACACCAGATAGATGATGAGCGTACTCCACAGGCCCAGGGTGATTGAGACCGGCAGGCTGTCTTTAATCAACTGCAGTACCGATGAGCTGCGAAACAGGCTATCGCCAAAATCAAAGCGCAGATAATCACCGAGCATTTTAAAATAACGCTCGTGCAGCGGCTTATCAAAGCCGTAGCGGTGGGTTATCTCGGCAATCACCTCCGGGTCCAGCCCGCGCCCGCCGCGATAGTGCCCATCGCTGATGTTGCTGACCCCGGTACGCGCATGGCTGGCGGCCATGCCGCCATCTCCGGCGCCGGGCAAGCCGCCGCGGTCGCCGAACTCAATCGCCGCGATCGCCTGATCGACCGGACCGCCGGGCGCGATCTGCACAATAAAAAAGTTAATGGTGATAATCGCCCACAGGGTGGGGATGATGAGCAGTAGTCGGCGGAGCAGATATGCACCCATCTTAATTCCTTAGCGTCTGTCCGCGGGGAGTCTGGCCGCTTTGCTTGCGTCGTACCACCAGTTTTCGAAACCGGAGGAGTAGACCGCGCGGGTCTGCGGGAAGGAGAATTTGTCCCAGTATGCGGTTCGGTCCTGCGCCATATACCACATCGGCAGCATGTAATAGTTCCAGGTCAGCACGCGGTCGAGAGCCCGGCCCAGCGGCAGCAGCTTTTCTTTATTACCCTGCCAGCGAATAATCTGCGCGATGAGCCGGTCGACGGCCGGGCTTTGTACCCCTGAGGCGTTATAGCTGGAGTTAATATATTCGGAGTCCCAGGAGACTTGCAGGTCGGTGCCGGGCCAGGGCGTGGCGCGCCAGACGTTGGGCATCATGTCGTAATCCCGGCTGCGCTTGCGGTTACTGTACTGGGAGTTGTCGACCTGGCGAATATCCATGACGATGCCGAGCCGCTGGAGGTTGTGCTGGAAGGGCAGGACCCAGCGATCGCTGCTGCCGGAAGGAAGCAGCAGCTCAAAGCGTAACGGTTTGCCGCTCTTCGCATTAACCCGCCGCTGGTTTTTCACTATCCATCCCGCCTGGTTAAGGATGGCATCCGCCTTAAGCAAGTTTGCGCGTTCGAAACCATCGCCGCTGGAAACCGGGGGACGGTATATCTGCGTGAAAACTTCGGCCGGGATCTCTTTTTTCAGCGGCGTTAACAGCGCCAGCTCGTCGGCATTCGGATAATCGCGCGCCGCGTATTCGGTATTCTGAAAGAAGCTATTGGCGCGGCTGTAGGAGTGATAAAACAGCGCCTTATTCATCCATTCAAAATCAAAGGCGAGGGTAATGGCTTCGCGTACCCGGCGGTCGGAAAATACCGGGCGCTGAATGTTAAAGGCCAGCCACTGCGTATTCTGCGCCGAGGTGTTGGTGTATTCATCTTTAACGATATAGCCGTGGGTAAAATTGCGCCCGACGTAGCGGGTAGCCCAGTTCTTGGCAACGTTCTCTTCGCGACGGTCGACGGCGCCGGCCTTAAAGGCTTCGAAAGCGACGTTGTCGTCCAGGTAATAGTCGTAGCGTAGCGTATCGAAATTCCAGCGCCCGCGGTTGACCGGTAAGTCGGCGGCCCAGTAGTCCTTAACCCGCGAGTAGGTAATGTACTGGCCCATGCGCCAGGCGGTGATGCGATACGGGCCGCTGGCCAGCGGTGGGGCGGATAGCGGGTCGCTGAGTTTATGGTTTTTCCAGAATTTTTCCGGCATCACCGGTAGCGTCATCAGGCTAAGCATGTTCTCTTTGCCCGGTTTGGCTAAATCAATGCGTACGGTGAGCGGAGCGATGGCTTTTACGGTGGTGCCTTTATAATAGAGGCGAAACTGCGGCACCCCTTCGGTCATAAACTTCTGGAAGGTAAACGCGACATCGCTGGCGGTGACGGGGCTGCCATCGTGATAGCGGGCGCGGGGATTGAGCGCGATCTCCATCCATGAAAAATCATCGGCATAGCGCGTATGCTCGGCGATCAGCGGATAGTAGCTGCCGGGTTCATCATCAGAGGTGGTGAACAGCGTGTCGTATAAGCTTTCGGTACGAATACCGGGATTGCCGCGCATGGCGTAGCGGTTGAAATTATCAAAAGTACCGATGGCCGCGAGGGTAATTGCCCCGCCTTTAGGCGCGGCAGGGTTGGCATAATCGTAATGGTCAAAGCCCGCGGCGTATTTCGGTTCGCCGATAATAGCGAACCTGTCGCTCTCTTTAATCGTTTGCGCCTGGCTCTGCAGGCTAAATAAGGTCAGCAGGATCAGGCTGATGCGTGCAAAAATAACCAGGATGACGCCCTCCAATGTCAGACCTGAAGCGGCCTGACCTTTGATAGCAAATAATAAAGGACCCTTAGCGGCTTGTGAAATATTTCGCCGGTTCATCATGGGCGGCGATCAGCGCGTCCAGCGTCAGCGGCCGGCTTAACCAGTAGCCCTGTAAATAGTTTACCCCGTGGTCGCGCAGCCATTCCGCTTGTTCCTGCGTTTCCACCCCTTCAGCGACCGTGGTGAGCTTCAGGCGGCGGCTCAGGGTGATAACGGCATCAAGCACCGGCGAGGTGACGGTCTCAGTGCCGATAGCCTGCACGAAGCCGCGGTCTATCTTCAGGTAATCAAAGTTATAGCGCTCCAGATAGATTAGCGCGCTATGGCCGGTACCAAAATCATCAATCGCAATTTCAAAGCCCTGTTCGTGCAGCCAGTCGAAGTTCCCTAAGGAGCGATTCTTATCGATCATCGCGCGCTCGGTGATCTCCAGCACCACGCTAAAATGGTCGGCCGGCATGGCGGCGGCGAAGTGCTGAAGGTCCTGCTGAAAGCTGCCTGCGTGCAGATGAAGGGGGGAGATATTTATTCCCAGCTTGCTCCCTGCGGGCAGGAGCGTTTGCAGAACAGGCGCATCCTGCGCAATCAGTTTTAACAGATGGCGGGTGAGCGGAATAATGATCTGCTGGGTTTCAGCAAGGTTGATAAACACATCGGGAGGGATCTCGCCGGCCACGGGATGTCGCCAGCGCATCAGCACCTCAACGCCGCTGATGCGCAGCGTCTCTGACCTCACCACCGGTTGATAAACCACATAGAACTGATCGTTTTTGATCGCCAGCAGCAGCTCTTTGCGCGGGTCCGATTTAATCGTCAGGATGTAGTAGCTTAAAAGCCCGGCCAGCAGCCCGCACACGACGCCCAGCAGCAGAGCAAACTGCGTATTCTCCGCCAGCCAGCTGTTCGCGTAGAGATAAACCTTCAGCGGCAGGCCGTCGATTTGCGTCTGGCGAATGGGCGGCGAGAGCAACGTCTGCGGGTCGATAAGTTGGTTGCTGAAGGTGGAAATGGCGGTGTCCTTAATGGCCAGCGCCAGGCCGCTGAAATCATTCTGTCGGGCTGAGTAGAGAATATAGGGCGTCAGGTTGGCATTAATCGAGACAAAAATACCGTCTTTCCCGCCGTGTGGGCTGCGGACCCACAGCGCCAGCGCGGCGCTTTTCGGCATCATTGGCGTCCCGGGCAGAATCGCCATATCGACCGCTTGAGTAAGATTAAGCTGCGGAATGAGCTGGGTTAAGGGCGTGTTCATAGCGCCTGTGGCGGAGGAGCAAAACGCAAGGCCATTTTTGACCAGCAGGATGGCGCGGACGTTCGGGCTGAATGCCGCATGGGCGGTTAAGCCTGAGGCAACGTTTTCACAGGGTTGATCGACCAGAGGCTGCATGCCCTGAATCGTCTGATTCAAATCGTGAAAGTAGTCCTGCAGATACGTATGAACGTTGTGAATAATGGCGTCGAAACGCTCCGCACGGTTGTGATAAATCACCATAAACTGGATGCTACCGGCCAGCAGGGCGACGGCTATTCCAACACATATGCTGGTCAGCCAGATTTTTCGCCGGGGAGCGAGATGACGGGTAGGCATAGGCTATATAGTCAGTCCGTATTGTTGATTTGCGCCAGGGGGCTGATAGAAATCGCTTTTTCTATCCCTGCTTAAAGACATCGCTTATTTTACGAAGTTTCCTGGCTGGCGAGCAAAAAAAAACACCGCCTCGGCAGTGTTTTTTTATTTCTTTCGTTGGCCAAGGGATTAACCAACGGCAGAAGACGATTACGAACGGCTCAGAACGCGTCGCGCTTCGTTATAGCGCTTTTTCCAGTACGGCTCATCCATGCTTGAAATCGTCACACCGCTGCTGGTGGAAGCATGAACAAACTGATTGTTGCCGATGTAGATCCCTACATGGCGGCCCGTGGAACCTGCACGGAACAGAACTAAATCACCGGTGCGCAGCTGCGCGCGGCTGATCGATTTTCCGGAATCCTGCTGCTCTGAAGTCGAGCGCGGCAGTTCCAGGCCAAACTGTTCACGGAAAGTCCGTTGCACAAAGGCGGAACAATCGATGCCTTTACGGGTGCTGCCGCCGAGGCGGTAACGCACGCCCTTCCAGCTGGCATATTGATCCATCAAGCGGGACTTAACGTCCAGGTTGCGGACCATCGTTTCAAATTCATCCTGAGAGGCTTGCAGTGATGATAAATCGCCACTACCCACAGCAAGCGTCTCAGAATGCATATTCCTGGCGGTACTATTTGAACTACACGCGGAAAGCAGAACCGCAACTGCAATCGCGGGGGCGACCCGCAAGATATATCTCAAAATCGGCTGAGATTTGACCATGCTGTGTGTTATCCCTTGTTGTCCTTAACGACAATGTCGTTATAAAAAATGCCAAACGTGTTAGAGCCTAATTACCTGGTCGCAATGAGACAATTCCGTAAGCATAAAACTGTGGACTGACGCACAAATTTATTCATTCTCTGAATTGATGTCGCTGACGAGGCAAAACGAGATTGAGGTTACCCGATCAACCGGGGGATGGCGAGCGGTTTTACGCATTTTCTTATAAGTATTTTTGCGACAAAAAGTGAATCATCGGCAAAGGGCAAAATAGCGGCAGCAATGGGTAAAAAATACGCAATTTACTCATTTCTAACATGATTACTATGACGGGAAGATGATGCCGGATGAGAAAAAACGCGCGGACAAAAAAAGGGACCCAGAACGATCCCTTATGAATGATATTAATTAATTGTAAAGATAGATTTAAATTTTAGTTTTTCTACCCGGAAGATAACGCTCAAATAACGCAATGACATTATCACTCAGCGGGGTCATCAATACCCAGGGGGCGCCAATGAGTACCGCCGTTAATGAGCCGACGGCAATATCGGTAAACCAGTGAGCGCCAATCATTACGCGTGGAAAAGCGAACACCACGAATATGACCAGCGCGATGGCAAACGCCCGGCGACCAAAATAGCGCCACATAAATGACGCAAAAATCAGCAGCATCATACCGTGATCGCCTGGAAAGCTATCTTTAGACGCATCTTTAGTGGGGAAGGAGATCACATCGCTCACTTTGGTGATATCGGTAAAAGAGAGCGAAGGGCTGGCGCGCTTAACCGGCATCAGGTGCTGGGCAAGCTGATTGATGATGACGGCGGCCAGCAGCATCGCCAGGCCGATGATAATCACCCGGCGGCGTCCGGCGCTCTGCTCTTTAAACCAGAAGCTTAGCATCAGGCTGCCCATCGCCAGTAGCGAGCAGGCATCAAATGCGCGGTTGTTGATAATCGCCAGCAGCCAGGTGTAAGCGGTGCTCACGCCAACCAGGTGGTTAAAGAAATAGAAGATCGCTGAGTCCAGCGGATTCCAGAAACCATGGTTAACGGGAAGGTACCATGAACAAAAAAGCGCAACACCCGCCGCGTTCAGCAGCAGGATTAGGGGAATTCGATTTTTAATCATAACTATCGTGTGTTGGGTAAACGACGGCAACCATAGCCGTCTTAACTTAAACGAATCCTCAACAAGGAGGCCTGCAGTGCGTTCCAGTCCGTCTCGGTATCGGCAATCAGCTCGATACGGCTATCGGGGGGAGGAACGTTCTGCGTCTCAATATGCAGATCGCGCTGCTGGCGGTTGATGCGTACCACTCCTTCCGCGATGCGCATCACGCCTTTTACGCGCCCGACCGGCGCCAGGCGCGCCCATTCGAGCAGGGCCACGGTGTCGAAAACGGTTTCGGCGTCAAAAATCCAGCCGCAGGCGTGATAGCCCTGGCCGCTATTGAGGCTGCGACGCCAGCGCTGATGGGCAGGGAGGCTCAGTGCCGCAAGGCCCTGTTTCTGCCCGTGGCCGTGCGCGTGTTCGGGGCTGGCGGGAAGCGGCGCAAGATTGCGGCGCGGCAAATCAAGCAGTGCCGGGTCGATATTCCCCCGCGTGGCGCTGACGAACCGCCGATCGCCGGCATAGGTCTGCCACCAGGCGGCGAATGCGCGTTGGCTTTCCTCCGTTTCGCGGTCGGCTTTATTACTGATAATGACGTCAGCGGCGGCCAGCTGGTCGCGAAAGTTGTCGTTGGTCGCTATTTTTTCGTCCAGCAGCTGGCGCGGATCCAGCACGCATAAGGTGGCGCGCAGGTCGATCCACGGCTCGTATATTGCGGCGGTCAGCATATCGAGGATCTGTTTAGGATGGCCAAGCCCGGTGGGTTCTATCAGCAGGCGATCGGGTTTGCCCTGGCGCAGCAGGGTGTTGAGCCCGACCTGCATCGGCAGACCGTTCACGCAGCACATGCAGCCGCCGGGGATCTCTTTGAGCAGCGCGCCGCTTTCCGCCAGCAGCGCGCCGTCAATGCCCACTTCACCAAACTCGTTGACCAGCACGGCCCATTTTTCATCCGCGGGCTTATGGGCCAGCAGATGCAGAATCGACGTCGTCTTGCCGCTGCCGAGAAACCCCGTGATCAAATTGGTTTTGGTCACTTTTTCTCCAGGATAAATGTAATGTTGTAACAGTTACGCTATCCTGACGAAAAAAAGGGGAAAAGAGAAGTCTTACCGCGGACAGAAGGGGGATCTGTCCGCTAAAAGGCAGAAATTGTTAAGCGTTCAGCGTGCCGGCAATCGCCTGACGCGCGCCAAAAGCGGCGAGCTGATGCCATGCGGCGGTGATATGAGCGACAAACTGCGGGTTCTGCGGCAGGTCGCGGCCGAAGATCTCTTCCAGCGTAAGCAGGGCCGCCACGCGCTGGTGTTCATCGCTGGCAGAAACCCGTTTCTGCATCTTATCGGCCAGCGGATCGCGAATATCAATCGCATTTCCGGCATCGTCAATACCGCTGACGTAGCGCATCCAGCCGGCCACGCCGAGCGCCAGCAGCGGCCAGCGGCTGCCCCGAGCGAGATGGACGCGAATACCCTCAAGCATACGTTGCGGCAGCTTCTGGCTACCGTCCATGGCGATTTGCCAGGTGCGATGCTTCAGCGCCGGGTTGCTGAAGCGCTCGATCAGGCTGTCAGCGTACGCGGTCAGGTCAACGCCCTGAATGGATAAGGTCGGCGCCTGTTCGTCAAGCATCAGGCGGTAGGCGGCGCTGCGGAAAATCGGATCCTGCATGCAGTCGCTAATGTGCGCATGGCCAGCCAGATAGCCAAGCCAGGCGAGAAACGAGTGGCTACCGTTGAGCATCCGTAGCTTCATTTGTTCCCACGGTAAAACGTCATCGGTCATCTGGACGCCCGCGGTTTCCCAGTCCGGGCGACCGGCAACAAAGTTATCTTCAATGACCCACTGGATAAAGGGTTCGCAGCTGATTGCGCAGGGGTCTTCCACGCCTAGCGTCGCGCTAATTTCTGCCAGCGACTCATCGGTGGCGGCGGGCACGATGCGGTCAACCATGGTACCGGGAAAGCTGACGTGTTCGGCGATCCACAGCGCCAGCTCGGGGTCCCGTTTTTCGGCCATTCCCAGCACGGCGTTTTTTACCACATGTCCATTATCGGGAATATTATCGCAGGAGAGGACGGTAAACGGCGGTAGCCCCCGCTGTCGCCGGCGCGCCAGCGCTTCCACCAGAATGCCGGGAACCGATTGCGGCAGCGTCGGATTTTGCAGATCGTGAATAATGCGCGGCTGCGTCATATCCAGCTGGCCGCTGGCCGGATCGATGCAGTAGCCCTTCTCGGTGATGGTCAGAGAGACAATGGCGACCTGCGGTTCGCAAAATTTCTCAATAATGGCGGCCAGCGAATCCAGTTTCGCATTCAGACACTCATGAACGGCGCCGACAATAATCGGCTGATTGCCCTCGGCGCCTTTTTCCAGCACGGTAAACAGGTGGTCCTGCTGGCGAAGCTGGCTCATCAGCCGATCGCCGCTGAACAGGCTAATCTCACAAATCCCCCAGTCTCCGCCGCTGGCGTTGAGCACCCGATCGGTGAGAAGGGCCTGGTGCGCGCGATGAAACGCGCCAAAACCGAAATGCACAATACGCGAACGCAGCTGACTGCGATCGTATCGAGGAAGCTGTACGCCTTCCGGCAGCGTGGCTGTCGCAATGGTTGTCATTTTTAACACACCTGATTAACCAATAATTAACATGGCCAGTGTAAAGATATATGACAACAAATTAAATTGGTGAGCCTTATTTATCCGCTTAATGTGAGCTTGATCATGCAATTCTGTCGCGGTATACGGTCAGGCCGCAAAGTATGCGGAGAGAGCCGGTGAGATTAGCGGTAACTTTGCTATTTTTGGTATAACAGCTTTTGGCGGAGGGGAGATTGCGGATAAGGGGCTAATAAAAAGGACAGCCGCTGGCTGCCCTCCTGGATGTTGCAAACGCGGAGTTTAGTCCGCGCGGCCCATGTAGCGGCTCTCTTCGATATGGATGCGGATGCGCTCTCCCGCGCTCAGGTATTCAGGCACCTGAACAACAAGGCCGGTGCTCAGCGTTGCCGGTTTGTTACGCGCGCTTGCGGATGCGCCTTTGATACCCGGCGCCGTCTCAACGATTTCGAGATCCACGGTCTGCGGCAGTTCCAGCGCCAGCAGCTGGCCGTCCCAGGTCAGAACCTGCATATCCGGCATGCCGCCTTCCGGCATAAACAGCAGCTCTTCTTCGATCTGCTCTTTGGTGAAGATATACGGGGTGTAATCTTCTTTATCCATAAAGACGTATTCGTTGCCATCGATATAGGAGAAGTCAACGAAGCGGCGGGTCAGGGTGACGGTATCGACGATGTCGTCGCCTTTGAAGCGTTCTTCCACTTTCAGGCCGGTGCGTACATCGGAGAAACGCATTTTGTACAGCGTCGCTGCGCCGCGGGCGCTGGGTGACTGAATATCAATATTTTTAACAATCAGCAGTTTGCCGTTGTAATTCAGCACCATACCTTTTTTAATTTCATTCGCTCTTGGCATTGCGGTAATCCTGTCACTTAAAGGGTCGAAAATATCGCGTAAAACTACTCGCGCCGGGCCTTTCAGGCAAGTGGAATTCGTCGGTTTTGCTATCTTCAGGTAAAACGTTTAGGCTGGGCTGCTAAAAGCGTTATCGGAAGAGTCGATTATGGAATGCCGCCCTGAATGCGGAGCTTGCTGTATCGCTCCTTCTATCTCCAGCCCTATCCCGGGCATGCCGCAAGGCAAGCCGGCAAACACCCGCTGCGTGCAGCTATCGCAAAATAATCTCTGCGCTATTTTTGGCTCGCCGTTAAGGCCGAAAGTGTGCGCCAGCCTGAAGCCGGAAGCGGAAATGTGCGCCACCAATCGCGAAGACGCCATGACCTGGCTGCTTCATCTTGAGCTGAGCACTTCGTGACGGTGCAAGCCCGCGCGGGATACCCTTAAACGTCTTTAATACGCCACAGGCAGGCCTGAGTAATGACCCCCATCACCAGCGCAATCCAGAAGACGGCGTGATAGCTCCAGACTTCCGCAACGACCCCCGCCAGCGAACCGGCGATAATCCAGCCAACGCGCGTGGTATTGGTATAAAGCGTGGTGGCCGCACCCGCCTGTCCGGGCATCAGATCCTGAAAATAGAGCATGCCGATACCGGCGAGAATGCCGATGAAAATGGCGTTCAGCGCCTGTAGGGCCAGCAGCAGTCCGGGGGTATGGACGGTTAGCATGCCAACGTAAAACAGCACCCCGGCCACCGCTGAGATGCGCATCAGGAAACGTTTGCCGAAACGTTTGGCGTAGTAGCCCGCAATCAGCATGGTCGGGATTTCCAGTCCGGCGGCGGTGCCCATCATGACCCCGGCCAGCTTCTCCGGTAAATGCAGTTCATTGATGATAAACAGCGGCATATTAATGATGTACAGGCTGTTGATTCCCCACATCAGCGTACAGATGATAAACAGCAGCAGCGCGTCGCGGCGGTTGGTGCGCGGCGCTTCAAGATGGCCCGTAGCGATCTTCGGCTCTTTACGCATGCTGGGAAGAAAAAACCAGACCATCGCGCCGCAGACCACAAAGGCAACTGCCGCGCTGAGATACATCACCGTAAAGCCAAAACCCATGGCCAGCGCGTAGGCCAGCGGCGGTCCGATAACCCATGCCAGCGACACCTGAGCGCGCAGAATCGAGCTAAACATGACCGCCTCGCGGCCCGTTTTGTCCGCATGCTCGCGGGCGAGGGCAAACATCTGCGGGTTGGCGGTGGAGCCGAAGCTGCTGAGGAATACCCCGATGAACAGCAAAATAAAGTAGTTACGGTTCCAGGCGAAGAGCACGCAGGCCAGCACGCCCATCAGGCAGCAAAAGACGATCAGCCGCTTGCGGTCGCCTTTGCGATCCGAACGCCCGGCGAGGAACTGGCTCACCAGAATGCCGATCACCGCGCTACCGGTAAAAAAGAAGCCGACCATCGCCGGTCGTACGTGAACCTCGTTCGTCAGAAACAGGCTCAGCGTTGGTGTCTGGAGTGCCCCGGCGATACCCGTCAGGAAGGCGACGATCAGAAAGGCGGAAGAGGTGAAATCAAACCCGCGTCGTGGCAGGGCGGCGCTACTGTTTTGCATGTCGGCGTTCATCGGTTTTCAGGAGTCGCGGAGTTTACGCCGTCACTCAGAAAATGAACAGTACCAGGGCACGAATAAATCAAAAAGACGTTTCAAAATCAAACTTCAGCAGAAAGCTGAAGTTTTCCCGGCCTCGACGCTCCCGCTTCAGCAAAAGTGTGCTGTATCTCTAACTTCTGTTATCAGAAAACGAACTTTTCTTGCCTGGCGGCTAATAAAGGTACAGACTTCTTGAAACGTTTCAGCGTCATCGGGAGATTCTCCGGCAGGTAGATGACGCATTTTTTCTCAAAGTAGCTGAAACGATTCAATTCAGCAGGAGAGGAGAACCATGTTCCAGTTATCTGTGCAGGATATTCATCCCGGTCAGCAGGCCGGTAATAAAGAAGAGGCTATTCGTCAGGTTGCCTCCGCGCTGGTCAGCGCGGGCAACGTGGCAGACGGCTACATCAACGGGATGCTGGCTCGCGAGCAGCAAACCTCCACTTTCCTTGGCAACGGTATTGCGATTCCGCACGGTACCACCGACACCCGCGATCAGGTATTGAAAACCGGCGTTCAGGTGTATCAGTTCCCGCAGGGCGTGACCTGGGGAGAAGGGCAAACCGCCTACGTCGCCATCGGTATTGCCGCCAGCTCGGATGAACACCTGGGGCTGCTGCGTCAGCTGACCCACGTGCTGAGCGACGACTCCGTTGCTGAACAGCTTAAGTCCGCGACGACCGCTGAAGAGCTGCGCGCCCTGTTGATGGGTGAAAAGCAGAGCGAAGCGCTGAAGCTGGATAATGAGACGCTGACCCTGGACGTTGTCGCCAGCGACCTGCTGACCCTGCAGGCGCTGAACGCCGCTCGGCTGAAAGAAGCCGGCGCCGTCGATGCTTCCTTTGTTAGCCGTACGATTAATGATAAACCGCTGAACCTCGGTCAGGGCATCTGGCTGAACGACAGCACCGAAGGCAACCTGCGCAGCGCCGTTGCCGTCAGCCGCGCGGCCAGCGCCTTTACCAGCGATGAGCAGCCGGTTTCTCTGCTGATCACCGTCGCGATGGCCGATGACCAGCCGACCGCCGTGCTTAATCGCCTGAGCAATTTGCTGCTCGACAAAAAAGCTGACCGTTTGCTGAAGGCTGATGGCGCCACGCTGCTGGCGCTGCTGACCAGCGACGACGCGATTGCGGAAGATGTTCTCAGCGCGGAATACGTTATCCGCAACGAGCACGGGCTGCACGCGCGTCCCGGCACGATGCTGGTTAATACTATTAAACAATTCTCCAGCGACATTACCGTCACCAACCTTGATGGTTCGGGCAAGCCGGCCAACGGCCGCAGCCTGATGAAGGTCGTGGCGCTGGGCGTGAAAAAAGGTCACCGCTTGCGCTTTACCGCGCAGGGTGAAGATGCGCAGCAGGCGCTGGATGCGATTGGCGAAGCGATCGCCGCAGGCCTTGGGGAGGGCGCATAAATGAGCAGACGTGTCGCAACGATTACTTTAAACCCGGCCTACGACCTGGTGGGTTTTACCCCGGAAATTGAACGCGGTGAGGTTAACCTTGTTCGCACCACCGGTTTGCACGCCGCAGGGAAGGGGATCAACGTTGCAAAAGTGCTGAAAGATCTCGGTATCGACGTCACCGTTGGCGGTTTCCTCGGTAAAGACAATCAGGATGGTTTTCAGCAGCTGTTCAGCGAGCTGGGCATTGCTAACCGTTTTCAGGTTGTTCAGGGCCGTACCCGTATCAACGTCAAGCTGACGGAGAAAGACGGCGAAGTCACCGATTTCAACTTCTCCGGCTTTGAAGTCACGCCGGGCGACTGGGAGCGTTTTGTTAACGATTCCCTGAGCTGGCTGGGCCAGTTCGATATGGTTTGCGTGAGCGGTAGCCTGCCGTCTGGCGTCAGCCCGGAAGCGTTCACTGACTGGATGACCCGTCTGCGTAGCCAGTGCCCGTGCATCATTTTTGACAGCAGCCGCGAAGCGCTGGTTGCCGGTCTGAAAGCGGCGCCGTGGCTGGTTAAACCTAACCGCCGCGAGCTGGAAATCTGGGCGGGCCGCAAGCTGCCTGAAATGAAAGATGTGATTGAAGCCGCTCATGCGCTGCGTGAGCAGGGAATTGCCCACGTGGTTATCTCCCTTGGCGAAGAAGGCGCTCTGTGGGTTAACGCATCCGGAGAGTGGATTGCCAAGCCGCCTTCCGTTGAAGTGGTAAGCACCGTTGGCGCCGGTGACTCCATGGTTGGCGGCCTGATTTATGGCCTGCTGATGCGTGAGTCCAGCGAACATACGCTGCGCCTGGCAACGGCAGTTGCCGCGCTGGCGGTGAGTCAGAGCAATGTAGGTATTACCGATCGTACCCAGTTGGCCGCAATGATGGCGCGCGTCGACTTACAACCCTTTAATTAACAGCAGGAGAGGCATAATGAAAACGCTGCTGATTATTGATGCCGGGCTTGGACAGGCTCGCGCCTATATGGCGAAGACCCTGTTAAGCACTGCGGCGCAAAAAGCGCAACTCGAACTGATTGATAACCCGAACGACGCTGAGCTGGCGATTGTGCTGGGCACGGCGCTGCCGGCCGACAGCGCGCTGAACGGCAAAAAGGTCTATCTCGGCGATATTAACCGCGCCGTAGCGCACCCGGAGCTGTTCCTCGGTGAGGCCAAAAGCCATGCAACGCCTTACAGCGCCCCGGCCGCTGCCGCTGTACCCGCAGCGACCAACGGTCCGAAACGCATCGTGGCGGTCACCGCCTGTCCGACCGGGGTGGCGCACACCTTTATGGCGGCGGAAGCGATTGAAACCGAAGCCAAAAAACGCGGCTGGTGGGTGAAAGTTGAAACGCGCGGCTCCGTTGGCGCGGGCAATGCAATCACCCCGGAAGAAGTTGAACAGGCGGATCTGGTGGTGGTGGCTGCCGATATCGAAGTGGATCTGGCGAAATTCGCCGGTAAGCCGATGTATCGCACCACCACCGGTCTGGCGCTGAAGAAAACCGCTCAGGAGCTGGATAAAGCCGTTGTTGAAGCGAAACCGTATCAGCCTGCGGGTAAATCCCAGGCCGCGGCGGAAGGAAAAAAAGAGTCCGCTGGCGCCTATCGCCACCTGCTGACCGGCGTGTCGTACATGCTGCCGATGGTGGTGGCGGGCGGTCTGTGTATCGCGCTCTCCTTCGCTTTTGGTATTAAAGCCTTTGAAGTGAAAGACACCCTGGCCGCCGCGCTGATGCAAATCGGTGGGGGCTCAGCCTTCGCGCTGATGGTGCCGGTACTGGCGGGCTTTATTGCCTTCTCCATCGCTGACCGTCCGGGCCTGACGCCGGGTCTTATCGGCGGTATGCTGGCGGTAAGCACCGGGTCCGGCTTCATCGGTGGTATTATCGCTGGTTTCCTTGCCGGTTACGTGGCGAAAGCGATCAGTACGAAGCTGAAACTGCCGCAAAGTATGGAGGCGCTGAAGCCAATCCTGATCATTCCACTGGTTTCCAGCCTGATCGTAGGTCTGGCGATGATTTACCTGATTGGTAAACCCGTTGCCGGGATCCTCGAAGGCCTGACCCACTGGCTGCAAACCATGGGCACGGCGAACGCGGTTCTGCTCGGTGCGATCCTCGGCGGTATGATGTGTACCGACATGGGCGGCCCGGTGAACAAAGCGGCCTACGCCTTTGGTGTTGGTCTTCTGAGTACCCAAACCTATGCGCCGATGGCGGCCATTATGGCGGCGGGTATGGTTCCACCGCTGGCGCTGGGTCTGGCGACGCTGGTTGCGCGTAAAAAGTTCGACAAAGCGCAGCAGGAAGGCGGTAAAGCCGCACTGGTTCTCGGCCTGTGCTTTATCACCGAAGGCGCGATTCCGTTCGCTGCTCGCGACCCGATGCGCGTCCTGCCCTGCTGTATCGTTGGCGGCGCGGTCACCGGCGCGATGTCCATGGCGGTCGGTGCTAAGCTGATGGCGCCGCACGGCGGTCTGTTCGTCCTGCTGATTCCTGGCGCGATTACGCCGGTACTCGGTTATCTGATGGCGATTGTCGTCGGTACGCTGGTCGCAGGGCTCTCCTACGCGGTGCTGAAACGTCCTGAAGTTCAGGTAGTCGAAAAAGCAGCCTGATCGACCTATTAAATCGTTCTCAAGGGCAGAGTCTTCTCTGCCCTTTTTTTATGCCTCATCTCCTCCCGCTCATCCTGCCGTATGTGCTCCCCTTCGCATTTTTAAACTGTTTAAAAACCATACGGGTCATTTTTTGTGATTTTGTTCATGTTCATATGAAATCCCTCTTGCTGACCTCTTTACTTTAAAAACATTCCGCTTAACATAAACACATGTTCACATTCAAACATGTGTTTATTGAGGGGTGATGAATGGAAGTATGCTTATTTATTGATATTCAATAATTCCACTGCCATAGCATTTTTTATGCTGGAGGGTATTTTTATGCCTGAAAATGATTACGTTGTAATTATTGGATCGGCAAATATGGATGTTGCTGGTTATTCCAATGTGTCGTTGAACTATGCGGATTCTAACCCCGGTAAAATAAAATATACTCCCGGCGGCGTAGGGCGAAACATTGCGCAAAACATTGCCTTGTTAAATAAAACAGCGTGGCTATTATCGGTTGTCGGTGACGATTTTTATGGCCACTCTCTATTAAAACAAACGGCCCAGTCCGGGGTTCACGTCGATAAATGTCAGGTTATCCAGGGAGAAGGTACTTCAAGCTATTTATCGCTGCTTGATAATACCGGTGAAATGCTGGTGGCGATTAATGATATGAGCATCACAGAACATATTACGCCAGCGTTTTTAAGACAGCATCAAGATTTTATCCGCAACGCTGCGGTGATTGTCGTTGATTGCAATATCAGCGAGGCCGCTCTCGCCTGGCTGATGGAAAATTGCGGCGCAACGCCCGTTTTTGTCGATCCGGTTTCAGCCTGGAAGTGCGTGAAAATCAGCCAGCATCTGGGGCGTATTCACACCCTGAAACCGAACCGAATTGAAGCTGAAACGCTGAGCGGCATCGCGCTGTCCGGCACGGATGACGTCGCGCGCGTTGCCGACTGGTTTCATCAGCGTGGCCTGAAGCGCCTGGTGCTGAGCATGGGCGGCGACGGGGTTTACTACAGCGAGAAAGAGGGCGAACGCGGCTGGTCAGCGCCGCTAAAAACTCAGGTCGTTAACGTCACCGGCGCCGGTGACGCCATGATGGCCGGCCTTGCCTGCTGCTGGCTCGACGGCTGTTCATTTTCGCAAGCGGTGAAGTTTGCTCAGGGATGCTCTTCTCTGGCGCTCTCATCGGAATTCACCAATAACCCTGAATTATCTTACGCCAACGTAAAAAAGGTAGTGGAGAAAGAATATGTCTGAATTAAATATTTCCTCTGAATTATTACAGGTTTCTGCGGAAGTTCAGCAGGCGTTGAAAAATAATCAGCCAGTAGTGGCGCTGGAATCGACCATTATTTCTCATGGCATGCCATTTCCGGAAAATGCGCAAACGGCGCTGGAAGTAGAAGAAACCATTCGTCGCCAGGGGGCGGTGCCGGCAACCATTGCGATTATTCATGGCGTCATGAAGGTTGGCTTAAGCCGTGAAGAAATTGAACTGCTGGGCCGCGAAGGGCATAATGTCGCCAAAGTCAGTCGTCGTGATTTACCCTTTGTTGTCGCCGCGGGATTAAATGGCGCGACCACCGTGGCGTCCACCATGATTATTGCCGCAATGGCCGGAATTAAAGTCTTCGCCACCGGCGGAATTGGCGGTGTACATCGCGGAGCCGAGCACACGTTTGATATTTCCGCCGATTTGCAGGAGCTGGCAAATACCAACGTCACCGTCGTCTGCGCCGGTGCAAAATCTATTCTCGATCTCGGTTTAACGACCGAATATTTAGAAACGTTTGGCGTTCCGCTTATTGGTTATCAAACCTCTGCGCTGCCGGCATTCTTCTGCCGAACCAGCCCGTTTGACGTCAGCATTCGCCTCAATAGCGCCAAAGAGATCGCCAAAGCGATGGCGGTGAAATGGCAGTCGGGTCTGAATGGCGGCATGGTGGTGGCGAACCCCATTCCTGAAGCGTTCGCGATGCCGGAAGAGAAAATCAACGCCGCTATCAACCGGGCGGTGAAGGAGGCGGAAGAGCAGGGCGTGGTGGGGAAAGCGAGTACGCCGTTCCTGCTGGCCCGCGTCGCGGAGCTGACCGGCGGAGACAGCCTGAAATCCAATATTCAGCTGGTATTCAACAACGCCATTCTGGCCTGCGAGATTGCCAAAGAGTATCAGCAGGTAGCCTGACGACAGTTGCGGGCCGTTTGCGGTTGCCCGCCCCGATATCAACGATACCGAAAGCCTGGCTCGCGCCGGGTTTTCCACCAGGTAAGGATATCATTATGGACATCATGAGAAGTCTTCTGGGGATGGTGGTGTTGCTGGCCATTGCCTTTGCGCTGTCAGTCAATAAAAAACGCATCAGCGTCAGAACGGTAGGGGCGGCGCTGCTGCTGCAAATCATCATTGGCGGGGTGATGCTCTACTTTCCGCCGGGCAAGTGGCTGGTCGAGCAGGCCGCGCTTGGGGTACATAAAGTCATGTCCTATAGCGACGCCGGAAGCGCGTTTATTTTTGGTTCACTGGTCGGCCCGAAGATGGACGTGCTGTTTGACGGCGCCGGCTTTATCTTCGCCTTCCGCGTGCTGCCCGCCATCATTTTTGTCACCGCGCTGATAAGCCTGCTTTACTACCTCGGCGTGATGGGGCTGCTGATCCGGATTCTCGGCGGGATCTTCCAGAAGGCGCTGAATATCAGCAAAATTGAGTCTTTTGTCGCCGTGACCACCATTTTTCTTGGGCAAAATGAGATCCCGGCGATCGTCAAACCGTTTATCAACAAGCTCAACCGCAATGAACTGTTTACCGCGATTTGCAGCGGGATGGCGTCGATCGCCGGGTCGATGATGATCGGCTATGCCGGTATGGGCGTGCCGATTGATTATCTGCTGGCCGCTTCGCTTATGGCTATCCCCGGCGGGATTCTGTTTGCCCGTATGCTGAGTCCGGCAACCGAAGCATCCCAGGTCACTTTCGACAATCTCTCCTTCACCGAGACGCCGCCAAAAAGCGTTATCGAGGCGGCGGCGTCAGGGGCGATGACCGGCCTGAAAATTGCCGCCGGGGTGGCAACGGTAGTGATGGCGTTTGTGGCGATTATTGCTCTGCTGAACGGCATTATCGGCGGCATTGGCGGCTGGTTTGGCTACGGTCACGCCACGCTGGAGGGAATTTTCGGCTTCCTGCTCGCGCCGCTGGCATGGATTATGGGCGTTGACTGGAGCGATGCGACGCTGGCGGGCAGCCTGATTGGCCAAAAGCTGGCGATAAACGAATTCGTCGCCTACCTCAACTTTTCTCCCTATCTGCAAGCCGGCGGCAATCTGGACGTGAAAACCGTTGCGATCATCTCGTTCGCGCTGTGCGGTTTCGCCAACTTTGGCTCGATCGGCGTGGTTGTCGGGGCGTTTTCGGCCATTTCACCGCAGCGCGCGCCGGAGATTGCCCAGCTTGGGCTGCGCGCCCTGGCGGCGGCCACGCTCTCTAATCTGATGAGCGCCACCATTGCCGGGTTCTTTATTGGCCTGGCATAACAGGCTGCGCGCACCGCGCCTGCGGTGCGCGCTACGCCACGCCGGGAAGTAAATTGAGCGCGTTATCAACGGACAACGAGGGGTTGTTGATACCGTCGCTGGCGCGGGTGATGGCGGTGCAGGCCATGGCGAAAGCGACGCTTTCTTTAAAGTCGCTACCGTCGAGATAGCTATAAAGTAGCCCTGCCATTAGCGCATCGTCGGCGCCGAAGCTATCTATCGTCGTATGGTCCGGCAGACTCATCGGAAAGCGTTCACCCCCTGCTTCGCTACAGAAAACAGCGTCGTCTTCCGAGCAAATCACCACCCGCTGAGTTCCCCTTTCGTGCAGCCATGCTAGCGCCCGATCGCGATCCGCGTCGTTTTCGATAGCCTGTCCCCAGAGGATCTGGAGTTCGCGCAGCGTGGGTTTGAGGGTGTGGATCTTCCCCAGCCATGGGCGAATGCGGTGCGCTTTAAACTCGGACACGGTATCAACAAATACCGGAATGCCGTTAGCCAGGGTAAATACCCACTCCAGCGACTGCTCCGTCAAATTACAATCGACCAGAACGACGCCGGCATGCGTCAGCAGATCCCGATACTGATTCAGCAACTGGGGCGTGAGCGACTGTAAGATATGCGTATCGTTAATCGCCAGCACCGTCTCTTCCTGCGGGTTAGCGATGGAGAGGTAGGTGGCGGTATTGTGACCGTGCAGGCGGATACAGCTTTGCACGTTAACCCCGGCTTGTCGGGTCTGCTCCAGCAGCGTTTCGCCGTAAAAGTCGCTGCCGACGGCGGAAATCAGATGCACATCGCGGCCCAGCAGCGCCAGGTTATGCGCGATGTTCCGCGCCACTCCGCCGGCGGAGCACTGGATATTCCCCGGGTTGGAGACCGGTTGAGGATAATGAATATCGGCAATTCCGCGGATATCCATATTCACCGCGCCCAGCGAGACGCAGTACTCCTGCTCGGTAAGGATGTAGCCTTTGCCCTTGATGGCTCCCTTACGCGTGAGGTCCATAATATGCGCGGCCACGCGGGAGCGGCTAATCTGCAGAATATCGGCAATCTCATGCTGCTGAATTAGCGGATTGCGCCGCAAAATTTTGAGGATCTGCTTTTCCCTGTCGTTCATATCAGACCGTGGCCTCTTCCGTTTGCTGCGCCCGCAGCCAGGCGATCTCTTCCGCCCAGATATCAGGATTGATCGTTTCCAGAATCAGCGGGATACCGTCAAAGCGGCGGTCCTGCATAATCCAGCGGAAAGCATCATGGCCAATATTGCCTTCACCCAGGCTGTGGTGACGGTCAACGCGGCTGGCGAACGCGCTTTTCGCATCGTTCAGGTGCATACCGCGCAGATACTGGAAACCCACAATTCGGTCGAAATCAGCGAAGGTTTTTTCGCACTCTTCGGCGCTGCGCAGGTCGTAGCCGGCGGCAAAGGCGTGACAGGTATCAATGCACACGCCGACGCGTGATTTATCTTCCACACCGTCGATGATGGCCGCCAGATGCTCAAACTTAAAGCCCAGGTTACTGCCCTGGCCGGCGGTGTTTTCAATGACCGCCGTGACGCCTTCGGTTTTTGCCAGCGCGATATTGATCGATTCGGCGATACGCGCCAGACATTCGTCTTCCGGTATTTGCTGCAGATGGCTACCCGGATGGAAATTCAGCAGCGTCAGGCCGAGCTGCTGGCAGCGGGAGAGTTCATCAATAAAGGCATCGCGGGATTTTTCCAGCGCGTCCTCAACCGGATGACCGAGGTTTATCAGATAGCTGTCGTGCGGCAGAATTTGCCCCGGGCCGAACTGGTACTTTTCGCAGGCGGCTTTAAATTCAGCAATGGTTTCGTCGCTCAGAGGGGCGGCGCGCCACTGGCGCTGGTTTTTGGTAAAGAGGGCAAATGCGGTCGCGCCGATTTCGGCTGCGCGAATGGCGGCGTTGGCTACACCGCCGGAGGCGCTGACGTGCGCTCCAATATATTTCATAAAAAAACTCCAGTTAAGCCGCTGGGGGGAGGGTAATGATAGCGGCTTAGCCGGAGAGTTACATCATCCTTAATACAACCTGAGTAGCGAGGGGCTTCAGGCCATCAGGCTATGAATGGCCAGGTTAATCGCGCCGCCGCCGACAATCAGCCAGACGAAGAGCATCAGCGCCATCAGCAGCGGTTTGGCGCCGGCTTTTTTCAGCGCGCTGACGTGGGTGGTCAGGCCGAGGGCGGCCATCGCCATCGCCAGCAGTACGGTATCCAGCGTGACCAGCATATCGACAACCGCTTTCGGCAGCAGGTGGAAGGAGTTAAACACCGCCACCAGAATAAACAGGATCGCAAACCACGGAATGGTGATTTTACTTTTCTCACCGCCGTTTGCCGGGGCTAATTGCTTCACGCGCGCGGCGAGGAACAGCAGGAACGGAGCCAGCATCATCACGCGCAGCATTTTTGCAATCACCGCCGCGTTTTCCGCGTCCGGACCCACCGCGTGGCCTGCCGCGACAACCTGAGCAACCTCATGCATCGTCGAACCCATATAAATGCCGTAGGCTTCCGGCGTGAACCAGTGCGCCAGGAAGGGATAAATCGCCGGGTACAGGAAGATGGCAATGGTACCGAAAATCACCACCGTGGCGACGGCGACCGTGACTTTGCTGGCCTCCGCTTTGACGACCGGTTCCGTCGCCAGTACCGCTGCCGCGCCGCAGATGCTGCTGCCGGCGCCAATCAGCCAGCTGGTATGTTTATCGAGGCCGAAAACCTTTTGCCCAAGAAAACAGGCGATCAAAAAGGTGCTGGAAAGCGTCAGAACGTCAATCACGATACCGCCGACGCCGACGTCGGCAATCTGGGCGAACGTCAGGCGAAAGCCGTATAAAATGATGCCGAGGCGCAGCAGGTGCTGCTTGGCAAAAATCACGCCGCCGTCGCAGGGCTGCCAGATTTTCGGGTAAACCGTGTTACCGATGACCATGCCGAATAAAATGGCCAGCGTGAGGGCGCTGAAGCCCGCGCCGGCGATAGCCGGAAAGCTACCGGCCCACAGCGCTGCGCCGGTGAGCAGGGCGGTCAGCGCCAGTCCAGGTGCAAAGTGCCGCAATGGGCGATGTTTAGTCGGTAAAGTGAGTGCTGTCATAACCTTCTCCTTTGTCTGGGAAAAGCATACGACTCGCTGGTTTAAATATAAAATTGATTATATATTTATAATTAATCGAAATAAGTGGTAAAAACGCGGTTTCGCGGTTTGAGAACGATGGGCCTCAGCCTCACGCCGCGGATCGCGAGTCGTCTATAAAGGCAGGAAAAAACATGCATATCACGCTACGTCAGCTGGAAGTTTTTGCTGAAGTTTTAAAAAGCGGATCGACCACTCAGGCGTCGCAAATGCTGGCGCTTTCCCAGTCGGCGGTTAGCGCGGCGCTGACCGAACTGGAAGGGCAACTGGGGGTGCAGCTCTTTGACCGCGTAGGGAAAAGGCTGGTGGTCAACGAGCACGGCAGGCTGCTTTATCCGCGGGCGCTGGCGCTGCTGGAGCGGGCGCTGGAGATAGAGCAGCTGTTTCGCGGCGACAACGGCGCGATCCGCGTCTACGCCAGCAGTACCATCGGCAACTATATTCTGCCGGAAATCATTGCGCGCTATCGACGGGATCTGCCGGATTTACCGCTGGAGCTGAGCGTGGGCAATAGCCAGGACGTGATCAATGCGGTGGCCGATCTGCGCGTGGATATCGGGCTGATTGAAGGTCCCTGTCACGCCGCGGATATTATCGCCGAACCCTGGCTGGAAGATGATCTGGTGGTCTTTGCCGCGCCGGATTCGCCGCTGCTGGCAGGGGAGGTGACGCTGCAACGGCTGGCGGAAGCGCCGTGGATTTTACGCGAGCACGGCTCTGGGACCCGGGAGATCGTCGACTATTTATTACTCTCGCATTTACCGGCGTTTCATCTTGGGATGGAGCTGGGCAACTCGGAAGCCATCAAGCACGCGGTGCGCCACGGTCTGGGCATTAGCTGCCTGTCGCGACGCGTGGTGGCGGAGCAGCTTGAAGTTGGATCGCTGGTGGAGCTGACGATTCCGCTGCCGCGCTTAACCCGCACCTTGTGGCGCATACATCACCGGCAGAAGCATATTTCCAAGGCATTACAGCGATTTCTGCATTATTGCGACGTGTAAAAGCGGACGCCACGCGCGCTGGCGTTTTCGGGATTTCATGCTTTACTAATAATCCATGCTCGATCATGAAGCTCTCTTATAACTTTGCAATTGTATCGGATGGATCACAGACACTCTGCTACAATCTCGCCTCGTTTTTTGGATGGATAGCATTTTCACATGGTTTCGGATACTAAAACCACAGAAGCGCCCGGTTTACGTCGTGAACTGAAGGCGCGCCACTTGACCATGATCGCGATTGGCGGTTCCATAGGTACAGGTCTTTTTGTTGCCTCTGGCGCAACGATTTCTCAGGCGGGCCCGGGTGGGGCGCTGCTCTCTTATATTCTCATCGGTCTGATGGTTTATTTCCTGATGACCAGCCTCGGCGAGCTGGCGGCGTTTATGCCGGTGTCCGGCTCTTTTGCCACCTACGGGCAGAATTACGTTGAGGAAGGCTTTGGCTTCGCGCTGGGCTGGAACTACTGGTACAACTGGGCGGTGACCATCGCCGTTGACCTCGTTGCCGCTCAGCTGGTGATGACCTACTGGTTCCCCGATGCGCCCGGCTGGGTCTGGAGCGCGCTGTTCCTCGGCATCATGTTCCTGCTGAACTGGATCTCGGTAAAAGGCTTTGGTGAAGCGGAATACTGGTTCTCGCTGATCAAAGTGGCCACCGTCATCATCTTTATTATTGTCGGCGTGATGATGATCTTTGGCATCTTTAAAGGCGCACAGCCTGCGGGCTGGAGCAACTGGGTTGTCGACGATGCGCCGTTTGCCGGCGGCTTTGCGGCGATGATTGGCGTGGCGATGATTGTCGGCTTCTCGTTCCAGGGAACCGAGCTTATCGGCATCGCGGCCGGCGAGTCGGAAAACCCGGAGAAGAACATTCCGCGCGCCGTGCGGCAGGTGTTCTGGCGTATCCTGCTGTTCTATGTGTTCGCCATCCTGATCATCAGCCTGATTATTCCGTATACCGACCCGAGCCTGCTGCGTAACGACGTGAAAGATATTTCCGTCAGCCCGTTCACGCTGGTCTTCCAGCACGCGGGGCTGCTGTCGGCGGCGGCGATTATGAACGCGGTTATTCTGACGGCGGTACTGTCGGCGGGTAACTCCGGAATGTACGCGTCCACCCGCATGCTCTACACCCTGGCCTGCGATGGCAAAGCGCCGCGTATTTTCTCTAAGCTGTCTAAAGGCGGCGTGCCGCGTAATGCGCTGTATGCCACCACGGTGATTGCAGGGCTGTGCTTCCTGAGCTCGATGTTCGGTAATCAGACCGTTTACCTGTGGCTGCTGAATACCTCCGGCATGACCGGCTTTATCGCCTGGCTGGGGATTGCTATTAGCCACTATCGCTTCCGTCGCGGCTACGTGCTGCAGGGGAACGATCTCAACGATCTGCCGTATCGTTCCGGCTTTTTCCCGCTGGGGCCGATCTTCGCTTTCGTGCTGTGCCTGATCATTACCCTGGGCCAGAATTACGAAGCGTTCCTCAAAGATACCATCGACTGGGGCGGCGTGGCGGCAACCTATATCGGCATTCCGCTGTTCCTGGTGATCTGGTTCGGTTACAAGCTGGCGAAAGGAACGCGTTTTGTGCGCTACAGCGAAATGAAGTTCCCGGAGCGTTTTAAAAGCTAAGGTCAGCTGACGCCGTAAGATAAAACCCTTTCATCGAGAGGGTTTTTTTATGTCTGCGATTCTTACATTTTGATACAGTTATTCATAATTTTATTGATAATTGTAATCATTATCTTTATCATTTCCGACAAATTCAGGATGAAGCCAATCCCCGTATCTTGCAGAGGGTCAGACTGACAAGGGGCGACCAGCCACATCTACTGTAAAAAATTGCGCGCATACGCCGTTAGAGCGCTATGCCGACAGTACCTGTGAGCAGGACCTTTTTTGTTTGTTTTGTTGTACACCTCATGGAGATATGGAATGTTCAGGCTAAACCCTTTTGTCCGGGCCGGATTATGCGCGTCCGTCGTATCCCTGGCGTTTCCGGCGCTCGCCGACGTTAACGAAGAAACGCTGGTCGTCACCGCTGCGGCAACTGAACAGAGCGTCAAAGATGCGCCCGCCAGTATTAGCGTTATCACCCAACAGGATCTGCAGCGTAGACCGGTACAAAACCTGAAGGATGTACTGCGGGAAGTGCCGGGCGTGCAGCTCACCAACGAAGGGGATAACCGCAAAGGGGTGAGCATTCGCGGCCTCAGCAGCGGCTATACGCTGATCCTCGTTGACGGCAAACGCGTTAACTCGCGCAACGCCGTTTTCCGCCACAACGATTTTGACCTCAACTGGATCCCGGTTGATGCCATTGAGCGTATCGAAGTGGTGCGCGGGCCGATGTCTTCCCTCTATGGTTCCGACGCCCTCGGCGGCGTGGTCAATATCATTACCAAAAAAGTCGGTCAGCAGTGGACGGGCACCCTCAGCGCGGATACCACCATTCAGGAACACCGCGATCGCGGCGATACGTACAATGGTCAGTTCTTTACCAGCGGCCCGCTGATTGACGGCGTGCTGGGGATGAAAGCCTACGGCAGCCTGGCAAAGCGCGCCAAGGACGATCAGCAGGCTTCCAGCAACGCAGCTGGCGAAACGCCGCGTATTGAAGGCTTCACCAGCCGCGACGGCAACGTCGAATTCGCCTGGACGCCCACTGATAATCAGGACATCACCGCAGGCTACGGTTTTGACCGCCAGGATCGGGATTCCGACTCTCTTGACCGCAACCGCCTCGAGCGCCAGAACTACTCCCTGAGCCACAACGGCCGCTGGGATGTCGGCAATAGCGAGCTGAAATTCTACGGCGAGAAAGTGGATAATAAAAATCCGGGCCAGGCCGGAACGATCACATCTGAGAGTAACTCGGTGGACGGCAAATACGTTCTGCCGCTGGGCATGATCAACCAGCTGCTGACCTTCGGCGGCGAATGGCGTCACGATAAGCTGAAAGATCCGGTCAACCTGAGCAGCGGCGGTAAATCCACTTCCGCCAGCCAGTACGCGCTGTTCCTCGAAGATGAATGGCGGATAATCGAACCTCTGGCCTTAACCACCGGCATCCGTATGGACGATCACCAGACCTATGGCGATCACTGGAGCCCGCGTGCTTATCTGGTGTATAACGCCACCGATACCGTGACCGTGAAGGGCGGCTGGGCGACGGCATTTAAAGCGCCATCCCTGCTGCAGCTGAACCCGGACTGGACCACCAACTCCTGCCGCGGCTCGTGCAGTATTATCGGTAACCCGGATCTGAAACCGGAAACCAGCGAAAGCTTCGAACTGGGTCTTTACTATCGCGGTGAAGAAGGCTGGCTTGAAGGCGTGGAAGGAAGCGTCACCACCTTCCAGAATAACGTTGACGATATGATCGATATCCTGCGTACTTCCAGCGCCAGCGAAGCGCCGGGCTACCCGAATTTTGTCGGCTGGAAAACGGTGAACGGTAAGCGTGTGCCGGTATTCCGCTACTTCAACGTCAATAAGGCGCGTATCAAAGGGGTAGAAACGGAATTGAAGGTGCCGTTCGGCGACGAATGGAAGCTGACGGTAAACTACACCTACAACGATGGTCGCGACCTGAGTAACGGCGGCGATAAACCGCTGCAAACGCTGCCGTTCCATACCGCTAATGGTACCCTCGACTGGAAACCGCTGGACGACTGGTCCTTCTACGTCACCGCCAACTATACCGGCGAACAGCGTTCGGTCAGCGCGACGGGCAAAACGCCCGGCGGCTACACCATGTTTGATATCGGCGCGGCCTGGAACGTCACCAAAAACGTCAAGCTGCGCTCCGGGGTACTCAACGTGGGCGATAAGGATCTGAGCCGCGACGACTATAGCTATACAGAAGAAGGTCGCCGCTACTTTATGGCCGTCGATTACCGCTTCTGACCGGGCGATAAAAGAGGGCTGGCAGATTTCCCTGCCAGCCCTCGCTAAAGGCGCTCAGGGTGAAGCCAGACGGAAAAGCGGCGGGCGAACCCACCGCTCCAGGTTGCTACTTACCGGATTCGTAAGCCATAAAAGCAGCCACCTCCCTGTTCGTATCGCGGTAGCGAATTTCGCAAAGCGATTTTCTTACCAGCAGGGTGAACGCTAATAGCGTGATACACACGATGAGCAGACACCAGATCGGGGCGGTAGGCGGTACCTTCATGGTTTGTTCTCCTTGCCTTTCGGCGGGTAAGAGACTAACCTGATGTTGTCTAAGCATGCAGATAGCCTCGTGGGTGATTACATTACCTTCGGGGCTTTCTTCTTTCTACCTCAGCACAACGGTAAAACTCAATCCTGCCCTGAGGCGAAAGCCTCAAGCGCCGCCAAAAATCATACCCCCCGACGACGGAAAATACACTATCTCTCTGTATATATTAGTTTTTATGACTATTGGATGATGAGGCATTTTGCGTATCAATGCGCCGGGAAGAGGCTTCACGACGCATTGAAGGATCAGGAGAAGAGGTGCCGGGCATGGAAACGCAGGTGGTCCTCAATAAATGAGGCGATAAAGTAGTAGCTGTGATCGTAACCGGGCTGAATACGCAGGGTTAACGGCCAGCTTTTCTGACGCGCGGTTTCCGCCAGCACCGCCGGCTGCAGCTGTTCGGCGAGGAATGTATCGCTGTCACCCTGGTCAATCAGGGTTGGAATCGCATCTGACTCGCTGCTGGCCTGCATTAACGCGCAGCTGTCCCAGGCCTGCCAGGCCGCTTCATCCGCTCCCAGATAGGCGGTAAACGCTTTTTTACCCCAGGGAACCTGGGTCGGGTTAACGATAGGCGCGAACGCGGAAACGCTGACGAAGCGGCCCGGATTCTTCAGCGCCATCACCAGCGCGCCGTGGCCGCCCATGGAATGCCCGCTGATGGCGCAGCGGCCGCTGAGATTAAACTCGCGGGCAATCAGCTGCGGCAGCTCGTCGCGAAGGTAATCGTACATGCGGAAATGCGCGGACCACGGCGCCTGGGTGGCATTGAGATAAAAACCAGCGCCTTTCCCCAGATCGTAAGCGCTATCGTCGGCAACGTTATCACCGCGCGGACTGGTGTCCGGCATCACCAGCGCAATGCCCAGTTCGGCGGCGACGCGCTGAGCGCCCGCTTTGGTGGTGAAGTTTTCATCGTTGCAGGTCAGGCCGGAGAGCCAGTAGAGAACCGGCGGCGGCGCGTCAGCGGCGGCGGGAGGTAAAAAGATGCTGAAGGTCATTGCGCAGTTCAGCGTTGCGGAGTCGTGCCGCCAGCGTTGCTGCCGACCTTCAAAACAGCGGTGCTCTTCGAGCAGTTCCATGCAGGGCTCCTTAAGTGTCTCAGGCGTAATTTTCCATAATACAGATATTTCATGCCCTCGTGAGTAACTTTCACTTCCTCCTTTTCGGAACGTATTGCATCATTAATGCAACTTTTAACCAACATGCTGACCTTGCCGCAGCGGCAGGCGTCGCGCTATGGGTCGGCGATTGGCTTGGTTGCGGCAAGGTGAGCAGGGCGTTGCGTGACGCATCGTAGTGCGCTGGTCTGGCGGCGTGGAACGAGAGGTGACGCCAATTTCAACAATTATCGATGCGGCTACTGGATTCTGTGCGTCACCTCACGCACAATGAATACAAACTTTGCCCTCAGAAGAGCAAAGAGCGCCACACCTGCAGGAGAACAAAAATGTCATCACTGAGTAAAGAAGCCATACTCGTTCATGAAGCGCTGGTCGCTCGTGGGCTGGAGACGCCGCTGCGTCCGCCAGTACAAGAAATTGATAATGAAACTCGCAAGCGTCTGATCGCCGGACACATGACCGAGATTATGCAGCTGTTAAACCTTGATCTAAGTGATGACAGCCTGATGGAGACCCCGCATCGCATCGCCAAAATGTACGTCGATGAGATCTTCTCCGGACTGGACTACGCCCGGTTCCCCAAAATCACCGTCATCGAAAATAAGATGCAGGTTGATGAAATGGTGACCGTGCGCGATATCACCCTGACCAGCACCTGTGAACACCATTTTGTGACCATTGACGGCAAAGCCACGGTGGCCTATATCCCGAAAGATTCGGTGATTGGCCTGTCGAAAATTAACCGTATCGTGCAGTTCTTCTCCCAGCGTCCGCAGGTGCAGGAGCGGCTGACGCAGCAGATCCTCACCGCGCTGCAAACGCTGCTGGGGACCAGCAACGTCGCGGTTTCCATCGATGCGGTGCACTACTGCGTGAAAGCGCGCGGCATTCGCGATGCGACCAGCGCCACCACCACCACGTCGCTGGGCGGCCTGTTTAAATCCAGCCAGAATACCCGCCAGGAGTTCCTGCGCGCCGTACGTCACCACAACTAAAACGGAGCAGGGTACATGGAGAGAAATGTCACGCTGGACTTTGTCCGCGGCGTCGCCATCCTCGGTATCCTGCTACTGAATATCAGCGCCTTCGGTTTACCGAAGGCCGCTTACCTCAACCCGGCGTGGTCCGGGAACATTTCCGCCAGCGACGCCTGGACCTGGGCGATTCTCGATCTGCTGGCGCAGGTCAAATTCCTGACCCTATTCGCCCTGCTGTTTGGCGCCGGACTTCAGCTTCTGCTGCCGCGCGGCAAGCGCTGGATCCAGTCGCGCCTGACGCTGCTGGCGCTGCTTGGCTTTATTCACGGACTGTTTTTCTGGGACGGCGATATTCTGCTGGCCTATGCGCTGGTCGGGCTGGTGGGCTGGCGAATGGTGCGTGACGCGCACGATGTCAAATCGCTGTTTAATACCGGCGTGGTGCTGTACGTTATCGGCGTGGCGGTACTGCTGTTGCTGGGATTGATTTCCGGCAATACGCCCAATCGTTCGTGGCTGCCGGACGCGGCAAATTTGCAGTACGAGCAGTACTGGAAGCTAAAAGGCGGCTTTGAAGCGGTGAGCAATCGTGCGGATATGCTGTCGGATAACCTGCTGGCACTGGGCGCGCAGTACGGCTGGCAGCTGGCCGGTATGATGCTGATGGGCGCCGCGCTGATGCGCAGCGGCTGGCTCAAAGGGCAGTTCAGCCTTCGCCACTATCGGCGTACCGGCGTGCTGCTGATTGCGGCCGGAATGGCGGTCAACTTGCCCTCGATTATTGCCCAGTGGCATCTTGGCTGGGACTACCGCTGGTGCGCATTTTTGCTACAGGCGCCGCGGGAGCTGGGCGCGCCGCTGCAAACCATCGGCTACGCGGCGCTGGCCTGGGGCTTCTGGCCGCAGCTGTGTCAGAGTCGTCTGGTGGGGGCGATTGCCTGCGTCGGGCGCATGGCGCTAACCAACTATCTGCTGCAGACCCTGATTTGCACTACCCTGTTCTACCGCTTCGGCCTGTTTATGAAGTATGACCGCTTACAGCTGTTAGCCTTCGTACCGGCCGTATGGGCGGTTAATCTTCTCTTCTCGTGGTTTTGGCTACGTCATTTCCGTCAAGGGCCCGTTGAGTGGCTATGGCGTCAATTCACCCTGCGTGCGTCGGGGACATCATTAAAAGATACATCCAGATAACGATCTGGATCACAATCATTAACAAAATGGATGTAACCGTTTCCATCCCTGTGACCTCACTCACGTAGCGTACGGCACGTCGCTGCCAGAATAGCCTCCTTGCTGAACACAGGAGGTGAGTGTGACGTACTGCAATGCTCTACAGGTCGGTGAGTATGATCACCATTCGTGATGTCGCCCGCCAGGCGGGTGTTTCCGTCGCGACGGTTTCGCGCGTGCTGAATAACAGCGCGCTGGTGAGCCCGGATACGCGAGAAGCGGTAATGAAGGCGGTAACGCTGTTGGGCTATCGGCCAAACGCCAACGCGCAGGCGCTGGCGACGCAGGTCAGCGATACCATCGGCGTGGTCGTGATGGACGTGTCGGACGCCTTTTTTGGCGCGCTGGTCAAAGCGGTTGATACCGTCGCCCAGCAGCATCAGAAATATGTGCTAATCGGCAACAGCTATCATGAAGCGGAAAAAGAGCGTAACGCCATTGAGGTGCTGATTCGCCAGCGCTGTTCAGCGCTGATCGTCCACTCTAAAGCGCTGAGCGACGCGGAGCTGGGGGATTTTATGGAGCATATGCCGGGAATGGTGCTGATTAACCGCATCGTGCCGGGATACGCCCACCGCTGCGTTGGGCTGGATAACGTCAGCGGCGCGCTGATGGCGACCCGCATGCTGCTCAATCATGGTCACCAGCGCATCGGCTACCTCTCTTCCAATCACGGCATTGAAGATGATGATTTACGGCGAGAAGGGTGGTTAAGGGCGTTACATGAACACGGCATTGTCGCTCCCGAAAGCTGGGTGGGATCCGGGTCGCCGGATATGCAGGGCGGTGAGGCGGCGATGGTCGAACTGCTGGGGCGCAACCTTGGTCTGAGCGCGGTTTTCGCCTACAACGACAGTATGGCGGCCGGCGCGCTCACGACGCTTAAAGATAACGGCATTGCCGTACCGCAGCATCTTTCGCTGATCGGTTTTGATGATATCCCCATTTCCCGTTACACCGACCCGCAGCTGACAACGGTCCGTTATCCGATTATGTCGATGGCGAAACTGGCGACAGAGCTGGCGCTACAGGGCGCGGCGGGAAAGCTGGATCGTGACGCCAGCCACTGCTTTATGCCGACGCTGGTGCGCCGACATTCGGTGGCGCAGAGGCAAATTGTGGGGCCGATCACTAACTAATTATCTGCCTGATGTAACCGCTTTCAATATGTGAGTGATTTCACAGTTTGTTAACATTAAGCTGACTATGATTGCTGCGTTTACAAGTCTGAACATACTATGTCACGGTGATTAATCACTTTTACAGCAGTAATCGGCGGTTAAACGATTAATAAAGCCGTTTTTCAGGAGCGTTACCCTACACGGAAGACAGAATTACAGTCGTGAATGTCGCTGTGCAGTAACATAAATGTAACGCTCGCCAGCCATTTTCACACCAAAGACCCTGCATAATAAAACCGGAGATTCCATGAATAAGAAGGTGTTAACCCTGTCTGCTGTAATGGCTAGCATGTTATTTGGCGCCGCGGCTCACGCAGCAGATACCCGTATCGGCGTGACGATTTATAAATACGACGACAACTTTATGTCGGTGGTGCGTAAGGCAATTGAAAAAGATGGCAAATCAGCGCCGGATGTTCAGCTGCTGATGAATGACTCGCAAAACGACCAGTCCAAGCAGAACGATCAGATTGACGTCCTGTTGGCAAAAGGGGTGAAGGCGCTGGCGATTAACCTGGTTGACCCGGCGGCGGCGGGGACGGTCATCGATAAAGCGCGTGGCCAGAACGTGCCGGTGGTGTTCTTTAACAAAGAACCTTCCCGCAAGGCGCTGGATAGCTACGATAAAGCGTACTACGTCGGTACCGACTCAAAAGAGTCCGGCGTGATTCAGGGTGACCTGATTGCCAAGCACTGGAAAGCGAACCCGAACTGGGATCTGAATAAAGACGGCCAGATTCAGTTTGTCCTGCTGAAGGGCGAGCCGGGCCATCCGGATGCGGAAGCGCGTACCACCTACGTTATTAAAGAGCTGAACGATAAAGGCTTCAAAACTCAGCAGCTGGCGTTAGATACCGCCATGTGGGATACCGCTCAGGCGAAAGATAAGATGGATGCCTGGCTGTCTGGCCCGAATGCCAACAAAATTGAAGTCGTCATCGCTAACAACGATGCGATGGCCATGGGCGCGGTAGAAGCGCTGAAAGCGCACAATAAGAGCAGCATTCCGGTATTCGGCGTCGATGCGCTGCCTGAAGCGCTGGCGCTGGTGAAATCCGGCGCCATGGCGGGTACCGTACTGAACGATGCCAACAATCAGGCGAAAGCCACCTTCGATCTGGCGAAAAACCTGGCCGATGGTAAAGAACCGGCTGCCGGTACTCAATGGAAAATTGATAATAAGATTGTCCGCGTACCGTACGTTGGCGTTGATAAAGATAATCTGAGCGAATTTATCGGTAAGTAATCGCTTAATAAGCTGCGGGCGTACGCGCTTGTACGCCCGATTATTCCTGATACAGAACTCGTCCCGGCTCGTCGTTAATGCGTCGGCTGGGGTATGCACGTACGCAGCCAGGTATAACTATGGTCAGCAATAATAGCGAACGGTCAGGCGAATATTTGTTGGAAATGAGTAACATCAACAAATCGTTTCCTGGCGTCAAGGCTCTCGATAATGTGAACCTCAAGGTTCGTCCCCACTCTATTCACGCGTTAATGGGGGAGAACGGCGCGGGCAAATCTACATTATTAAAATGCCTATTTGGAATCTATCAAAAAGATTCCGGCAGTATTCTTTTTCAGGGACAAGAGATCGATTTCCATTCGGCAAAAGAAGCCCTGGAAAACGGTATTTCAATGGTTCATCAGGAATTAAACCTGGTATTGCAACGTTCGGTAATGGACAACATGTGGCTGGGGCGTTATCCCACCAAAGGCATGTTTGTCGATCAGGACAAAATGTATCGTGATACCAAAGCGATTTTCGATGAGCTGGATATTGATATCGACCCGCGCGCTCGCGTCGGAACGCTATCGGTATCGCAAATGCAGATGATTGAAATTGCGAAGGCATTTTCCTATAACGCCAAAATTGTGATTATGGATGAGCCGACTTCTTCGTTAACCGAAAAAGAGGTCAACCATCTGTTTAAAATTATCCGCAAGCTGAAAGAGCGCGGCTGCGGCATAGTCTATATTTCCCACAAAATGGAAGAGATCTTCCAGCTGTGCGATGAAATTACCATCCTGCGCGACGGCCAGTGGATTGCCACCCAGCCGCTGGAAGGGCTGGATATGGATAAGATCATCGCGATGATGGTGGGCCGCTCCCTCAATCAGCGCTTCCCGAACAAGGAGAATAAGCCGGGTGAGGTAATTCTTGAGGTGCGCAATTTAACCTCACTGCGCCAGCCATCGATTCGCGATGTCTCTTTCGATCTGCACAAAGGCGAAATCCTGGGGATTGCCGGACTGGTTGGCGCGAAACGTACCGATATCGTGGAGACGTTATTTGGTATTCGCGAGAAGGCCGGCGGGACGATCAAGCTGCACGGTAAGAAGATTAATAACCATAATGCCAATGAAGCCATCAACCATGGCTTTGCGCTGGTGACCGAAGAGCGCCGTTCGACGGGAATTTATGCCTACCTGGATATCGGTTTTAACTCGCTGATCTCCAATATTAAGAAATACAAGAATAAGGTCGGATTGCTGGATAATTCACGCATGAAAAGCGATACCCAATGGGTGATTGATTCGATGCGCGTGAAAACCCCGGGGCAGCACACGCAAATTGGTTCGTTGTCCGGTGGTAACCAACAAAAAGTGATTATCGGTCGCTGGTTATTGACCCAGCCGGAAATTCTGATGCTCGATGAACCCACGCGCGGCATTGACGTTGGGGCGAAGTTCGAAATTTACCAGCTGATCGCCGAGCTGGCAAAAAAAGACAAAGGAATCATTATTATTTCCTCCGAGATGCCGGAGCTGCTGGGTATTACTGACCGTATTCTGGTAATGAGCAATGGTCTTGTTGCCGGAATTGTTGAGACTAAAACCACCACGCAAAACGAAATTCTCCGTCTTGCGTCGTTGCACCTTTAAGATCAGGGGCTCCTCATGAGTGCGTTAAATAAAAAGAGTTTTCTCACCTATTTGAAAGAAGGTGGGATTTACGTGGTTCTTTTAGTATTGCTGGCCATTATTATTTTCCAGGATCCGACTTTCTTAAGTTTGCTGAACTTAAGTAATATTCTGACCCAGTCTTCGGTGCGTATTATTATCGCTCTCGGCGTGGCCGGACTTATTGTCACCCAGGGAACCGACCTTTCAGCCGGCCGCCAGGTCGGCCTGGCGGCGGTTATCGCCGCCACGATGCTGCAGGCGGTGGACAATGCCAATAAGGTGTTCCCGGAGATGGCTACGATGCCGATCCCGCTGGTTATCCTGTTAGTGTGTGCGATTGGCGCGGTCATTGGTCTTATCAACGGTATTATCATCGCTTACCTGAACGTGACGCCGTTTATCACCACCCTCGGCACGATGATCATCGTTTACGGTATCAACTCCCTGTATTACGACTTTGTTGGCGCGTCGCCGATTTCCGGCTTCGATAGCCACTTCTCGCAGTTTGCCCAGGGGTTTATCGCGCTGGGCTCATTCCGCCTGTCGTATATCACCTTCTATGCGCTGATTGCCGTGTTCTTCGTATGGATCCTGTGGAACAAGACCCGCTTTGGTAAAAACATTTTTGCTATCGGCGGTAACCCGGAAGCGGCGAAGGTCTCCGGCGTCAACGTCGCCCTGAACCTGCTGATGATTTATGCGCTCTCCGGCGTGTTCTACGCGTTCGGCGGGCTGCTGGAAGCCGGACGTATCGGTTCGGCGACCAACAACCTTGGCTTTATGTATGAACTGGATGCGATTGCCGCCTGCGTGGTCGGCGGCGTATCGTTCAGCGGCGGCGTCGGTACCGTATTTGGCGTGGTGACCGGGGTGATAATCTTCACCGTCATCAACTACGGTCTGACCTATATCGGCGTGAACCCGTACTGGCAGTACATCATCAAAGGGGCGATTATCATCTTCGCCGTGGCGCTGGATTCGCTTAAGTATGCGCGGAAGAAGTAACGATTAGTGAATGAAGGCAGGCGTCAGTTCAGGCGTCTGCCTTTTGCATTTTCTGGATGATAATTTGCCGCCTTCCTGCCACTCGAATTATTCAGGGTATCTATCCTCAGTATCCCGATACTCACTCGCGTAATCAGAAAAGTATTCCCGCTCGATAAGACGCCAGTTATCACGCTCACTTTATGGAGGCTTTACTTCTCTTTTTTCTGCAGCTCCAGCAGCTGCTGCGGCGTGACCGCCGGATAGGACTGTGCGCCGTCGGGAACTTCCTGCAGCGCGGGAATCGGGATCAGCGGGCCTAAAAAGCGCGGTTCGCGTTTAAAAATATAGAGATCCGCCAGCGCGCCGAAGCGGGCGCCGAACTCGCGCAGGCGAACGCTCCACATATCCTTCGGCGACGGCACCGCGTAGCACTGCGCCTGAATCCCCATATGCAGGGCAATAAACAGCGCGCGCTCGCAGTGGAAGCGTTGGGTAATAATAATAAAGTCGTTAGTATCGAAGACCTTACGGGTGCGGACAATCGAATCGAGCGTACGGAAACCCGCATAGTCCAGCACAATATCCGCCGGATCGACGCCGGCTTTAATTAAATCGCGGCGCATGGTCATCGGCTCGTTATAGCTTTGCAGCGCGTTATCGCCGCTGAGCAGCAGATAGTTCACCTTGCCGCTGTTGTAGGCGTTCAGCGCGCCCTGAATCCGGTAACGATAATATTGGTTGATAACCCCGGTACGGTAGTACTTGGCGGTACCGAGCACGACGCCGACCTGGCGGTAGGGCAGGTCCTGTAGCTCATCGTAAATATAGGGAGAGGTTTTCCAGCTCATCCAGCGGTCGAGTCCCAACACGGTTAACAGCAGCAAGCCGAACAGGACTAACAGGCTGTATAACACACGCTTTAACATGGACCTGGCTCAATAGTGGACGAAGGAAGCTTCAGGCTACTTTACCCGTCGGGCAAGCGCAAGAAACCGTCGTTTAATTGCGGGGATTTTCAACAGCGCGGGCCGTTTGGCCCGCAGAATGTGACTAACCTAACAGTACGCGATCGATATTATGGCAGCCCAGCGCCTTCAGCGTCGCCGCGGTGGCGTCCCACTGGATAAGCGCCGCATCGGCCTTCTCGGCCAGGATCGCGCGCTGGATATCCGGGTAATCGTATCCGTTGAGGCTCAGCAGATTCAGCGCACCCTGCAGCGGGGGCAGCGTCGGGTTAAAGGCGGCGTTTTCGGCATAGCTACCGGTGAAAAGGGTACCGTCTTTCAGCTCCAGCGCAACGCCGGATGGTGAGTTGCTGTAAGGCATATGGCAACGGTTGGCCGCCTGAATCGCCGCCTGAGCCAGCGCGTCGCCGCTGAGCGGGAAGCCGTGGTCCTGCTCATCCATCAGCAGGGTTTTTATGTCCAGATCTTTCGGGCCGAAAGCGTCCGGCAAATAGTGCTGCAGCGAATGCGCTTCGCGCCCGGGAAGGTGGATGCGCAGCGACAGGCCGCTGTTCAGTTCGTTCATAAACTGACGACAGTGGCCGCAGGGGGTGTAGTTCACGGTAATCGCCCGCAGGGATTTTTCGCCGCGCAGCCAGGCGTGGCTGATGGCGCTTTGTTCGGCGTGCACGGTCTGCTGCATGGTGGCGCCGAGAAATTCCATATTGCCGCCGAAGTACCAGGTACCGCTGATGCCGCGGGCAATCGCGCCGACGTTAAAATGCGACAGATCGGCCCGCGCGCAGGCCGCCGCCAGCGGCAGCAAAGCAAAGGCCAGCGCGTCTTCATCCAGCCCCGTCGCGCTTTGCAGCGCTGCCACCTGGTCTGCATTCAGCAGGGCCGGGAAATGCGGGTCGGCCAGCATCGGGGCGATGGCCGCTTGCAGGTCCGCCGCCAGTTGGGGAAGAACAGCTTGAAAACGTGGGTGCATGGCGTTGCCTCATAACAATGTAATGGAAATCTAGTGTACGGGTGGTTACAACCTGTATATGTGATAAACATCTCATTGTCATTGCAACTAATTCGTGTTGCATTTAAAAATGTGACTTAAATCACATTTATCCCACCGCTGCTAAAATGAGCGGAAACAAAAACGGCGCGACCAGCGAGGTAATAATCCCGCAAAGCACCAGCGCCAGCGAGCTGAACGCCCCTTCCTGATAGTCGAGCTCAGCGCAGCGGGCGGTCCCCAGGGCGTGGGATGCGGTACCCATCGACAGCCCGCGCGAGGCCTTGGTGCGGATACGCATCACATTCAGCAGGGTGTGGCCAAAGACCGCGCCGAGGATGCCGACGAAAATAACGCAGACCGCGCTGATCGCCGGGATCCCGCCAATGCTGCTGCTCACCGCCATGGCGATCGGCGTCGTCACCGATTTCGGCAAAATAGAGGCGGCAATCTGCGGGGTTGCGCCCATCATCAGGGCAACGGTAGTGCCGGTGACCATCGCCACCACGCTGCCGATAAAGCAGATGGTGATGATTGACTTCCAGCGGGCGCGGATTTGGTGCAGCTGCTCATACAAAGGAAAGGCCAACGCCACCACCGCCGGCTGCAGCAGGTCGTTAAGAATTTTGCTGCCCTGGAAATAGCGCTCGTAGGAGATGCCGGTAATCAGCAGAAAAGGGATCAGCACCACCATCGCGACCAGCAGCGGGTTGAGAAGCGGAAATTTAAACCGCGCCGCCAGCCTGCGGGCAAGGAAAAAGACGGCCAGGGTTAACGGCAGCGACCACCAGATTTCATGGATCATTTTTCACTTCCTTTTTGCCCAACCACTTTGCGCTCACCGTGAACCAGGTGTGAACTCCAGCTGACCACTAAAAAGACCACCAGCGTGCTTATCGCGCAGGAGACCACCACCGGGCCAAACTGCGCGCGCAGTAAATCCCAGTACTGCATGACGCCGACGCCAATAGGTACAAACAGCAGCGCCATATAGCGAATCAGGATGTTGCAGCCGGGGTTGACCCACTGTGCAGGCAAGATTTGCAGCGCCAGCAGAAAAAACAGAATCAACATGCCAATAATGCTGCCGGGAATCGCGATCGGCAGGAGCGAAGAGAGAAAAATGCCCGCATACAGGCAGGCGTAGATGAGCACGAAAGCGCGCAGATACTGCCAGATAATAATCAGTGATTTACTCATGGTAATAACCCTTGATGAACCGCATTCATCATACAATTAAAGCCAAAAATGTGCTACCGATCACATCATGAATTCTGCGCATACCTGCGATAGAGACCGTGAACACCGGACCGGGCGACGGTCAGAGTGAAGATTGCAGGGACAGGCAATGGAGAAATCGGCTCAGCGCCAGCGACGGCGCTTCACTTTTTCGCCAGAACACCCCAACGCTACCTTTTTGTTCAATGCGCGGCAAATTAAGAATCGCCAGCTGGCGCTGGGCCGCGTAGCGCTGCGCCAGGCGCAGTGAGAGAATCGAGACCATATCGCTGCTCTGCAGCAGATTGCTGGTGACGTTCATCGAGGCGGACTCAATGGTGTTTTCCGGCAGCATCACGCCGTTATCCACCAGCGCGTTGTCGATGCTCAGGCGAATTGGCGTGCCGGTGGGCCAGACGATCCAGCGCCACGGAGAGAGGTCGGCCCAGCTTAATCGCGATTTCTCGGCCAGCGGGTGATCGGGGCGGGCGACAAAGCAGACCGGTTCGGTGTAGAGCACCCGGTAGCTCAGCGGCAGCTCCAGCGCCCGCCCGCCGACGCGCCCGACGACGACATCCACCACGCCGGCGAGCAGGTCGTTAAGCAGCGGCGTCATCACTTTCTCTTCGATATTCAGGTGCAGAGTCGGCATCTCTTTCAGCAGTTCGAGGATCGCCTGTGAGACGCAGTCGGTCGCCACCGGTGAACAGCCGATCATCAGGCTGCCCACCTGCCCGCCCTGTTTAAAACGCTCGATTTCATACTGCGAACGCGACATATCGTTAATCAGCCGCTGGGCGTGCTGAAGCAGCAGCTTTCCGCCTTCGGTCGGGCGCAGACCTTTGCTGTGGCGTTCGAACAAAACCATGCCGACTTCGTCTTCAAACTGGCTGAGCCATTTGGAGAGCGCGGGCTGAGTAATGTTCATCATTTTCGCCACCTGCGTGAGATTGCCTTGCTCCCCCAGCGCCACCAGCATCTGTAAATGGTGCAGCTTCAGTTTCTGCGTCCAGTCTGCCATCAGCGATAACCTCCAGGTTATGTCTATGCCCGAAATACCATTGTACATTTCATTGCCACAGTTACAAACTCGCAACATAAAAGAAATAAATACAACATCTACCCCTACCTGCTCTGAGGCATAATCATGACTCAACGACTTGAACTACAAAAACTACTCAACGCTGCGCCGGTCGGCGCCCGGCAGTGGCGCGTGATTATCTGCTGTTTCCTGGTGGTGATGCTTGATGGCTTCGATACCGCCGCGATTGGTTTTATTGCGCCGGATATCCGCAGCCACTGGCAATTAACCGCCGGTGACCTCGCACCGCTATTTGGCGCAGGCTTGCTGGGCCTGACCGCCGGGGCGCTGCTCTGCGGTCCGCTCTCCGACCGCTTTGGCCGTAAGCGGGTGATTGAGTTCTGCGTCGCGCTGTTCGGCCTGTTCAGCCTGCTTTCCGCGTTTGCCCCCGATCTACACATGCTGGTGTTCCTGCGTTTTCTGACCGGCCTCGGCCTCGGCGGCGCGATGCCTAATACCATTACCATGACCTCGGAATATCTGCCCGCCCGGCGGCGCGGGGCGCTGGTGACCCTGATGTTTTGTGGATTCACCCTCGGCTCGGCCTTCGGCGGCGTGGTCAGCGCGCAGCTGGTCCCGCTGATTGGCTGGCACGGTATTCTGGTGCTGGGCGGCGTTTTGCCGCTGCTGCTGGCGGTGGCGCTGATACCGCTGCTTCCCGAATCTCCGCGCTGGCAGATCCGTCGCCAGCTCCCGCAGGCGGTGATTGCCAAAAACGTTAGTGCCATAACCGGCGAACGCTATACCGATACCCATTTCTGGCTTGATGAGCCTGCCGCAGGGGCGAAGGGCAGCATCAGCCAGCTGTTCGCCGGTCGCCAGCTGGCCATCACCTTAATGCTATGGGTGGTGTTCTTTATGAGCCTGTTGATTATCTATCTGCTCTCCAGCTGGATGCCGACGCTGCTTAACCACCGCGGGATTGATTTACAGCACGCTTCGTGGGTCACCGCCGCCTTCCAGATTGGCGGCACCTTTGGCGCGCTGCTGCTCGGTGTGCTGATGGATCGCTTCAATCCCTATCGGGTGCTGGCGCTGAGCTACGGCCTGGGGCGGTCTGTATCGTCATGATTGGCCTGAGCGAGAACGGCCTGTGGCTGATGGCGCTGGCGATTTTCGGCACCGGGATTGGCATCAGCGGTTCGCAGGTCGGCCTCAATGCGTTAACCGCTACGCTGTATCCCACCCAAAGCCGCGCGACCGGGGTGAGCTGGTCAAACGCGGTCGGCCGCTGCGGCGCCATCGTCGGCTCGCTCTCCGGCGGTGTGATGATGGCGATGAATTTCTCTTTTGACACCCTGTTTTTTGTTATCGCAGTACCGGCCGTCGTTAGCGCCGTGATGCTTGTCCTGCTGACGCTTGCCGTCCGCAACCCAACATCTGTACCTGCCGCGTTGCCTTCTGCTGGCATCGTGAATAAATAAGGAGAACGCTCATGACTCAATCTTCAATGGAAATCAATAAAGACCGTCAGCAGTACTATCAGCATATTTCCGGACAAAACCTGACGCCGCTTTGGGAATCCCTGCACCACCTGGTGCCGAAAACGCCGAACGCCACCTGCGCCCCGGCCTACTGGAATTATCAGGAGATTCGTCCGCTGCTGATGAAAAGCGGCGAGCTGATTGGCGCGAAAGAGGCGATACGCCGCGTGCTGGTGCTGGAGAACCCGGCGCTGCGCGGACAGTCATCGATTACCTCCTCGCTGTATGCCGGTTTACAGCTGATTATGCCCGGCGAAGTGGCGCCAAGCCATCGTCATAACCAGTCTGCTCTGCGCTTTGTCGTGGAAGGTGAGGGGGCGTTTACCGCCGTCGACGGCGAACGCACCGCCATGCGCGCCGGCGACTTTATTCTGACGCCGCAGTGGCGCTGGCACGATCACGGCAATCCCGGCAATGAGCCGGTGGTCTGGCTCGACGGCCTCGACCTGCCGCTGGTGAACTATCTGGGCTGCGGCTTCGCTGAGGATTACCCGGAAGATCAGCAGCCGGTGACCCGCAAAGAGGGAGACTACCTGCCGCGCTACGCCGCCAATATGCTGCCGCTGCGCCATCAGGTCGGTAACTCTTCGCCCATCTTTAACTATCGCTACGACCGCAGCCGCGAAGCGCTGCACGACCTGACGCGTATGGGCGATGCCGACGAGTGGGATGGCTATAAAATGCGCTACGTTAACCCGGTTACCGGCGGCTATCCGATGCCGTCGATGGGCGCCTTCCTGCAGCTGTTACCGAAAGGGTTTACCTCACGCGCGGCGAAAACCACCGACAGCACCATCTATCACGTGGTGGAAGGCAGCGGCCAGGTCACCATTGGCGAACAGACCTTCGCCTTCCAGGCAAAAGATATCTTCGTGGTGCCGACCTGGCACACCGTCTCTTTTAACTCTGCCGAAGATACCGTGTTATTCAGCTTTTCGGACCGTCCCGTGCAGGAAGCGCTCGGCCTGTTCCGCGAAGCGCGTTATTAAAAATGAAGAATAAGGAATCCATCATGACTCAATACGTTTTTGCACCCCAGGCCCCGATTAGCGTTCCGGTTGTCGGTAGCGATGAGCAGTTCCCGGTACGCCGCGTTTACTGCGTGGGCCGCAACTACGCCGCTCACGCGCGTGAAATGGGCTTTGACCCGGATCGCGAACCGCCGTTTTTCTTCTGTAAGCCAGCCGATGCGGTGGTGCCCGTCGCTGCGGGAGAGACGCTGGAGTTACCGTATCCGACGCAAACCGACAACTATCACTACGAAATTGAACTGGTGGTGGCGATTGGCAAGCGGGGAAGCGATATCCCGCTGGAGCAGGCCCATGAGTATATCTGGGGCTATGCCACGGGGCTGGATATGACCCGCCGCGATCGCCAGATGGAGATGCGCCAGATGGGCCGTCCGTGGGAGATTGGCAAAGCTTTTGACCTTTCCGCGCCGATTGCGCCGCTGCATAAAGCGGATACGGCGGACGTGAACCAGGCCGGAATTTGGCTGCAGGTAAACGGGGAAGATCATCAGCGCAGCGATATTCGCCACCTGATCTGGTCGGTCAATGAAACTATCAGCTATCTTTCCGGCTTCTTTGAGCTGCAGCCCGGCGATCTGATTTTCACCGGCACGCCGGAAGGCGTCGGCGCGGTGGTGAAAGGCGATGTCATCACCGGCAACGTAGATGGACTGACGCCAATCGCCGTGCGCGTGGTGTGAGGTGAATGATGAAGCTGTACAGTTTTTTCAATAGCTCAGCCTCCTACCGCGTGCGCATCGCGCTGGCGCTGAAAGGCATCGACTATCAGAGCGTGGGCGTCAATATCCGCATCGGTCAGCAGAACGCGCTGGAGTACCGGCGGCTGAATCCGGTCGGGCTGGTGCCAACGTTGATTACTGATGATGGTGAATCTCTCGGCCAGTCGCTGGCGATTGCCGACTGGCTGGATCGGCACTATCCGCAGCCGCTGCTGCTGCCCCAGGAGGACAGCGCGCGGATGCGGGTGCTGGAGATTGTTTACGCCATCGCCTGCGATATTCATCCAATAAACAACATGCGCGTTTTACGCTACCTCAGCGACGAACTGAAGGTAAGCGAAGAGGAGAAAAAGCGCTGGTATGCGCACTGGATCCAGCAGGGATTCAGCGCCGTCGAGCAGCTATTGCGCCACGCGAAATCCGGCGTTTTTTGCGTGGGCGATGCGCCCACCCTGGCAGACTGCTGTCTGGTACCGCAGTGGGCCAACGCGCTGAGAATGGGCTGCGATCTCAGCCACTATCCGCGCTGCCAGGCGGTCTATGACGCCTGCACCCGGCTACCGGCGTTTATCGCCGCCGCGCCGGAAAACCAACAAGATAAGATCCCGGCTTAGGAGGCAACATGGCAAAAGTGATGCGAGCAATTATTGTCGGCGGTGGTATTGGCGGAGCGGCCACGGCGCTCTCTCTGGCGCGCCAGGGCATCAAAGTGATGCTGCTGGAAAAGGCGCATGAAATCGGCGAAATCGGCGCGGGGATCCAGCTTGGCCCAAATGCGTTCTCGGCGCTGGACAGCCTCGGCGTCGGCGAAGTCGCCCGCCAGCGGGCGGTATTTACCGACCATATCACCATGATGGATGCGGTAAACGGCGAAGAGGTGGTGCATATTGAAACCGGACAGGCGTTCCGCGACCATTTTGGCGGGCCGTATGCGGTGATCCACCGGGTAGACATCCACGCCACCGTCTGGGAAGCGGCGCTGACCCATCCGGCCGTGGAGTATCGCACCTCGACCCAGGTGGTGGATATCCGCCAGACCACCGATGACGTGACGGTTTTCGATGACAAAGGCAACAGCTGGACGGCGGATATTCTGATCGGCTGCGACGGCGGTAAGTCGGTGGTACGCCAGAGCCTGCTGGGGGATTCGCCGCGGGTGACCGGCCATGTAGTCTATCGCGCGGTGGTCGACGCCGCCGATATGCCGGAAGATTTGCGCATTAACGCGCCGGTGCTGTGGGCGGGTCCGCACTGCCACCTGGTGCATTATCCGCTGCGCGGCGGCAAGCAGTACAATCTGGTGGTTACCTTCCACAGCCGGGAGAAAGAAGAGTGGGGCGTGCGCGACGGCAGTAAAGAAGAGGTGCTCTCCTACTTTAAAGGCATTCACCCGCGTCCCCGGCAGATGCTGGATAAGCCGACCTCCTGGCGGCGCTGGTCCACCGCCGACCGCGAGCCGGTAGAGAAATGGGGCAACGACCGCATCACGCTGGTTGGCGATGCCGCTCACCCGGTGGCGCAGTATATGGCCCAGGGGGCCTGTATGGCGCTGGAAGACGCGGTGACGCTGGGTAAAGCCCTGGCGCAGTGCGACGGCGACGCCGCCCGCGCTTTTGCGCTGTATGAGTCGGTACGTATTCCGCGTACCGCGCGGATCGTCTGGTCGACGCGTGAAATGGGGCGGGTCTATCACGCCGCCGGCGTTGAGCGCCAGGTACGCAACCTGCTGTGGAAAGGCAAGACCCAGAGCGAGTTTTATCGCGGCATCGAGTGGCTGTACGGCTGGAAAGAGGATAACTGCCTGGAACCACGTTAAGCGGTTGTGCATTTCCCGGGGCGCAGACAGAGGTGACCTTGTAGCCCGGCTAAGCGCAGCGCAAGCCGGGAAGCAGCAGCGCCGCCGCCGGGAAAACCGATCCTGGCCCCTTTCAACCCGCATCCAGAGGCGCTAACATAGCGCCTCTTTTTTCCGGGCAATGAAAAAACAATATGCGTGTATTACTGGCGCCGATGGAAGGCGTGCTCGATTCGCTGGTGCGCGAGCTGCTGACCGAAGTAAATGATTACGATCTCTGCATCACCGAATTCTTGCGCGTGGTGGATCAGCTCCTGCCGGTAAAATCGTTCTACAGACTGTGTCCGGAACTGCATAACAACAGCCTGACGCCGTCCGGCACCCGCGTGCGCGTACAGCTGCTCGGGCAGTATCCGCAGTGGCTGGCGGAAAACGCCGCTCGCGCGGTCGAACTCGGTTCCTGGGGCGTTGACCTTAACTGCGGCTGCCCGTCAAAACTGGTGAACGGCAGCGGCGGCGGGGCGACGCTGCTCAAAGATCCCGAGCTTATCTATCGCGGCGCCAAAGCGATGCGCGAGGCGGTTCCCGGCCATCTGCCGGTCACGGTAAAAGTTCGGCTTGGCTGGGACAGCGGCGAGCGGCGGTTTGAAATTGCCGATGCGGTCCAGCAGGCGGGCGCCAGCGAGCTGGTGGTTCACGGCCGCACCAAAGAGGATGGCTATAAAGCGGAGCGCATTGACTGGCAGGCTATCGGCGAAATCCGTCAGCGCCTGACTATCCCGGTGGTGGCCAACGGTGAAATCTGGGACTGGCAAAGCGCCCAGGATTGCCTGGCCGCGACCGGCTGCGATGCGGTGATGATTGGCCGCGGCGCGCTGAACGTTCCAAACCTGAGCCGGGTGATAAAATATAACGAACCGCGTATGCCCTGGCCGCAGGTGGTCGAACTGCTGCAAAAATACACCCGTCTGGAAAAGCAGGGCGACACCGGCCTTTATCACGTCGCGCGGATAAAACAGTGGCTGAGCTATTTGCGTAAAGAGTATCTGGAAGCGGCTGACCTGTTCAGCGCGGTACGCACCCTACAGGATTCAACCAGCATAGCGCGCACGATTAACGACTGGCGTAGCTAAACTATCTGACCGGCATCACATTTTTTAGCTTGTCCCATTGAGATTACCCGGCGGACAGTGAAATACTCACTACCGATTGTTACTGCTCCGGCAGGCAAAACCTGATTTCCTGGCATCCGTCGGGGTCAGGTTTTTTTGTTTTTGGGGTTCATATGCAAATCGCCAAAGTACTTAATAATAATGTAGTGGTGGTTGTTGATGAGCAGCAGCGCGAACAGGTGGTCATGGGCCGAGGACTTGCCTTTCAGAAACGCGTTGGTGACTCTCTTGATGAAAGTAAAATTGAAAAGGTCTTCGCGCTGCAGAGCGATGAACTGGTTGGCCGTTTAGGTGAATTACTCAGTCAGATACCATTAGAAGTGATGACGACCTGCGATCGGATCATCGATCTGGCGCGCGGTCGTCTCGGTAAGTTACAGGATAGTTTGTACATTACCCTGACCGACCACTGCCACTTTGCGATTGAGCGGCAGAAGAAGGGCATCGCCATTCGTAATGTGCTGCTGTGGGAAATAAAGCGGCTGTATCCGAAGGAATTTGAGTTAGGGCAGGAAGCGCGGGCGATTATCGCCAAACGGCTCGGGGTTGAACTGGCCGAAGATGAAGCGGGTTTTATCGCCCTGCATCTGGTCACGGCGCAGCTCAACAGCGAAATGCCGGAAGTGATGCACGTCACCCGGGTCATGCAGGAGATCCTGCAACTGGTGAAGTATCAGCTGACGCTGAACTACGATGAAGAGTCGCTGAGCTACCAGCGCTTTGTCACCCATCTCAAGTTTTTCGCCCAGCGTATGCTGACGCGAACGGTGGTCGAAGATGATGATGTGACGCTGCACAGCGCGGTAAAGGATAACTACCCTAAAGCGTGGAAGTGTGCGGAAACCGTCGCCCGGCACCTGCAAAAGAGCTACCAGCGGCCGCTGACGACGGAAGAAATTATGTTTCTCGCCATTCATATTGAGCGGGTGAGAAAAGAGGGACGCTAAGCGCCGATCGGGCCTGGCGCATAGCTCCCGCGCTACAACTGGATTGTTACTGCATTACGCAGGCAAAACCTGAGCGCAACGCCTACACGGCGTTGTTCTCGGGTTTTTTTTATTTTTAATACTCAGTTAACGATGCCTGCGGGCAGCGGAAGTAAGGAAAAACAGCATGGAATATAAAGCACTCGCGCAGGATATTCTCAGCCGGGTTGGTGGCAAAGAGAATATTGTGAGTCTGGTTCACTGCGCAACGCGGCTGCGTTTTAAGCTCAAAGATAGCAAGAAGGCGGATGCCGAAGGACTGAAGGCGAATCCTGGCGTCATCATGGTGGTGGAAAGCGGCGGCCAGTTTCAGGTGGTCATCGGTAACCACGTGCACGATGTCTGGCTGGCGGTGCGCAGCGAAGCCGGGCTGACGGATGACAGCGAGCCGGTGGCGGTGAAAGGCGAAAAAGTGTCGATTATCGGCCAGCTTATCGACGTGGTTTCCGGTATCTTCACCCCGTTTATCGGCGTCCTGGCGGCCTCGGGGATCCTCAAAGGGCTGCTGGCGCTGGCGGTGGTTTGCGGCTGGTTAACGACGCAGCAGGCAACCTACAAAATCTGGTTTGCCGCCAGCGATGCGCTGTTCTTCTTTTTCCCGCTGTTTCTCGGCTATACCGCCGGTAAGAAATTTGGCGGCAACGCCTTTATTACCATGGTGATCGGCGGCGCGTTAACCCATCCGCTGATGATTCAATCTTTTGAAGCCAGTATGGCGCCTGACGCCGCGGCGGAGTATTTCCTTGGGATTCCGGTGACCTTTATCAATTACAGTTCATCGGTCATCCCGATTATCCTCGCCTCGTGGGTGAGCTGCTGGATTGAGCGGCGCAGCAACGCGATACTGCCCTCGTCGATGAAGAACTTCTTTACCCCGGCGATTTGCCTGGCCGTGGTCGTCCCGCTCACGTTTCTGATTATCGGCCCGGTTGCGACCTGGCTGAGCCAGCAGCTGGCCAACGGCTATCAGCTTATCTATCAGGTCGCGCCCTGGCTTGCCGGCGCGGCGATGGGGGCGCTGTGGCAGGTGTGCGTCATCTTTGGACTGCATTGGGGCCTGATACCGTTAATGATTAACAACCTTGCCGTGCTTGGCCATGATTCAATGATGCCAATGCTGCTGCCGGCGGTGATGGGGCAGGTTGGCGCCGCGCTGGGGATTTTCCTGCGCACCCGCGATGCGCGGCAAAAAGTGCTGGCGGGCTCGGCGGTATCCGCGGGGATCTTCGGCGTGACCGAGCCGGCGATTTATGGGCTGAATCTGCCGCTCCGCCGTCCGTTTATCTTCGGCTGCGTCGCTGGCGCCATCGGCGGCGCGATTGTCGGCTTTAGCGACAGCCACGTCTATTCTTTCGGTTTCGGTAATATTTTCACCCTGGCGCAGATGATCCCGCCGCAGGGCATTGACGCCACGGTGTGGGGCGGCGCGTTGGGGACGGTTGCCGCTTTAATTATCGCCTGCGCGCTCACGTTAGTCGCCGGACTGCCGCGCAGCACCGCTGAACAGGCGGCCGTTGTGGTGGCTCCGGCCTCGGAAAACGACATCCTGGCGCCGATGACCGGCAGCGTACTGGCGCTGGATCAGGTTCCCGATAGCACCTTCGCCAGCGGTTTACTTGGCCAGGGCGTGGCGATTATCCCCTCAGTGGGCAAAGTTATTGCGCCGTTCTCGGGCGAGGTCGCCTCGATTTTTCAGACGAAACATGCCATCGGTCTGCTGAGCGATAGCGGAATCGAGCTGCTCATCCACGTGGGCATCGACACCGTCAAGCTCGATGGCGCACCGTTCACCGCCCACGTTAAAGAGGGCGACAAAATCAAAGCGGGCGATCTGCTGCTGGAGTTTGACCGTCAGGCGATTCTGAACGCCGGTTACGATCTGGCGACGCCCATTATTATCAGCAACAGCGACGATTTTCGTGCTCTCGACATCGTATCCGCCAGCGCGGTGGATGCCGGTCAGCCGCTGTTGTCCGTAAGCCGTTAATCACAGGAGAGAGATGAATGAAGACATTCCCACAGGCGTTTTTATGGGGCGGCGCGACCGCGGCAAACCAGGTTGAAGGCGCTTATCTGGAAGACGGGAAGGGATTAACCACTTCTGACGTCCAGCCGCGCGGCGTATTTGGCGACGTCGTAGAACGCGTGCCTGGCGATAGCGGTATAAAAGATGTTGCTATCGATTTTTACCATCGTTATCCGGAGGATATCAGCCTCTTTGCCGAGATGGGCTTTAACTGCCTGCGCGTATCCATTGCCTGGGCGCGTATTTTCCCTGAGGGCGATGAGGCGCAGCCAAACGAAGCCGGGCTGGCCTTTTACGATAAGCTGTTTGATGAAATGGCGAAGCACAATATTACTCCGCTGGTGACCCTGTCCCACTATGAGATGCCGTGGGCGCTGGTGAAAAACTACGGCGGCTGGGGCAATCGCAAAGTCATTGGCTTCTTCGAACGCTACGCCCGTACGGTGTTTGCGCGCTACCAGGCGAAGGTCAAACTGTGGCTGACCTTTAATGAAATCAATATGTCCCTGCACGCGCCGATGACCGGCGTCGGTCTGCCGGCCGACAGCAGCAAAGCTGAAGTCTACCAGGCCATTCATCATCAGCTGGTGGCGAGCGCGCTGGCGGCTAAGGCCTGCCATGACATCGTGCCTGAGGGCAAAATCGGCAACATGCTGCTCGGCGGCCTGATGTATCCGCTGAGCTGCAAACCGGACGATATTTTTGAAACTCTGCAGCAGAACCGCAGCTGGCAGTTCTTTGGCGATGTCCAGTGCCGCGGCGCTTATCCGGGCTATATGCTGCGCTATTTCCGCGACAACGGCATTAGCCTTGAGATCACCGATGCCGATCGCGAAGCCCTGAAAGAGACCGTCGACTTTATCTCTTTTAGCTACTATATGACCGGCTGCGTGACCGCCGACGAAGAGCTGAACAAAAAATCGCGCGGCAATATTCTCAGCATGGTGCCGAACCCGCACCTGGCAAGCTCGGAGTGGGGCTGGCAGATTGACCCCCTCGGCCTGCGCACGCTGCTGAACGTGCTGTGGGATCGCTATCAGAAGCCGCTGTTTATCGTGGAAAACGGCCTGGGCGCTAAGGATAAGGTGGAAGCCGACGGCAGCATCAACGACGATTACCGGATCAGCTACCTTAACGACCATCTGGTGCAGGCTCGTGAGGCAATAGAGGACGGCGTTGAGCTGATGGGCTACACCAGCTGGGGGCCTATCGACCTGGTGAGCGCGTCGAAGGCGGAGATGTCCAAACGCTATGGCTTTATCTACGTCGATCGCGACGATGAAGGCAACGGCACCCTGGCGCGCAGCCGCAAGAAGAGCTTCTGGTGGTATAAAGAGGTAATCGCCACCAACGGCGGCAGCTTAAAAGAGTAATGCCCTGAGCACGAAGCTAACATCATCCTTATGGCCCGGATAACTTCCGGGCCTTTTTGCGTATTACGCCGGCTTGCGCGCGCGCAGGAGAAAAATCATCGGCCGCTCTTTTTCTTCATCCAGCGCCGGCTGAGCGGCAATCTGCTCCGCCGTCGGTCCCCACTCATCCAGATGCTCGATGATAAAACCGGCGGCGATCAGCTGGTTTATCCAGCTGGACAGCTTACGGTGCTGCTTTTTCACCCCGTCGGCAAACCAGTTGCTGATGCGCTCGCCCTCCTGCTGGTAGTGGCTCACTGGCCAACTTTTCTGCCCGTTCTCATCTTCCTGCCAGCCCTGACGCGGCGGGGCGGTATAGATGGGATGCTCGGCGGAGAACAGCAGCGTACCGCCGGGCGTCAGCGCCCGGTAAACGGTGGCGAACAGCGGCGCCACGTCGGGCAGATAGTGCAGCGCCAGCGAGCTATAGACCAGCTCGCAGCTATCGGCGGGCAGGGTAAGCGTCTGGAGATCTTCGCAGCGATAGCGGATACCTTCGCCCTCCGTCATTTCGCGGGCGCGCTCCAGCATACGGCTGGAGAGATCCAGTCCCTCGACCTGCGCGGCGCCCCGATCGCGGGCCCAGCGGCAAAACCAGCCGTAGCCGCAGCCAAGATCGACGACGCGTAGACCGGATAACGGCGGAAGCATTTGCTGAAGGGTCGGCCACTCGGGCGCGCCTTCCAGCCCTTTGACTGAACGGTCAAGGGTGGCGTATCCGGCAAAAAAAGCGGGATCGTCATAGATGTTCTGACTCATTGTCACTCCATGAGAAGTTTATTTTTAGTCTGCTAATAGTTACGGCACACGCTTTACTAAACGGCTAGGATGCAAGTAGCTTAATATACCCGACCTTATTTAATCATCTGACCGATTTCATGAACCTGACTTTGAGCAAACGCGCGTTGGCTGGCCTGCCACTGGTTATCGCGCTGGCGGGCTGCGCGCCATCGCACGATACTGGCAAGCCGCTCCAGCAGCAAACCCCAGCATCCCACGTCGCAACGGAACTGCCCGCCGCCGTGAAAAACGGCTGGCCGCAGAGCAACTGGTGGCAGGATTACCATGACCCTCAGCTCAATAGCCTGATTCAGCGTGCCTTAGCCAATGCGCCGGACATGCAGATTGCCGAACAGCGCATCAGGCTGGCGGAAGCGCAGGCGCGGATGTCGCAATCCAGCCTGGGACCGAACCTGGATTTTTCCGCCGATATTGAACGGCAGAAAATGTCCTCCGAGGGGCTGATGGGGCCGTTTGCCACCGATACCGACGGCAATACCGGGCCGTGGTACACCAACGGTACCTTCGGACTGACCGCCGGATGGGATCTGGACCTGTGGGGTAAAAACCGCGCGCTGCTTAAAGCGCGCATCGGTGAAGTCAAAGCTAAGGTTGCCGAAGAAGCCCAGACCCGCGAACTGCTGGCCGGCAGCGTCGCCCGCCTTTACTGGCAGTGGCAGACCGAAGCGGCCATTAAAAACGTGCTGACGCAGGTGAAGCGCGAACAGAATAATGTCGTTACCGTGGATACTGCGCTGTATCAACGCGGGATCACCAACTCGGCCGAAGGGGCGGAGAACGATATTAACGTCAGTAAAACCGATCAGCAGCTCGCCGACGTGGCGGGCAATATGAAGGAGATTGAAGCGCGGCTGATGGCGCTGACCAACAGCCAGAGCCAGGCGCTGAATCTTCATCCGGCGGATTTACCCGCCGTCAGCGCGCAAATGCCTAACCAGCTGGGCTATGAGCTGCTGGCGCGACGCCCGGACCTGCAGGTCGCCCACTGGTATATCGAGGCTTCATTAAGCGAAGTTGATGCCGCGAAAGCCGCGTTTTATCCGGATATCAACCTGATGGCCTTCCTGCAGCAGGATGCCCTGCATCTCAGCGATCTGTTCCGCCACTCTGCCCAGCAGATGGGCGTCACCGCCGGGCTGACCCTGCCGATCTTTGATAGCGGCCGCCTGAACGCGAATCTGGATATCGCCAGCGCGCAAAATGCCCTGTCGATAGCGAAGTACAACAAAGCGGTGGTCGATGCGGTTAATCAGGTGGCGAAAACTGCCAGCCAGATGGAAACGCTGATGGCGAAAAATCAGCAGCAGCAGCAGGTTGAAAAAGATGCTCAGCGGATGGTCGCGCTGGCGCAGGCGCGGATGAACGCCGGGATTATTTCCGGCTCGCGCGTCAGCCTGGCGAAGCTGCCGGCGCTGCAGGAGCGCGTCACCGCGCTGCGCCTGCACGGCCAGTGGCTTGATGCCAGCATCCAACTGACCTCCGCGCTGGGCGGCGGGTATCATCAGGCGGCGAAGTAGTTCTGTTTCCCCGGCTCGCGCTGCGCTTAGCCGGGCTACAGGCCCATGCGATCTGTGGGGTTGTCGCCCGGATAAGGCGTTTACGCCGCCATCCGGGAACTCTCGTCACTCTTTCTTCTTTGCCTCGCGGCGCTTTAGCCACCAGTGCGCCGCAACCACCAGCACCACCGCCAGAATCAGCCAGATCCAGTGCTTCAGATGCGCATCCAGATGATGCAGCCACGGGCCAATCGCTTCCCCGCCGAGATAGCCGAGCGTGGTAAAAATTAACGCCCAGATAATCGCGCCGACAATATTCAGCGGCAGAAACACCTTCGGCGGCAGGCGGCTGGCGCCAATCAGCAGCGGGCCGATAACCCGAAAGCCGTACATAAAGCGGGTGCCGATGACAAACAGGTAGGGGCGACGCTGGATCATCCGCTGGGCCTTTTGGATCCGCTTTTTCTGGCGTGCGAATCGCCGCAGAATCCGTCCGCCAAAGCGCCTGCCGAGTAAATAAAGCAGCTGATCGCCAATCATCCCCCCGAGGGCGACCGAGATAACCACCAGCCAGAACTTCAATAATCCCTGATGTGCCGCCACGCCGCCGAGCAGCGTGATGGTTTCGCCTTCCGCCACGCTGCCAATGACCAGCGCCGCGTAGCCGTACTGGGAAATCAGGTTATTGATATCCATATAAAGATTAACTCCATAAAACGTCAGTCCCTTAATCATACACCCTGATGATAAAAATGCGGGGGAAGCGCATTTTTCTCGCTGTACACAAAATAATCTACAAGGTGAATTATACTTGGATCAGTGCTGTACCACGCCGTGACAAGGGGGACGCTATGAACCATGTCTGGGGGCTCTTCTCTCATCCTAATCAAGAGATGAGCGTTATTAAAAGCGAAAACGAAACCGTTTCGCATCACTATACGCACCATGTGCTGGTCATGGCGGCGGTTCCGGTTATCTGCGCCTTTATTGGCACCACGCAGCTGGGCTGGAACTTCGGCGACGGCACGGTGGTAAAACTGTCGCTGATGACCGGGCTGGCCCTGGCGGTGCTGTTTTACGCCGTGATGCTCGCCGGGGTTGCGGTGATGGGGCGGGTTATCTGGTGGATGGCGCGAAGCTATCCGCAGCGGCCTTCCCTTAAGCGCTGTATGGTTTTCGCCGGCTATGTCGCCACGCCGCTTTTCCTCAGCGGGCTCGTGGCGCTCTATCCGCTGGTGTGGCTGTGCGCGCTGGTCGGGACCGTCGCGCTGCTTTACACCGGCTATCTGCTGTATCTCGGTATTCCCACGTTCCTGGGGATTAATAAAGAAGAGGGGTTGAGCTTCGCCAGCTCGACTCTGGCGATAGGGGTGCTGGTGCTGGAAGTGCTGCTGGCGATCACCGTTATTCTCTGGGGATACGGATATCGGCTCTTCTGATTTAACTCATTGCCGGCATAAATAGATTTTTATGTCGGCAATGCAGCATTTGTTCACGATTCTTATTAGCCAGCTCGCGTTCTGACAAGGTATGATGATTTTTGCCAGCGGCGTCATCACCCCAGCGCCGCGGCGTACGTTCATAACGTGCAAAAATACTTTTCAGAATGTTCACGATGACCAAATTTCGAGTTTCTTTGCTCAGCCTGACGTTGCTGCTGGCTGTGCCTTTTGCGCCCCAGGCGTTGGCTAAAACCTCCACGGCGGTGACCGCCTCCCAGCCGGATATCGCTTCCGGCAGTGCGATGATCGTCGACCTTGCCAGCAAAAAAATCATCTATGCCAGCCAGCCGGACCTGGTTCGCCCGATGGCGTCGATCACCAAGGTGATGACCGCGATGGTGGTGCTTGATGCCCATCTGCCCCTTGATGAGATGCTGACCGTTGATATCAGCCAGACGCCTGAAATGAAAGGGATCTATTCACGGGTGCGCCTGAACAGCCAAATCAGCCGCCGCAATATGCTGCTGCTGGCGCTGATGTCGTCGGAAAACCGCGCCGCCGCCAGCCTGGCGCACCATTATCCGGGCGGCTACGACGCCTTTATCCGCGCGATGAACGCCAAGGCGCAGGCGCTGGGGATGACCCGCACCCGCTACGTTGAGCCCACCGGTCTGTCGATTCATAACGTCTCTACCGCCCGCGATCTGACTAAGCTGCTGATCGCCAGCGAGCAGTATCCGCTGATTGGCCAGTTGAGCACCACCAAAGAAGATATGGCGACATTCGCCCATCCGGCGTATACGCTGCCGTTCCGCAATACCAACCATCTGGTCTACCGCGATAACTGGAATATTCAGCTGACCAAAACCGGCTTTACTAACGCGGCGGGCCACTGCCTGATTATGCGTACGGTGATTAATCAGCGCCCGGTGGCGCTGGTGGTGATGGATGCGTTTGGCAAATATACTCACTTCGCCGACGCCAGCCGCCTGAGAACGTGGATTGAAACGGGAAAAGTGATGCCGGTTCCGGCTTCCGCGCTCAGCTATAAAAAGCAGCGTGAAGCGCAGATGGCCGATGCGATGCTGAAAGGCGGCGCGCAGACCGCGCAGAACGATTAACCCCCATTTCCCCGGATTACGGCGTAAACGCCTTATCCGGGCTACCGAACCGCGCTGTACCGTAGCCCGGCTAAGCGCAGCGCGAGCCGGGGGGTTACTCCGGCAGCGTCCAGTCGCCATCGCCGAGCGGGCGCTGCATAATCAAGGTATCCCGCCAGTCGCCCATCTTATAGCCGACGCTGCGCAGCTGACCCGCCACGCTAAAACCGAACTTTTTATGAATCGCAATCGACCCGGCGTTACTGTGGCCGTCGCCGATAATCGCCAGCATTTGTCGCCACGGTCCCTGTTCGCATTTCTCAATTAACCGGGAGAGCAGGGCGCTGCCGATACCGCGTCCCCCCATTCCCGCCTCAACGTAAATCGACTCTTCCAGGGTGTAGCGGTAGGCCGGACGCGGGCGGTAAAAGGTGGCGTAGCAGTAGCCGACGATGGTGCCGCGCCACAGGGCAACCAGCCACGGCAGCCCGCTATCGCGCACGGTTTTGATACGCTTGCGCATCTCATCCACGGTTGGCGGGATCTCTTCAAAAGAGGCGCGTCCATTGAGCACGTGCCAGACGTACAGCGCGGCGATAGCGTGGGCGTCATCGGGCAGTGCTTCGCGGATCTCTAAGTCAGCGTCGTGTAGCTTATCCACTGCGGACATGATGGGTTAATTCCTTAAACGGGTTTGCCGGAGAGGAAATTTCTCCGGCGTGCAGCGTAATACAGAAGCCCCGCGGCTGAACAGTCCCCCGTGCGGATTATTGCGGTTCGGTCGCGCTCGTCGGTTTATCCTGCACTTCGCCCCAGTATTTTTGCTTACTGGTTTTGCCAATCCCCGGGTTCATGCTGTTGGTGGGATCGTTTTCGCGATAGAAGCGTTTTAAGCTTTCCGGCGCTTCATACAGATGGCCGACGTTATGCTCGGCCGGATATTGGGCGCCCCGCTCCTTCAGCAGCGCCAGCATTTTCTCTTTCAGTTCGTGGGCATCGACGCCTTTTTTCACGATGTAATCCTGATGGAAAACGTGGCACATAAAGTGGCCGTAATAGAGCTTATGCACCAGCTGGCTATCGATATCGGCGGGAAGATGCTCAAACCATTCGGTGTCGTTACGGCGCAGGGCGATGTCCAGCGCCAGAATATCTTCCACCTCATCGGCGTGAACCGCCTGGTAGCGGATCGCCGCACCCGCGGCGGCAAAGCGGTGCAGGAAGGCTTTGCTGCCTTCTTCTGCGGTGCAGACGAAGAAATCCCCTTCGGCATTCTGGAAATATTCCCCGAGCCAGGCCTGAGCCTCTTCGATGCCGTCGCCCGCCATTTTCAGCAGCAGATGGTGTTCGTATTTATCGCGCCAGGTTTTCATTCGCTCCGGCAGATGCGACGGGAAGACGTGACCCAGCTTTTGCATAAAGCGGTCGGTGAAGTGCGGCTTAAACAGCGACACTTTCTCCAGCATCGCGTCGGTGCGGCCCTTCATGGTAAAGAAGAACGGCATTTTATCGGTGCCGAGCTTGTCGATCATCAGGAAGGTGTCTTTCCCGTACTGCTCGGCGATGTCGTAAATATCGCGGTGCATATACTCGCCCGCCACCGGCAGATGGTTGAACTCGGCGAGAATATGGCGGCGAATTTCGGTCAGCACGTCCGGGCGGTTGGTGCCGATGTAGAACACCTGCTGGCGTTTTTCCGCCGGGAAGGTATCGAGGCGCACGGCGAACACCGCCAGCTTGCCGGCGCAGCCCGAGGATTCAAACAGGCGGTCCGGGTCGGCGTTGTAGCGCGCCGGGGTATCGGCATTCACGTCGCGCACGCGGGTGACGTAATCATGATCGTGGGCGTGGCGGCCGTCGTAGCGCACATCTTCATCTTTAACCCGTTCGTCGTCGAGGCGGCTGAGGATTTGCTCCGGCGTGGTGCCGAGGTCAATGCCGAGGTGGTTCACCAGCGTCAGCTTGCCGTTTTCATCAATTTGCGCGTACAGCGACATTTCGGTATACGCCGGGCCGCGCTGTACCAGCGAGCCGCCGGAGTTGTTGCAGATCCCGCCGACCACCGATGCCCCGATGCAGGATGAACCAATGACCGAGTGCGGTTCGCGACCCAGCGGCTTCAGCGCTTTTTCCAGCGAATAGAGCGTCGTGCCGGGATAAGCCAGCACCTGCTCGCCTTTATCCAGCAGATGCAGTTTATCCAGGCGCAGGGTGCTGATAATGACGATATCGCGGTCATAATCGTTACCGTTCGGCGTTGAGCCTTCGGTCAGGCCGGTGTTGGCCGCCTGCATCAGAATGATTTTATCGGCGTTGACGCAGGCGTTCAGTACGCGCCACAGCTCCAGCAGGGTACCGGGAAAGACCACCGCCAGCGCGTCGCCCTGGCCGGAGCGAAAGCCTTTACGGTAGCGCTGGGTTTTAGCCGGGTCGGTGAGCAGATGGGACGAGCCGACCAGACGGGCGAGTTCAGCCAGAAAAGCGTTGTTATAGGTTGTTGCAGATGACATGTTCCACTCCTTGTGGTGGTACAAAATTATCAAAAATAAGAATAGCGCTTTGTATGACAATTTGATGCATCAATGTTTCTAAAAATCAGAGAACAACGCGCGCTTTATTCAGGCGTCTCGTTTATGTTTATGGCAGGCTTCGATTTTTGCTATCTTTTCGCCGATCTGGTCGACTGGAACAATGAGGGATAAAAATGAAATGGCTTTGTACTGTAGGCGTCGCTGTGAGCCTGGCGCTGCAACCGGCGCTGGCGGATGAATTGTTCGGCAATCATCCCCTAACGCCGCAGGCGCGGGATGCGTTTGTGACGGAACTGCTGACGAAAATGACGGTGGATGAAAAAATCGGTCAGCTGCGCTTAATTAGCGTCGGCCCGGATAACCCGAAAGAGGCCATCCGCGAGATGATCAAAGAAGGCCAGGTGGGGGCGATTTTTAACACCGTGACCCGCCATGATATCCGCATTATGCAGGATCAGGTGATGGAACTCAGCCGCCTGAAAATCCCGCTCTTTTTCGCCTATGACGTGCTCCACGGCCAGCGTACCGTCTTTCCGATTAGCCTTGGCCTGGCCTCCTCTTTTAACCTCGACGCGGTGAACACCGTCGGGCGGGTGTCGGCTTACGAAGCGGCCGATGATGGCCTGAACATGACCTGGGCGCCGATGGTCGACGTCTCCCGCGACCCGCGCTGGGGCCGCGCTTCGGAAGGGTTCGGGGAAGATACCTACCTGACCACCGAGATGGGCAGGGCGATGGTGGCGTCGATGCAGGGGAAAAGCCCGGCCGATCGCTACTCGGTGATGACCAGCGTCAAGCACTTTGCCGCCTACGGCGCGGTCGAAGGCGGCAAAGAGTACAACACCGTCGATATGAGCCCGCAGCGCCTGTTCAACGATTATATGCCGCCGTATAAAGCGGGGCTGGATGCGGGCAGCGGCGCGGTTATGGTGGCGCTCAACTCGCTCAACGGTACCCCGGCGACCTCCGACGCCTGGCTGCTTAAGGACGTGCTGCGCGACCAGTGGGGCTTTAAAGGCATCACCGTCTCCGACCATGGCGCTATCAAAGAGCTGATCAAACACGGCGTGGCGTCGGACCCGGAAGACGCGGTGCGCGTGGCGCTGAAGTCCGGCATCAATATGAGCATGAGCGACGAGTACTACAGCAAGTATCTGCCGGGACTGGTGAAGTCCGGTAAGGTGACGATGGCGGAGCTGGATGACGCGACCCGCCACGTGCTGAACGTGAAATATGATATGGGCCTGTTTAACGACCCGTATAGCCACCTGGGGCCGAAAGATTCCGATCCGCAGGATACCAACGCCGAAAGCCGCCTGCATCGCAAAGAAGCGCGCGAAGTGGCGCGCGAAAGCCTGGTGCTGCTGAAAAACCGCCTCGATACGCTGCCGTTGAAAAAATCGGGCACTATCGCGGTAATCGGCGCGCTGGCCGACAGCAAGCGCGACATGATGGGCAGCTGGTCGGCGGCGGGCGTGGCCGATCAGTCGGTCACCGTGCTGACCGGTTTGCAGAATGCGCTGGGCGACAAAGGTAAGATTATCTATGCCAAAGGCGCTAACGTCACTGACGATAAAGGCATCGTCGACTTCCTCAATCTGTACGAGAAAGCGGTGCAGGTTGACTCGCGCTCGCCGCAGGAGATGATTGACGAAGCCGTGGCGGCGGCGAAGCAGTCCGACGTGGTGGTTGCCGTGGTGGGCGAGGCGCAGGGCATGGCCCACGAAGCCTCCAGCCGCACCGACATCACCCTGCCGCCGAGCCAGCGCGCTCTGATTAGCGCGCTGAAAGCGACCGGTAAACCGCTGGTGCTGGTGCTAATGAACGGTCGTCCGCTGGCGCTGGTGAAAGAGGATCAGCAGGCTGATGCGATCCTCGAAACCTGGTTTGCCGGTACCGAAGGCGGCAACGCCATTGCCGATGTGCTGTTCGGCGACTACAACCCGTCTGGCAAGCTGCCCATGTCCTTCCCGCGCTCGGTCGGGCAGATCCCGACCTACTACAGCCATCTCAACACCGGTCGCCCGTACAATGCGGATAAGCCAAACAAGTACACCTCGCGCTACTTTGATGAAGCCAACGGCCCGCTCTATCCGTTTGGCTACGGCCTGAGCTACACCACCTTTAGCGTTTCCGACGTGAAAATGTCGGCGCCGACCCTGCAGCGCGACGGCAGCGTGACCGCCAGCGTGCAGGTAACCAATACCGGCAAGCGCGAAGGGGCGACGGTGATTCAGCTTTATCTGCAGGACGTTACCGCCTCCATGAGCCGTCCGGTGAAAATGCTGCGCGGCTTTAAAAAGGTGACCCTCAAGCCGGGCGAGACGCAAACCGTCAGCTTCCCGATTGACGTTGAAGCGCTGAAGTTCTGGAACCAGCAGATGAAGTACGACGCCGAGCCGGGTAAATTCAACGTCTTTATCGGCGTCGACTCCGCCCGCGTGAAGCAGAGCGAGTTTGAACTGCTGTAATGGTGATTTGTCGCCCGGGTGAGGCTGCGGCCGCCATCCGGGAACACGCATTCCTTACCCCAAAGGCCGATTTATCGGCCTTTTCTTTTTCCGCTCCGCCCCAAATGAACTACGCTTTTTGCTTAAGCTCCTGTTAATGGAGCGCAAATTAAAGAGGGACGCGAGGATGATTAAGGCAAGTATGTGGTCCGGCACGCTGGCGCTGGCGGCCCTGATAAGCCTGCCGCTGCAGGCGGCGGAGCCGGTTAAGGTCGGCTCAAAAATTGACACCGAAGGGGCGCTGCTCGGCAATATTATTTTGCAGGTTCTGGAAAACCACGGGGTGAAAACCGTCAATAAAATCCAGCTCGGCACCACCCCGGTGGTGCGCGGGGCGATAACCGCCGGTGAGCTGGACATTTACCCGGAATATACCGGCAACGGCGCGTTCTTCTTCAAAGAGGAGAACGACCCGGCGTGGAAAAACGCGCAGCAGGGATACGAAAAAGTTAAAAAGCTGGATGCGGAAAAGAATAAGCTCGTCTGGCTTACCCCGGCTCCGGCCAACAACACCTGGACTATCGCCGTCCGTCAGGATCTGGCGGAGAAAAACCACCTCGCCTCATTAAGCGACCTTGCCGGCTATCTGAAAAAGGGCGGTGACTTTAAGCTGGCCGCCTCGGCGGAATTTATTGAACGGCCGGACGCGCTGCCGGCGTTTGAAAAAGCCTACGACTTCACACTCAAGCAAAATCAGCTGCTGTCGCTGGCGGGCGGCGATACGGCGGTCACCATCAAAGCGGCGGCGCAGCAAACCTCCGGCGTGAATGCGGCGATGGCCTACGGTACCGATGGCCCGGTCGCCGCGCTGGGTCTGCAAACCCTGAGCGACCCGAAGGGCGTGCAGCCGATTTATGCGCCCACGCCGGTCGTACGTGAAGCGGTGTTAAAAGCGTATCCGCAGATAGCCGACTGGCTACAGCCGGTCTTCGCCAGCCTGGATGAAAAGACGCTGCAAAAGCTGAACGCCAGTATTGCGGTTGAGGGCCTGGATGCGAAGAAAGTCGCCGCCGACTATCTGCAACAGAAAGGGCTGCTGAAGTAGGGCGCGCGTGACCACTCGTTGCTGTAACCGGGTTGCGCTGCTGCTGGCATTCCTCCTGCTGCTGGCGATGGCGCTGCCGTTTATCAACTATGCGCCTAACCGGCTGTTATCCGGCGAGGGGCGCTGGCTATGGCAGGTCTGGCCGTGGCTGGCGGGCGTACAGGGGGCGGCAGGGCTGCTGATAGCGCTGCTGAGCTGGCGTCCCGGGCGTCTCCCGCTGCTGGTTATCTTCCTGCTGGCGGATCTGCTGCTGCCTTTATTGCTGTGGGGAGCCGGCAGTGCGGCGGTACAGCTGGCTCAGAGCGGTTCTCCGCTGGCCCGCACCTCGCCGGGAAGCGGCCTGTGGCTGGCGCTGGCCCTGTGCCTGCTTATCGCCAGCGATGCCGTTCGTCGCCTGACGACCCGAGCCCTGTGGCGCTGGCTGCTGAACGCGCAGGTCTGGCTGCTGCCCGCGCTGCTGCTGGGGCTCGGCGCGCTCGATGGCCTCTCTTTGCTGAAAGAGTATTTCAATCGCCGCGAGGTGTTTGACGATGCGCTGTCCCAGCATGTGACGCTGCTGTTGGGGACCCTGCTGCCGGGGCTGCTGATTGGCTTGCCCGTTGGCGTCTGGCTCTGGCGCTACCCCCGCTGGCAATCGCCGGTTTTTGCCGTTCTCAACGTGATTCAGACCGTTCCCTCCGTCGCGCTTTTTGGCCTGCTTATCGCGCCGCTGGCCGGACTGGCGCGCCAGTTTCCGTCGCTGGCGCAGCTCGGCGTTTCCGGCACCGGCATCACGCCGGCGCTGATTGCGCTGGTGCTGTATGCGCTATTGCCGCTGGTGCGCGGGGTGACGATCGGCCTTCAGCAGGTGCCGCGCGAAGCGCTGGAGAGCGCGACGGCGATGGGGATGAGCGGCGTGCAGCGCTTTCGTCAGGTACAGCTACCGCTGGCGTTGCCGGTGTTGTTGCGCAGCCTGCGGGTGGTCAGCGTACAAACCGTGGGTATGGCGGTGGTGGCGGCCCTGATTGGCGCGGGCGGCTTCGGCGCGCTGGTTTTCCAGGGGCTGCTCAGCAGCGCGCTGGATCTGGTGCTGCTGGGGGTTATCCCGACCATCGCGCTGGCGGTGGTGGTGGATGCGTTATTCGCGCTGTGGGGCGCATTACTGAAAGGAGAGGCCCGTGATTGAGTTCGACGGCGTCAATAAAGCCTTTGCCGGAGAGCCTGCGGTGAAAAACCTCAATCTGCATCTGCGCGAGGGGGCATTTTCGGTGCTGATTGGCACCTCCGGCTCGGGGAAGTCGACCACGCTGAAGATGATTAATCGCCTGGTGGAGCACGACAGCGGGACGATCCGTTTCGCCGGGCAGGATATTCGCCAGCAGCCGGTGCTCGAACTGCGCCGCAGAATGGGCTACGCCATCCAGTCCATCGGCCTGTTCCCCCACTGGACGGTGGCGCAGAACATTGCCACCGTCCCGCAGCTGCAAAAGTGGTCGCGGCAGAAGACCCAGGCGCGGGTCGATGAGCTGATGGCCTTGCTGGGGCTGGAGCCGGGCCTGCGCGAACGCTACCCGCATCAGCTTTCCGGCGGCCAGCAGCAGCGCGTCGGCGTGGCGCGCGCGCTGGCCGCCAACCCGGAAGTGCTGCTGATGGATGAACCCTTCGGCGCGCTCGATCCGGTGACGCGCGAAGCCTTGCAGCAGGAGATGATCCGCATTCATCGCCTGCTGGGACGCACTATTGTGCTGGTGACTCACGATATCGATGAGGCACTGCGGCTGGCGGACCATCTGGTGTTGATGGACGGCGGCGAAGTGGTACAGCAGGGTGAGCCGATGCAGATGCTGCTGGAGCCAAAAAATGCGTTTGTGGAGACGTTCTTTGGCCGTAGCGAACTGGGCGTGCGCCTGCTGTCGCTACGCGGCGTGAGTGATTATCTGCGCCGCGATGAGCGCCTGGCGGGGGACGCGTTGAACGTGACGATGACCCTGCGCGAGGCGCTGTCGCAGTTCGTTGCTCATCGCCGCGAGGTGCTGCCGGTGGTCGATGAGCAGGGAGAGGCCTGCGGGACGCTGCATTTTGCCGACCTGCTGCGCGAGGAGGCCCGGCGTGAAGGTGCTGCGTGATCCGCTGCTGTGGCTCAGCGCCATGTTTATCGCGCTGCTGCTGGCGTTGCCCTACAGCGCGCCGCTGTTCAGCGCGCTGTTTCCCGAACTGCCGCGTCCGGTTTATCAGCAGGAGAGTTTTGTTTCTCTTACCCTGGCGCACTTTTGGCTGGTGGCGCTCTCCAGCCTCGCGGCTACGGTGGTGGGCGTCGTCGCCGGGATTGCGGTCACCCGTCCGGCGGGGCATGAGTTTCGCCCGCTGGTGGAGACGATTGCCGCAATGGGGCAGACGTTTCCGCCGGTCGCGGTGCTGGCGATTGCGGTTCCGGTGATGGGGTTTGGCTGGCAGCCCGCGCTTATTGCGCTGGTGCTGTACGGCATCTTACCGGTTTTGCAGGGCACGCTGGCCGGGATTGGGGCGGTACCGTCCGGTGTGTTAGCTATCGCTCAGGGAATGGGGATGACCGGCTGGCAGAGGCTGATAAAAGTTGAGCTGCCGCTGGCGGCGCCGGTGATGCTGGCCGGAATTCGTACCTCGACCATCGTCAATATCGGTACGGCGACCATTGCTTCAACCGTCGGCGCGAATACGCTCGGCACGCCGATTGTTATCGGCCTCAGCGGATTTAATACCGCTTATGTGATTCAGGGGGCACTGCTGGTGGCGCTGGCGGCGATTATCGTCGACCGGGGGTTTGAACGGCTGAACCGGCGAATCAGCCGACACCACCGCGAACAATAAATGAATAACCGGCCAGCATCACGCCGCCGATGCCGCTGATGGCCATAAATAAGAACAGGGTAATCACCGCAATTTTCGCTGGCTTCATAATAGGCTCCTGATGTTAACGCAGGGATTATACGGTGAAGCGCAGGTGTTAATAAAACATTAATTGCTTTTTAGCTACGACAACCCCCCCGGCTTGCGCTGCGCTTAGCCGGGCTACGGTTCATCACCGTCTGCGGGCCGGTAGCCCGGGTAAGGCGTTTACGCCGCAACCCGGGGAATGTGCCGCGACGTGGCATTGCTGCGGCTTCTACCCGGCTTGCGCTGCGCTTAGCCGGGCTACGGTTCATCACCGTCTACGGGCCGGTAGCCCGGGTAAGGCGTTTACGCCGCAACCCGGGGAATATGCCGTGACGTGGCATTGCTGCTGCTTCTACCCGGCTTGCGCTGCGCTTAGCCGGGCTTCGGTTCATCACCGTCTGCGGGCCCGTAGCCCGGGTAAGGCGTTTACGCCGCAACCCGGGGAATGTGCCGCGATGTGGCATTGCTGCGGTTTCTACCCGGCTTGCGCTGCGCTTAGCCGGGCTACCGGGCCACAGATTGCAGATAACCCGTAGCCCGGACAGGCGCGTCAGGCGCCGCCTCCGGGAGACGTGGCGGTGGCGTGATTCAGCCAGATAATCTGCCCCTGCTGCTCCCAGAGGCGCATTTGATTGACCTGGGCGCTACAGGGCACTTCTCCACACCAGACCATCAGCGTACTCTCCGGGAAAAGCTCCGGTCGGAGCTGGTTCAGCGAATGGGCGAGAATGTCCACCCGCCAGCCCTGTTCGCTGGCTATCCAGCCCTCCAGCCATAGCCGAGTGATATCGTTCACATTCCAGCCGATAATCAGCGCATGGCTGCCGGGATATTTTGCCGTGGATGAAAGAGTGCGGGCGATATGATTAATCAGAATACCATCAAGGATGCCCCGCAGCGCCAGCAGCGTGGGCTGCGGGCTAAGCAGGCGCTGGCGTAATGGATTAATCAGATTCTTCACCAGAATTTGCGCTGACTCGCTGTGGTTGCGCTCCTTAAGCCACATACGCAGGCGATGGTAGCTACCGTTTTGCAGATAACCGAGCAAAATTTCCTGCTGCTTGCGCCAGCCGTCGGCCATCTCCTGTTCATTATCCATCAGCAGCGTTTTCACTTTCCCCACCTGCACGCCGGAGTCAATCCAGCGTTTAATTTCGCGAATCCGGTCTATCTCATATTCGTTGAACAGGCGGTGGCCGCCGTCGGTACGCTGGGGTTTCAGTAATCCGTAGCGCCGCTGCCAGGCGCGTAACGTCACGGGATTGATATCGCAAAGCTGGGCCACTTCGCCGATTGTATAAAGCGCCATTTTCTCCTCCCGCTGTGTTCTCCTCCATTAACTGTAGAAGCTGTTTGCCGAAGCGGGAATTTTTGTCTGTTTTTTGTACAGATTTGAGCCGGCGAGACGCGAAGAAATGTGATCCTGAACATGAATTATCATTTTCATGTATTGCTTCAAAGAAAGTTATAAGCAAGCAGTGTATGTTACGCGCTTTCAAATGAAGTGTGGTCTGCGGGTATGTACGAGTTTGATCTGGTGTTGCTGCTGCTTCAGCAGATGTGCGTGTTTTTGGTTATTGCGTGGCTGATGAGCAAAACGCGGCTGTTCATCCCGTTAATGCAGGTTACCGTCCGGCTGCCGCATAAGCTCCTGTGCTACGTAACCTTCTCCATTTTCTGCATCCTCGGTACCTACTTCGGGCTGCATATCGAAGACTCGATCGCCAATACGCGCGCCATCGGCGCGGTGATGGGGGGCCTGCTGGGCGGGCCGGTGGTTGGCGGCCTGGTGGGGCTGACCGGCGGGCTTCACCGCTACTCGCTGGGCGGCATGACCGCGCTGAGCTGTATGGTATCCACCATCGTAGAAGGGCTACTCGGCGGGCTGGTACACAGTATTCTGGTCAAACGCGGGCGGCCGGACAAAGTCTTCAGCCCGCTCACCGCCGGCGCGATCACCTTTTTCGCCGAGATGGTGCAGATGCTGATTATTCTGCTTATCGCTCGCCCGTTCGAAGATGCCCTGCATCTGGTACAAAGCATCGCCGCGCCCATGATGGTCACCAACACCGTCGGGGCGGCGCTATTTATGCGCATCCTGCTGGATAAGCGAGCGATGTTTGAAAAATATACCTCGGCCTTCTCGGCTACGGCGCTGAAGGTCGCCGCTTCGACGGAGGGGATCCTGCGCCAGGGGTTCAACGAAGAGAACAGCATGAAGGTCGCGCAGGTGCTGATCCAGGAGCTGGATATCGGCGCGGTGGCGATAACCGATCGCGACAAGCTGCTGGCGTTTACCGGGATCGGCGACGATCACCACCTCCCGGGCAAACCCATCTCTTCGCTCTATACCCAAAAGGCGATCGATACCGGCGAAGTCGTTTACGCCGACGGCAACGAGGTGCCTTACCGCTGCTCGATTCATCCGAACTGCAAGCTGGGCTCGACGCTGGTCATCCCGCTGCGCGGCGAAAATCAGCGGGTCATCGGTACCATTAAACTCTATGAAGCGAAAAACCGCCTGTTTAGCTCCATCAACCGCACGCTGGGGGAGGGAATTGCGCAGCTGCTGTCGGCGCAGATCCTGGCCGGACAGTATGAGCGGCAAAAGGCGCTGCTGACGCAGTCGGAAATCAAGCTGCTGCACGCCCAGGTAAACCCGCACTTCCTGTTCAACGCGCTGAATACGCTAAAAGCGGTGATTCGCCGCGATAGCGACCAGGCCGGGCAGCTGGTGCAGTATCTGTCGACCTTTTTCCGCAAAAACCTGAAGCGGCCAGCGGAGATCGTGACCCTGGCCGATGAGATTGAACATGTGAACGCCTATTTGCAGATTGAGAAAGCGCGTTTTCAGACCAATTTGCAGATTCATATGCTGGTGCCCGAGGCGCTGGGGCAGCATCAGCTACCGGCGTTTACCCTGCAGCCAATCGTCGAAAACGCGATTAAACACGGGACTTCGCAGCACCTTGGGGTGGGCGAAATCACCATCCGCGCCAGTCAGCAAGAGCGCTGGCTGCAGCTGGATATTGAAGATAATGCCGGGCTGTATCAGGACAAACCCAGCGCCAGCGGGCTGGGCATGAACCTGGTCGACCGCAGACTGCGGGCGCGCTTTGGCACCGACTGCGGGATCACCGTAACCTGCGAGCCGGAATGTTTTACCCGCGTCACGCTGAGACTGCCTCTGGAGGAAAGCGCATGTTAAAAGTATTAATTGTCGACGACGAGCCGCTGGCGCGTGAAAACCTGCGTATTTTGCTGGAGACCCAGCCTGATATTGAGATCGTTGGCGAATGCGGGAATGCCGTCGAGGCGATTGGCGCGGTACATAAGCTGCGCCCGGACGTGCTGTTTCTGGATATCCAGATGCCGCGCATCAGCGGTCTGGAGATGGTCGGCATGCTCGATCCGCAGCATCGGCCCTATATCGTCTTCCTTACCGCGTTTGACGAGTACGCGGTGAAGGCCTTTGAAGAGCACGCGTTTGATTATTTACTGAAGCCGATTGAGTCCGCCCGGCTGGAAAAAACGCTGTTTCGCCTGCGCCAGGAGCGCAGCCTGCAGGATATGACCGTGCTCGACGATACCCAGCAGGCGCTAAAGTATATTCCCTGCACCGGACACAGCCGGATCTGGCTGCTGCAGATGGAAGATGTGGCCTTCGTCAGCAGCCGGATGAGCGGGATTTATGTGACCGACCGCGAAGGGAAAGAGGGCTTTACCGAGCTCACCCTGCGCACGCTCGAGAGCCGAACGCCGCTGCTGCGCTGCCATCGGCAGTATCTGGTTAACATGTCCCATCTCATGGAGATCCGCTTTGAGGAGAACGGCCAGGCGGAGCTGCTGATGCGCGCTGGCCAAACGGTGCCGGTCAGCCGCCGCTACCTGAAGAGCCTGAAAGAGGCGATTGGGCTGTAAAACGGCGGAATCGTGATAGACTTAGCGGCAGATTTTTTCATCATGAAGGCAATATGATCAGTAACGATATTCTCCGTAGCCTGCGCTACACCCTGAAAACCAATAACAGCGGCCTGGTTCGTATTTTTGCCCTGGCGGATGCGCCGGTCAGCGCGGAACAGCTGGTTCCCTGGCTGAAAAAAGAAGACGAAGAGGGGTTTGTGCGCTGCCCGGATATCGTGCTGTCGAATTTCCTCAACGGCCTGATTTACGACAAACGCGGTAAAGATGCGTCCGCGCCGCCGCTGGCGGTCGAACGCCGGGTGAATAATAACATCGTGCTGAAAAAGCTGCGTATTGCCTTCTCCCTGAAGACGGATGATATTCTCGCTATCCTCACCCAGCAGAAATTCCGCGTCTCCATGCCGGAAATCACCGCCATGATGCGCGCCCCGGATCATAAAAACTTCCGCGAATGCGGCGACCAGTTTCTGCGCTACTTCCTGCGCGGACTGACCGAGCGCGAACAAGCGAAATCCTGATATGCCTCCCCGGCTTGCGGCGTAAACGCCTGAGCCGGGCTACTAAATGCACGGCTCCGTAGCCCGGCTCAGCGCAGCGCAAGCCGGGAGTACTCCGCACCAGTCAGGGCTGTTTCACTTCTTTAAAACCCTGCGATTTCAGCAATTTCTCCGACTCGCTTAGCGAAATGAACTTTTGTGAACAGTCGGAAAAACTGGCCCCCGGCAAGTGACACAGCTCGCTGATTTTAGCCTGATTAAAGTCGATGGAGAGGTGTTCCTGCGCGACGTTCTCTTTATAGTCGACGCTGTGGGTAACGCCTTTGATTTTGCTGTAGGCCGCGCCGATAGGGTCGATGACCTTGCGCGCCTGCTCTTCGTTACTTACCCCGAGTGATTGATAGGGGATAGTATTCTCCGCGTCCTGGCGGGTGACGACATCGCCTTTGTAGTGATAGATGTAGGTCAGATCAACGCCGTTGATCGTGTTGTTAAACGTTTTGACCTCATCTTTGTTGTTATCGCAGCCAACAAGCGCGGCCATCAATAGCGTGGCGCCCAGAGCGGCGGTCATCCTGCGGTTAAATTTCATTATCATTCCTTGTTAATCAATCATCATCTCTAATTGTATACAGAATTGGGCGATGGTGCCGGGCGTATCCTCGGAAGTCGCCGTTTCGCGCCTATGCCAGCGTTTTCTTCTTTCTGCGCCAGCACCCGGCGGGCGATGTCGTCGACAATATCGTGGCGCTCTAAAAAAAAAAGCGCTGCCGGAGCAGCGCTTTATACAGCCTTACTTGACCTGCTGGCCCGGCTGAGCGCCGCTGTCCGGGCTGAGCAGGAAGATATCTTTCCCGCCAGGACCTGCGGCCATCACCATGCCTTCAGAGATGCCGAAGCGCATTTTGCGTGGCGCCAGGTTAGCGACCATCACCGTCAGGCGGCCAATCAGCGCCTGCGGATCCGGATAGGCGGAGCGGATGCCGGAGAAGACGTTACGCTTCTCGCCGCCGAGATCCAGCGTCAGGCGCAGCAGCTTATCGGAACCGTCGACGAACTCGGCGTTTTCAATCAGCGCGATGCGCATATCCACTTTGGCGAAATCGTCAAAGGTGATAGTTTCCTGAATCGGATCGTCCGCCAGCGGGCCGGTGACCGGCGCTGACAGCGCCTTCACTTCTTCTTTCGACGCTTCGACCAGCGCCTCAACCTGCTTCATTTCGATGCGGTTATACAGCGCTTTAAAGGCGTTAACCTTGTGACCGAGCAGCGGCTGCTGGATAGCATCCCAGCTCAGTTCGCCGTTGAGGAACGCTTCGGCGCGGGCGGCCAGCTGCGGCAGAACCGGCTTCAGCCAGGTCATCAGCACGCGGAACATATTCAGGCCCATGGTGCAGATGGCCTGCAGATCGGCGTCGCGGCCTTCCTGTTTGGCGACCACCCACGGCGCCTGCTCGTCAACGTAGCGGTTTGCCACGTCGGCCAGCGCCATGATTTCGCGGATGGCTTTCCCGAACTCGCGGCTGTCCCACGCATCGCCAATGCTTGCTGCCGCATCGGTGAAGGTTTTATACAGCTGAGGATCGGCCAGCTCGGCGGACAGCATACCGTCGAAACGCTTGTTGATGAAACCGGCGTTACGCGAGGCAAGGTTAACCACCTTGTTGACGATATCGGCGTTGACGCGCTGCACGAAGTCTTCCAGGTTCAGGTCGATATCATCGATACGCGACGAGAGCTTGGCGGTGTAGTAGTAGCGCAGGCTGTCGGCGTCAAAATGATTCAGCCAGGTGCTGGCCTTAATAAAGGTACCGCGCGACTTGGACATCTTGGCGCCGTTGACCGTCACGTAGCCGTGAACGAACAGGTTGGTCGGTTTGCGGAAGCTGCTGCCTTCCAGCATCGCCGGCCAGAACAGGCTGTGGAAGTAAACGATGTCTTTGCCGATAAAGTGGTACAGCTCGGCAGTAGAGTCTTTCTTCCAGTACTCTTCGAAGCTGGTGGCGTCGCCGCGCTTGTCGCACAGGTTCTTAAAGGAGCCCATGTAACCGATCGGCGCATCCAGCCAGACGTAGAAGTATTTACCCGGCGCGTTCGGGATTTCGAAGCCGAAGTACGGAGCATCGCGGGAGATATCCCACTGCTGCAGGCCGGACTCGAACCACTCCTGCATTTTATTCGCCACCTGCTCCTGCAGCGCGCCGCTGCGGGTCCACGCCTGAAGCATTTCGCTGAACGACGGCAGGTCGAAGAAGAAGTGCTCGGACTCGCGCATCACCGGCGTCGCGCCGGAGACGACCGATTTCGGCTCGATAAGCTCGGTCGGGCTGTAGGTCGCGCCGCATACTTCGCAGTTATCGCCGTATTGATCCGGTGATTTACACTTCGGACAGGTGCCTTTCACAAAGCGGTCCGGCAGGAACATGCCTTTTTCCGGATCGTAAAGCTGAGAGATGGTGCGGTTTTTGATAAAACCGTTCTCTTTCAGGCGCGTGTAGATGAGCTCCGACAGCTCGCGGTTTTCATCGCTGTGCGTGGAGTGGTAGTTGTCGTAGCTGATGTCGAAGCCAGCAAAATCGGTCTGATGCTCCTGACTCATTTCGCCAATCATCTGCTCCGGAGTAATTCCGAGCTGCTGCGCTTTCAGCATGATCGGGGTGCCGTGGGCGTCGTCGGCGCAGATGAAGTTGACTTCGTGGCCGCGCATTCGCTGGTAACGGACCCAGACATCAGCCTGGATGTGCTCCAGCATGTGGCCGAGGTGGATTGAGCCGTTTGCGTACGGCAGCGCGCACGTTACCAGAATTTTCTTCGCGACTTGAGTCATAGTGGGCATTACATCTTCTATTGTAAAAAGGGGTTTTGATGTTACCGCAAAGGCAATAATTTGGTAAGCCCAAAGCTTATGGTGGGGGAATTATTCCCTTTAAGGTAAACTTAACGCACAAGATTCAACTCACAATAACAAAGGAGTCGGGATGAGTTCGCAATCCCAGGCCAAATCCCCCGAGCGTCTGCGCGCGATGGTCGCCGGGACCCTGGCTAATTTCCAGCACCCAACCCTGAAACATAACCTCACTACGCTGAAGGCGCTGCATCACGTCGCCTGGCTGGACGAGACCGTGCACATTGAAATTCAGATGCCGTTCGTCTGGAACAGCGCGTTTGAAGCGCTGAAGGAGCAGTGCAGCGCCGAGCTGCTGCGCATTACCGGCGCCAAAGCCATTGACTGGAAGCTGACGCACAGCATCGCCACGCTTCAGCGGGTAAAAAATCAGCCGGGCATCAACGGCGTGAAAAACATTATCGCCATCAGCTCCGGCAAGGGCGGGGTGGGTAAATCGTCGACGGCGGTCAACCTCGCGCTGGCGCTGGCGGCGGAAGGGGCGAAAGTCGGCATTCTGGATGCCGATATTTACGGGCCGTCGATTCCGACCATGCTCGGCGCGGAAGATCAGCGTCCGACTTCGCCGGACGGCACCCATATGGCGCCGATTATGAAATTCGGTCTCGCTACCAACTCCATCGGTTATCTGGTGACCGACGACAACGCCATGGTGTGGCGCGGCCCGATGGCCAGCAAGGCGCTGATGCAGATGTTGCAGGAAACGCTGTGGCCGGATCTCGATTATCTGGTACTGGATATGCCGCCGGGCACCGGTGATATTCAGCTGACGCTGGCGCAAAACATTCCGGTCACCGGCGCGGTCGTCGTCACCACGCCGCAGGATATTGCCCTGATCGACGCCAAAAAAGGCATCGTGATGTTTGAAAAAGTCGAGGTACCGGTGCTGGGTATCGTGGAAAACATGAGCATGCATATCTGCAGCAACTGCGGACACCACGAGCCGATTTTCGGTACCGGCGGCGCGCAGAAGCTGGCGGAGAAATATCATACTCAGCTGCTGGGCCAGCTGCCGCTGCATATTACCCTGCGCGAAGACCTCGACAAAGGGACGCCGACGGTGGTTGCGCGTCCGGAAAGCGAGTTTACCGAGACCTACCGCCAGCTGGCCGACCGCGTCGCGGCGCAGCTGTACTGGCAGGGGGAAGTCATTCCCGGAGAGATAGCCTTCCGCGCGGTCTAATCTCCTCACTATCCTGAGCCGCCCGGCGTTTTTCGCCGTGCGGTTTTTTATTTTTTCCGTCCCCGGTTTTCTACCGAGGAGATAATCACCGCGCGAATAATATCGCTGTTAAATATTATTTATTTTTATTCACATTTAGCGATATTGAGATTAATCAATAAAACATATTGCTAACATTGTTTTCCTCTGGCGGTTGTGCGAGCTTTAATAGCAAAGAAGTAACGATTTTAATTCGCCGTGATGAGATTTAATTTTGGCTTTTTATTTGGCGAAACGTGGATGTTATCAGTAATACGTATATAAAAACGATGGAAGGAAAGTATAGCCGTACACATTTCCGGAGTGCATGATGAATAATATTGCTCTAATCGTTAAGTTACGAGAACTACTGGTTATTTTTATGCATACGCGCTCGCTGCCGGAGAAAGCAGCAGACGCGTTGCGTTATTGCCAGGAGCATCTCCCGATAGCTGAGATTCCGATTGGCGCTTATGGTGAGTACAGTGATATTTTTGAACAGATTGTTTTTTTATCGGATGACAAGAGTCGTACGGCCCCGGATGATTTACTGCGTAGCGGTGGCGATCTGATATTAAGTATTTTAATGCTCTATGAGCAGGTTGCTTCATATATTGCCGTCGAGGAATTTATGCAAAAACAGAACCGCTTTAACGAATAGCGCTTTGCCACAAAAAAACGCCAGCGGCAGGGAGAGCGCGCTGGCGTTCAGCTTTTAGCGATGGTAGAAAATCTCGCCATCATAAATTTTGAGGATTTTCCCCTCGGTTTCGGTAATCAGCACGTAGCTTCCGCCCATATAGGTCCAGCGGGTCCCGGCATCCGGCGCAGGCAAATTGCGCTGCTGCCACTGCTTGATGTTGTATTCTGGCGTGAGGTACAGCGGCGGGACGGTATCGCCGATGTGAAATTGTTTGAAGTCCGCGGTGACCCCATCCAGCTCATATTTCTGTATACCTTCGCCGGTCGCCGCCCACGCGCCGCTGGCGCAGGCCAACAGTACGCCCAGAAGCATCATTTTTGTTTTACGCATAATTTCCCCATTATTATCCTGGACACAAAATCGCAGCCTCGTATGATTCCTGATACGTCAAGGGATTGGCAAGCGTTGGTTTGGTTAAAAGTGTAAGCAAACGGTGATGCAGCGCCGTTTTTCATCGGCGCGCGCTTGTTTTGAGAATAATCCGGGTTGAGGAGTGTGTATGTTCCGGCTGGAAGATCTGGCATTGTTTGTCCGCGCTGCGGCGTTAAGCAGCTTCAGCGATGCGGCGCGAGAGGCCGGGCTGCAGCCCGCGCAGGTGAGCGCGGCGATCAAGCGTCTGGAAACGACGCTGAATATTCGTCTTTTTGCCCGTTCTACGCGGAGTTTACGCCTGACGCCGGAAGGCGAAACCTGGCTGCCCTATGCCACGCAGATGCTTGATACGCTGCACGCGGGGCTGCAAAAAATCAGCACGCCGGATGACGAAGTACGCGGTACGTTACAAATTGCCGTGCCGTCCGACCTGGGGCGCAACTTGCTTCTGCGCGTGTTTCGCGCTTTTCGCCAGCGCCATCCCGCGCTGCGCCTGCGGATACTGTTTTCCGATCATCGGACCGACGTATTTAAAGATCCGGTAGACGTGGCGTTTCGCTACGGCGATAACGACGATGCCTCGTTTATTTCCCTGCCCGTCGCGCCGGAGAACCGCCGGATGTTGGTGGCCTCGCCCGGCTGGATAGCCGAACACGGCGAACCGAAGACGCTGGAAGATTTGGCCCGGCACAATGCGCTGACCTACGTGCTGCGCGGCAGGGCGTTCGATCGCTGGCCGCTGAGCCTGGACGGGAAGGTCCATTACGTGCAGGTTGCCGGCACTATCGTGAGCGATGATGCGGAGGTGATTCGCCGCCTGGCGGTTGCCGGGGAGGGGATCGCGTTCAAATCTGAACTCGACGTCGGGGATGATATCCGTGAAGGGCGGCTCCAGGTGCTGTTGCCGGAGTATCAGGGCGACGTGGTGCCGCTGAATATGATTTGCCCGCACCGCAAGCAGCTTTCGCCTGCGGTACGGTTGCTGTATGAGGCGGTGAAAGAGGCGTGCGAAGCGGTTCATTCCCGCGCGCCCTCTGCGGGCCGCTAGCGCCGCCTCCGGGACGGTGTCAGGGTGAAGCATCGGCGTGGCTTTTCCCCGGCTCGCGCTGCGCTTAGCCGGGCTACGGGTTCACAGCAATCTGCGGGCCGGTAGCCCGGACAGGTGCGCCAGCGCCGCCTCCGGGAACGGTGTCGGGGGGACGGATCGGCGTGGCTTTTTCCCGGTTCGCGCTGCGCTTAGCCGGGCTACGGATTGGTAGCCCGGACAGGCGCGCCAGCGCCGCCACGGGAGAACGATCGATGCGAAGCTTAATGCTTCACCAGCGTGGCAAAGTAGTAGACCAGCGGAATCGCAAGGATCCACAGCCCGATGGGGATTTCCCGCCATTTGCCGGCAATCGTTTTAATCACCACATAAAACAGCAGCCCGCCGGCAATCCCGGTCCCGAAGCTATTGGCAATCAGCGTAATCATCACCATCATCAGCACCGGCAGGCCGTCGGTGAAGTTTGCCAGGTCCACTTTGCGCAGGCCGCTGAACATATTCAGGCCAATGAGGATCAGCGCAGGCGCGGTCGCCTCTTTCGGAATCATCAGCGCCACCGGGGTAAACAGCAGCATCAGGAGGAACATCACCGCCGCCGACAGCGCGGTCAGCCCGGTTTTACCGCCGGCTTCCGCTGCCGCCGAGGATTCAATCAGCGCGGTCGCCGCCGGAATGCCCAGCCAGGGGCCAACGGCCGCGGCGATCGAATCAACCATAAACGGGCGATTGATATGCGGCATATTGCCTTCTTCATCCAGCAGACCCGCTTCGCCGCCTACCGCCAGCGTGGTGCCCATCGTGGAAAAGAACTCTGAGGCGAAAAAGACGAACAGGAACGGCAGGAAGGCGATATTCAGCGCGCCCAGCATATCGATTTGCCCCAGCACCGGCGTCAGCGAATGCGGCATATCGATAAAGCTGCCCGGGAGTCTGGTGACGCCCATCGGAATGCCGACCAGGGTGGCAAAGAGAATCGCCCACAGAATTGAGCCGGGGATTTTTCTCGCCTGCAGGGCGATGGCCAGAAACAGCCCGCAGAGCGCCACCAGCGCCTCTGGTGAGAGAAAATCGCCGAGCATCAGGGCGTTGGTTTTGGCGTTAGCCAGCACCAGCCCGGCGTTACGGAAACCCAGCACCGCGACAAACAGCCCAATGGAGGCCGTCAGGCCGAGCTTGATCGACTGCGGCACCGAACGGGTCACCACTTCACGCAGGCCGAACCTGGTTAGCAGGAAAAACAGAATCCCCGACCAGCAGGCGATCCCAAGACCAATCTGCCAGCCAATGCCTTCGCTGCCCGCCAGCGTGACGCCGACCAGCACCGAGCCGCCGATGCCCGGCCCGACGATAAACGGCAGGTTGGCATAAAACGCCATCAGCAGCGTGCCGCCGACGAACACCAGAATCGTGCCGGTGGTTGCCGCGCCTTTATCCATCCCGCCAACCGCCAGCAGGCCGGGGATAACCACCAGCAGGTAGGCGGCGGCGAGAAAGCCGGTGATGCCCGCGAGGCATTCGGTGCGCAGCGTGCTGCCGCGGGAATACAAGGCAAAACGGCGCTCCAGCCAGCTTCCTTGCGTGGATGAATGAAGGGTATTGTCGGCCATGCTCAGGCTCCCTGATGATTATTGTTGTGTTCTGTGTGTTCCGGGATTTCCCGGCAGTCTATCAGCGGCTCGACGATCTGGCGGGTGCTGCCGTCGGTCAAACCTAAATCGGTCAAATGCGGCCCGGCGTTACAGGCAAGGCAGGTGCCTTCGATAGCCTTAAATACGCGATAGGGCGGCTCCCAGTCGGCGACCTCCGCGCTCAGGTCGCGAAGCTGGCGGAACTGTCTGGCCAGCTCCGGAGCGGGCAAGTCGGAAAGCATTCCGGCAATCGGCATCGCCACGTGGGCAAGGATTTTTCCCTGCTGAGACAGCGCCATACCGCCGCCGGAGGCGATCAGGCGGTTTGCCGCCAGCGCCATCTCGTCGGCATCGCGGCCGAGCACCACCAGGTTGTGGGAATCGTGGGAGTAGCTGGTGGCGATGGCGCCGCGCAGCTCGCCCCAGCCTTCCAGCAGCGCAATTTGCGGCGTCGCCTGGTGACGACCGTGGCGGTGCTTAACCCAAACCAGGCTAAACCCGTCCGGGATTTGCACCCGGCCATCGCGGACCTGCACCTCAACCTCTCCCCACTGGGTAAAGCGCGCGCCGCGAATATGCCGCAGGCGGGCGACGCCGTGGCGAATCGCGCCGACGCGGAGGATAAAATCGTCAGGGCTGAGCGGCGGCATCTGCAGGGTATCGCGCGGCGGGGTAATACCCGGCGCCGGCGGAATCGACTCAAGCAGGGCGCCCTCGCGGGCAATCAGCTTCCCGGCGACGTACACCTCCCGCGCGTCGAGCTTTTCTAATGAATCAAAAACCACCAGATCGGCGCGGCGTCCGGCGGCAATCAGCCCCAGATCGTTACGCTGCAGACGGATCGCCGCGTTTAAGGTGGCGAAGCGCAGGACGTCGGTGGCCGGCAGTCCGTGCTCAATCAGCAGGTTGAGCAGGGCGATAATGCCGCCTTTTTCCAGCAGCATATCCGGCGGCACATCGTCGGTGCAGACGGTGATTTGCGAGGAGAGATGCGGCAGCGTTTTCAGCGCGTTAACGATATCCGGCAGCAGGTAAGGGTGCGAGCCGCGAATTTCGATAGTCAGCCCGGCGCGCAGTTTTTCCAGCGCATCATCCGCCGAGGTGAGCTCGTGATCGGAGGTGACCCCGGCGGCAAGGTAGGCCTGCAGATCCGCGCCGCGCAAACCGCGGGCGTGGCCTTCGATCAGCTTGCCGCTATTGAGACCGGCCTGGATAATCTCCTGCATCCGCTCGCTGCCGTGCAGCACGCCGTGCATATCCATCACTTCGGCGACGCCGCAAACTTCCGGCCAGGCCAGCATGGTTTCCATCTCCGCGCCGGCAAAATCGGCGCCGGACATCTCCAGTCCCGGCGTCGACGGCACGCTGGAAGGCGCCGCGACCATCACCTGCAGCGGCAGATGGCGGCTGGCGGCGACGGCGTAGCGCACGCCTTCGACGCCCAGCACGTTGGCCAGCTCGTGCGGGTCCCAGAATACCGCCGTGGTACCCTGAGCCAGGACGATTTCGGCATAGCGTTCAGGCGGCAGGTGGGAGCTTTCAAGGTGGACGTGCGTGTCCATCAGCCCCGGCGACAGGAAATATCCCGCCAGCGAGCGGCGTTCGTGGGCATCGGAGCGGCTGCCGCGCGGGTGCACGCTGGCGATGGTTTCGCCGACGATCCCGACGTCGGCCTCGCGGATCTCTCCGGTGGCCATATCGACAATCTGCGCGTCGGTTAATAAGAGATCGAACGGGGATTCGCCGCGTGCGGCCTGCACGGCGCGGCGGCGGGTTTCAGCACTGCTGGACATAACAACTCCGGCACAAGGATAATGGGGATACTCTAGGGGCAGAGCAAACGTTTGCCCAGATGAATAAATTTATCGCCCGATAACCTCGGGTTATTCTGCATGCTCACCATTGATGAAAACATGATGACTGAACCCTGGCAGCGTCTGCCCGCGCTCTCCCTTAAGCAGATCCAGTACTTTGTGACCCTGGCCCAGCTACGCCACTTCACCGACACCGCCAACCGGCTGGCTATCAGCCAGCCGGCGCTAAGCAGCGCGCTGCGGCAAATCGAGACGGTGCTCGGCGGCAAGCTGGTCAACCGCACCGCCTCGGCGGTGACCTTAACCGATCTGGGTGCGGCGATTTTGCCCCACGCCCGGCGGGTGCTGAGCGTGGCGCAGCTGGCGTTTCAGGATATGCAGCAGATAGTCGAGGCCGGCGGCGACGGTACGGTGCGTATCGGGCTGGTGCCCTCGGTGAGCTCGCTGCTGTTTCCGCTGCTGCCGCAAACGCTGGCCCAGGCGTTTCCGCGCCTGAGGGTGGAGTTTCACGATCAGACCAACGACGCCCTGTTTTGCGAGCTGCGGTCGGGAAAGATAGATTTTGCCGTTGGCGCAATAGACAGTTCGTTACCGCCTGAGCTGCAGGTTTATCCTCTGCGCGACGATCCGTTTGTGGCGGTGCTGCACTGTGACGATCCGCTGGCCGGGCAGCCGCATCTGCCGTGGAAGCTGCTCGCGGGGCGCGATATCGCGGTGTTCTCAAAGGGCAATATTCAGCGTCTGGTCGGCGCGCTGGCGGAGAGCCATCGCCTCACGCTGAATACGCGTTATCAGGTTGACTATATTGAAACGCTTTACGGCCTGGTGCGTTCCCGGCTGGCGGTGGCGATTCTGCCTGAGCTGTATACTACCCACCTTCAGGATCCGGCGTTAAAGGTGGCGCAGCTTCAGCAGCCCGCGCTGACGCGAACCGTGGCGCTGATGCGCGGGCCGCAGCCTTTGCCGCCGCTGATTGAGGAATGTTTCGCATTATTGCTAAGTTCGCTGCGCTGACCGGCGCGCGTCGACTCCGGGAGGGGAATCCCGCAGCTGGCCGCCGCGGGAGCTTATTTACGGCGTCACGATATTGAACCAGAACTCAAATTTATCCATATAGCCCAGCATCTCGTCCAGCTTCGCGCCGTCGCCGGTCACTTTGACTTCACCCTTATCCTCCGCCTGTTTTAGCGTTTCCTCTTTCAGGATGATTTTGTTCAGCGTGGCGCGATCCAGCGCGATGGTAGCGTCGGCGTCTTTGGCTTCGGCATCGGCGGTGTGGTTGAGCACGCCGTTTTCCAGCTCTAGCTTATATTTACCGCCATCGTTACCAAGGTCGATATTGAATACCGCTTTGGCGGTTCCGGCTTTTTCGCCGTTGATATGGACCGCAAGATAGTCGAAAAACATTTCCGGGGTCATGGCCCGCACGGTATCCGGGCTGGCGGTATTCGGCGTCGGGCCTTTCACGACGCCGTTGCGTAGCTCCTGCGCGCCGGTCAGGTAGAAATTACGCCACGGTCCTGATTCCGCCTGATAGCCCAGCTGCTCCAGGGCATCGGCTTCCAGATTGCGCGCCTCCAGATTACCGGGATCGGCGAAGACAATTTTGCTGACTACCTGAGCTACCCAGCGATAGTTGCCCTGGTTGTAATCTTCTTTGGCTTTCTTGAGGATAGCGTCGGCGCCGCCCATATAATCAACGAACTTCTTCGCCGCTTCTTCCGGCGGCAGCTCGTCCAGCGTAGCCGGGTTGCCATCGAACCAGCCGAGATAGAGGACGTAGGTAGCCTTCACGTCATGGCTGACGGAGCCGTAGTAGCCGCGGTTGGCCCAGGTATTGGCCAGGCTGTCCGGCAGCTTGAATTTGGCGGCGATCTCATCGCGGGTCAGGCCCTCGTTGGCCATGCGCAGAGTCTGGTCATTAATGTACCGATACAGGTCGCGCTGGCTTTTCAGCAGGTTAACCACGTTCTCATTACCCCAGGTCGGCCAGTGGTGCTGGGCCATAATGATTTCAGCCTTGTCGCCCCAGCGCACAATGGCGGCGTTGATATATTTCGACCACGGTAGCGGTTCACGAATTTTCGCCCCGCGCAGCGAGTAGGTGTTATGCAGGGTATGGGTGACATCTTCGGCGGATTCAATGAGCTTCTTCTCTTCGATATACCACAGCATTTCCGACGGTGCTTCCGAGCCCGGCGCCAGCATAAAATCGTAGGTCAGGCCGTCGATGGTCTCTTTCTGGCCATCTTTCTCGATGATATTGGTGGGAGCAATCAGCGTGACGGTGCCGGCAGAGGTCGTGGTGCCGAGACCTGCGCCAACCTGGCCGGTGGCATCCGGTTTGAGCAGGTTGCCGTACATATAGCTGGCGCGACGGCTCATCACGTTACCGGCCATAATATTTTCAGCAACGGCTGCTTCCATAAAACCGGAGGGCGCGTAGATTTTGACTTTGCCGGATTTGACATCGGCTTCATCGACCACGCCGCGCACGCCGCCGTAATGGTCAACGTGGCTGTGGGTGTAGATCACCGCAACGACCGGCTTATTGCCGCGATTTTTGTAATACAGATCAATTCCGACCTTTGCGGTCTCCGCTGATACCAGTGGATCCACAACCGTGATGCCCTCTTTACCTTCAATGATGGTCATATTGGAGAGATCGAGGTTGCGGATCTGGTACACGCCTTCGGTCACTTCAAACAGGCCGCTGATATTGATGAGCTGGGATTGACGCCAGAGGCTGGGATTGACCGTATCCGGCGCTTTTCCCCCTCTTTGATAAAGGCGTACTGCTGCGGGTTCCAGATAACGTTGCCCTGTTCACCTTTAATCACTTCCGTAGGAAGCGCGGCAATAAAACCTTTATGCGCGTTGGTAAAGTCGGTGTTGTCGGAGAAGGGGAGCTGTTTATACAGCGCGTCGTTTGCCTGTTTGGTCGCCGCAGCGGCTTCTTTCGGTGACGTTTCGGCCCAACTGGTCACAGGGAGAGTCGAGATAATTCCTGCCAGAGCCAGACTTTTCATAATCGGTGTTAATTTCATCGGAATCCTCATGGGTTTACGCTGATTCACTCGTTAATTTCGATATGACGTCGGGTTACATCCTGTAACGCCTCCTAAACTATAAACACGTATCTGCAAAAGTGTTTATTTTGTTAATTATTTGATTGCTTATTGTTAATTTTGAATGGCCACGCGCTTGTATACCTACGCCGGGCCGGCTTGCGTTGTCCCGCGACTTACCGTAACCTGCCCGCTGAGAACGTTTTTATCTCTCAATGACTCGGGGTGCCCTTCCTTGTGAAGGCTGAGAAAAACCCGTACCACCTGATCTGGATAATGCCAGCGTAGGGAAGTCAGAGACCGCAGGGTCGTCGCTTCTTCATCGCCTGGCGGGAGCAAACGATGTCTGACCTGCTGAACCCCGCGCATATTGCCCATCTGCGGCACCTTTTTCACCGCCATTCTCCTCTTGTTCACTGCATGACCAACGACGTGGTGCAGACCTTTACCGCCAACGTCCTGTTAGCGATTGGCGCATCCCCGGCGATGGTTATCGACCCGGACGAAGCCAGCCAGTTTGCCGCCATTGCCGATGCGCTGCTGATTAATGTCGGTACGCTGACGGTTGAACGCGCGGCGGCGATGCGTGCGGCGGCGCACAGCGCGCAGCAGGCGGGTAAACCGTGGGCGCTGGACCCGGTGGCGGTCGGCGCTCTGACCTTACGGACAGAATTTTGCCGGGAGCTGCTGGCGCTGCAGCCTGCCGCCGTTCGCGGTAATGCGTCGGAAATTATGGCCCTGGCCGGAATGAGCGGCGGCGGGCGCGGCGTCGATACGACCGATACCGCCGCCGCAGCGCTGCCCGCGGCCCAGGCGCTGGCCCGCCAGCTGAATACCGTTGTAGCGGTAACCGGCGAGGTCGATTATGTGACCGACGGCCAGCGTACGCGCGCGGTCACCGGCGGCGATCCGCTGATGACCCGGGTAGTCGGCACCGGCTGCGCGCTATCGGCGGTGGTTGCCGCCGCTGCGGCGATGCCCGGCGATCGGCTGGAAAACGTGGCCGCGGCCTGCGGTCTGATGAAGCTCGCGGGGGGGAAAGCGGCGCTGCAGGGCGGCCCCGGCAGCTTTACTCCCGCCTTCCTCGATGCGCTCTATGCGGGAGGCGATCTGTGAAACGAATTAATGCGCTAACCATCGCCGGCACCGACCCGAGCGGCGGCGCGGGGATCCAGGCGGATCTCAAAACCTTCTCGGCGCTGGGCGCTTACGGCTGCTCGGTCATCACCGCGCTGGTGGCGCAAAACACCCGCGGCGTCCAGTCGGTGTACCGGATAGAGCCTGATTTTGTCGCCGCACAGCTCGATTCCGTTTTCAGCGATGTGCGCATCGATACCACCAAAATCGGGATGCTGGCGGAAACCGATATCGTCGAGGCGGTGGCGGAACGGCTGGCGCGTTATCAGATTAAAAATGTGGTGCTGGATACCGTCATGCTGGCGAAAAGCGGCGATCCGCTGCTCTCAACGTCGGCGGTAGAGACGCTGCGCCAGCGCCTGCTGCCGCAGGTCTCGCTGATCACCCCGAACCTGCCGGAAGCGGCGGCGCTGCTGGATGCGCCGCATGCCAGAACGGAACAGGAGATGCTGGAGCAGGGCAGAGCGCTGTTGGGAATGGGCTGCGGGGCGGTATTAATGAAGGGCGGCCATCTGGATGACGCTGAAAGCCCGGACTGGCTCTTTACCCGCGACGGGGAGCTGCGCTTTACCGCGCCAAGAGTGCAGACCAAAAATACCCACGGCACCGGCTGTACGCTGTCGGCGGCGCTGGCGGCCCTGCGTCCGCGTTACGAGGATTGGGGGCGAACCGTGGCGGAAGCCAAGGGCTGGCTCTCGGCGGCGCTGGCGCAGGCGGATTCGCTGGAAGTGGGGCACGGTATCGGTCCGGTGCACCATTTTCACGCATGGTGGTAAACGGCAAGACAACGTGTCAGCAGACTATGCTGAAAAAATAGGCTCCCGGCTGGAAAATCTGCTGAGTCGGTACCAGGCTTAACCTGCCCAAAATAATTGGGTTGGGAAAACGCATGCCGGTTTCGACCGGCACTTACGGGAGATCGCTATGACTGATATTACGCAGTTGCTTGGCAAAGATGCCGACACGCTTTTACAGCACCGCTGTATGACGATTCCAGCCGACCAGCTCTATTTGCCGGGGTCGGATTACGTCGATCGGGTGATGGTTGATAACAACCGTCCGCCGGCGGTGCTGCGTAATATGCAAACCCTGTATAACACTGGCCGCCTGGCGGGAACCGGCTATCTGTCGATCCTGCCGGTCGACCAGGGCGTAGAGCATTCTGCTGGCGCCTCTTTTGCCGCCAACCCGCTGTACTTTGATCCGAAAAATATCGTCGAACTGGCCATTGAGGCCGGTTGTAACTGCGTGGCCTCCACCTATGGCGTGCTGGCCTCGGTGTCGCGCCGCTATGCGCACCGCATCCCCTTCCTGGTCAAGCTGAACCATAACGAAACGCTGAGCTACCCGACCGAATACGATCAGACGCTGTACGCCAGCGTTGAGCAGGCGTTCAATATGGGGGCCGTGGCGGTCGGGGCGACGATCTATTTCGGTTCCGAACAGTCTCGTCGTCAAATCGAAGAAATCTCCGCTGCGTTTGAGCGCGCGCACGAACTGGGCCTGGTGACCGTGCTGTGGGCCTATCTGCGTAATTCGGCGTTTAAGAAAGATGGCGTCGACTACCACGTTTCCGCTGACTTAACCGGCCAGGCTAACCATCTGGCGGCGACCATCGGCGCGGATATCGTGAAGCAGAAAATGGCGGAAAATAACGGCGGCTATAAAGCGGTGAACTTCGGCTATACCGATGACCGGGTTTACAGCAAGCTCACCAGCGATAATCCGATCGATCTGGTGCGTTACCAGCTGGCGAACTGCTATATGGGCCGCGCCGGGCTGATTAACTCCGGCGGCGCCGCGGGCGGGGAAACCGATCTCTCCGATGCCGTGCGCACCGCGGTTATCAATAAGCGCGCGGGCGGCATGGGGCTGATTCTGGGCCGTAAGGCGTTTAAAAAATCGATGGCCGACGGCGTGAAGCTGATCAATGCCGTGCAGGATGTCTATCTGGACGGCAAAGTCACCATCGCTTAAGCATTCGCGTGGCGGCGCTACGCCTGGCCGGGCTACGGTTTCGTGCGGTCTGGTAGCCCGGGTAGGGCGTTTACGCCGCAGCCCGGGATCTTGCTTACTCGCGAATCAGCCGCGCCGTGTGCTGTAGCGTTTTATACGCTTCATAGCGCCGCTGATGATCGGCGCTATACTGGGCAACGCAGCGGTAGGTTTTATCCACCCGGGTAAACTGCTTCATCGCTTCCGGCAGGGACGGGGCGATCTGGCCGGCCACCGCGCCGAGAATCGCCGAACCTAACAGCACCGGTTCGCTGGATTCGGTACTCACCACGCTCACTCCGCAGGCGTCCGCCAGCAGCTGGCGCACCAGCGGATGCTGCCCGGCTCCGCCGCTGATGACGATATGCTCGCTGTGGATGCCGCACGCTTTCTGGGCGTCAATAATCTGCCGCAGGCCGTAGCCGATACCGCACAATCCGGCGACGTAGAGCGCCATCAGGTTGTCCAGATCCCGCTCCATCCCCAGCCCGGCGATAATCGCTTTCGCATGCGGGTCGGCCAGCGGCGCCCGATTACCTAAAAATTCAGGCACCACGTGCAGCCCGGCGGCGAGTTTGACCGCGGCAGAAGGACGTTCCACTTTCGCCAGCACGCTATCGGCAAGATAAACCGGCAGCGGGACGCCGCGCGCCCTGGCCAGCGCCTTAGCCTCGGCGGCGGCGGGATGGAAGCTCAGCAGCTGGTCGATGGCCGCTCCGGCCGCGCTCTGCCCGCCTTCGCTCAGCCAGAACCCCGGCACCATCGCCGAGTAATATGGCCCCCAGACGCCGGGCACGAACACCGCTTCCTGAGTGGTGGTCATGGTGCAGGAGGAGGTGCCGAAGACGTAGGCCATATTGTTAACCGCGCCGTTAAGCACGCCGACGGTGCCGATACCGCCCGCGTGGGCATCGATCATCCCGACCGCCACCGGAGTACCGACCGGCAGGCCCATCTCCTCTGCCGCCGTGGCGCAAAGGCCGTCGCCGCAGGGGGTTCCCGGATCGACAATCCGCTGGCCGATGCGGACAAAATCTTCATCCGCCAGCTCTTCGAGGCCAATCTGGCGGAAGTAGCTGGCATCCCAGCGTTGTTCATGCGCCAGGTAGGTCCATTTACAGGTCACGGTACAGACCGAGCGGGCTAAATCGCCGGTTGAGCGCCAGGTGAGATAATCGGCGAGGTCGAAGAAGTGGCGCGCCTGCTGATAAATGTGCGGGCGGTTCTCCTTCAGCCAGAGAATTTTCGGCGTTTCCATCTCCGGCGAGATTTTACCGCCGACGTACTGCAGCACCGCGTGGCCCGTGGCGTTGATCTTTTCCGCCTGCCCGGTGGCGCGGTGATCCATCCAGACGATAATGTTGCGCTCCGCATCTTCCGAAGGCCCGACCGCCAGCGGGGCGTCGTTATCGCCAATCACCACCAGCGAGCAGGTGGCATCGAAGCCGATCCCGGCAATCGATGACGGCGCGACCCCGGCGCTGGCCACCGCCGTTTTAATGCAGTAGCACACCGCCTGCCAGATCTCGCGGCTCGACTGTTCGACCACGCTTCCGGCGCTGCGAAACAGGGTAATTTCCCGGGTCGCGTGGGCGAGAAGCTCGCCCCGCAGATTGAACACCCCGGCGCGAACGCTGCCCGAACCGACATCGACGCCAATAATATGTTGCGTATCGATTTGCATAACATCCTCTCACACAGTCTGGTTGAACGGTCAGAGATCCACGCTGTTCGGTAGGATCACAATGTCGCGCACGGTGACGTTTTTCGAGCGCGTCACCATAAACAGCACCGACTCGGCCACCTCAATCGGCTGCATCAGGCTGCCGTTGGCCAGCGCTTCGTCCATTTTGGCTTTCGGCCAGTCGTCCAGCAGGGCGGTGACCACCGGGCCCGGCAGCACGGCGCCGACGCGCACGCCGTACTGCGAAACCTGGCGGCGAGTAGTATGAACAAACGCCTGGACGGCAAATTTCGACGCGGTATAGATAGGCTCCCAGATCACCGGCACCACCCCCGCGATAGAGCTGGTGAAGATAATGTCCCCGGACTTTTGCGCGATAAGATGCGGCAGGACGCTACGCACGCAGCGGAAGGCGGCGTTGGTGTTGAGGTGCAGCACGCGGTCCCACACGTCCGGATCGCCCTCGGCCACCGGCCCGCCGATGTAAGCTCCGGCGTTGGCGTGGAAAATATCGAGACGCCCGGTAAGCTGCAAAATACCCTGCAGAATATTATCGACCTGATCCGCCTGCATCAGGTCAACCTGCAGGGCGAAGGCGTTTTCGCCGAGTTCGGCGACAAGTTTGTTGAGCTTCTCGCCTTCACGGTCGATAAGCACCACTTTTGCGCCAGCGCCCAGCAGGGTTCTGGCGCATTCGAGGCCGATACCGGACGCCGCGCCGGTAATGGCGGCGACTTTACCGCTAAGGGAAGTATTCATAGAGGAGACAGAGTGGTTCATTTTATAATCCTTTACAGAGTCTGGTTGGAACTATCGAACGCGAGGGCATCGCGTTCGACGCTGGAGACGAAAACTTGTTAAGGTATTGAATATGAGCGTCATTTTTTTGATGTTCGCTGGCGTATTCACGCTGAATGCGTTAATACTTCGGGAAGTAAAATGGAAGCTCAATCGATGAAGCTCATGTTGCGCTAGCTTCATCGATTGAGCAAGTGGGGAAATTAACAGCGAAATGATTTTGTGACGCAAGTTGGGAAAATGAAGAAAATCACGATTTACGACCTGGCGGAACTGTCCGGCGTTTCGGCGAGCGCGGTGAGCGCTATCCTCAACGGCAACTGGAAAAAGCGCCGCATCAGCGCGAAGCTTGCCGAAAAGGTGACGCGGATTGCCGAGGAGCAGGGCTATGCGATTAACCGCCAGGCCAGCATGCTGCGCAGCAAAAAATCGCGCGTCATCGGTATGATTATCCCCAAATACGATAACCGCTATTTCGGTTCGGTGGCGGAGCGCTTTGAGGAGATGGCCCGCGAGCGCGGCCTGCTGCCGATTATCACCTGTACGCGCCGGAGGCCGGAGCTGGAGATCGAAGCGGTAAAAGCGATGCTCTCCTGGCAGGTTGACTGGGTGGTGGCCACCGGGGCAACCAATCCGGACAAAATTACCGCCCTGTGCCAGCAGGCAGGCGTGCCCACGGTCAATCTCGACCTGCCGGGCTCTGTCGCCCCGTCGGTGATATCGGATAACTACGGCGGCGCGAAGGCGCTGACCCACAAAATCCTCGCCAACAGCGCTCGCCGCCGGGGAGCGCTGGCGCCGCTGACCTTTATCGGCGGGCGCAGCAGCGACCATAACACCCGCGAGCGTTTACGCGGCTTCCACGATGCGCATCGGGAGCAGGGGCTGGTTGTGCCGCAGGAAAATATCCTGGCGCCCGGCTATTCAAAAGGCAAAGTTGAGGCCTGCCTGCAGGAGCGGTTTGCTACCGCGAAGACCCCATTGCCGGGGCTATTTGTCAACTCGACAATATCGCTGGAAGGGGTGGTGCGTTGGCTGTCGCAGGCGGGACTTACCGGCAGCGAGCAGCCGCCGATGGGCTGCTTCGACTGGGACCCGTTTGTCTATCTGCTGGGGCACGATATCGACATGGTGCAGCAGGACGTGCCGGCGATGCTGGAAGCGGTGTTCACGATTATTGACGCCGGCGAGGCCGGGCAGCAGCGGATTGAAATCCCGCCGCTGTTGATGAGCAGCCGCTGATCCGGCTGCCGCCGTTAGCGCGTCAGCAGCCAGCGGGCGGTGTGCTCGTCGGTCACCAGGCCGTTGATCCAGCCGCCTTTAAGCGCCGCCAGAATCGCCGGGCGTTTGTACTCGCCGCACGCCACCGCGATGCGCGGGCACTGGTTCTGGCGGATATCGTAGCTGGTGATCATTCTGTTGATTTCGCTCTCCACCACGCCACCTTCGGCATCGATAAAGCGTCCCATGATCTCGCCGATGCCGCCGCGTGCGGTCAGCTCATCCATCTGCGCCTGATTGATAAAGCCATCTTTGAAGATGGGGCTTTGGGTACCTAATGGCCCAATGCCGACAAAAATAACGTCCGCCCGGCGGGCGACGGCGGAAACGCTGCGAAACAGCCGGCTGGTACACCACATGTCGTACTCGTCCTGGGTCTGCGCGTAGCGCGGCGCGGGCCACTGATAGTACTTGGCCTTAATTTTGCTGGTCAGCAGCAGCGGGACGTCATCGTAATAGTTACATTGACCGTCGGCGTCCATGGCGCTGATCAGGGCGACGCAGCGGGTGTTCAGACTGTCGAAGTCGATGCGCTGCAGCGCTTTTTTCAGGGTCAGGCCGGAACCCAGGCCGATGATTTTCTCTTTATCATCCTGCAGATAGCGGGCCATCAGCTGATAGCAGCCGAAGGAGACGCTATCCAGGGTGCTTTCTTCGTTAAAGGCGGGGACGATATTGCACTCGATAAGCCGGTACTTCTCCTGCAGCAGCTGCGCATAGTCGAGGCAGTTCGCTACCGGGTGGTGCAGGCTAATCGACACAATCCCTTCTTCTTTCGCGGCGGCGATCAGCCGCTGTACCACCGGCCGCGACGTGCCAAGCTGGCTGGCGATCTCGCTCTGATTCTGCCCGGCGATGTAGTACATCCACGCGGCGCGGACCTTTTGATCCAGCCGGATATCATCTTCTTTGCTCATGCTTTCCTGCCCTAAGTGTCGGGCCGCGGCGATAATTTCGCCCGGCGAATACCCGCATTCTCGCCGTGGTCGGGAAAACTGGCAAGCTTTTGCTCTTTTCTGGTCATTTGTAATTTTATTGGGTAATTGTTCTTTTGTGATCCGTGGCTCTTATTTTGGTCAATTGATCATTTACAGTGAGGCCATCAACTCAAGGAGAGCAGAACATGAACAATCAATTCACATGGCTTCACATTGGTCTGGGTTCTTTTCATCGCGCGCATCAGGCGTGGTATCTGCATCGTCTGATCGCTTCCGGAGATAAACGCTGGCACATCGCGGCGGGGAATATCCGCAACGACGCCGAACAGGTGGTTCAGGCGCTGGCGGCGCAGGGCGGGCGCTACGTGCTGGAAACCGTCAGCCCGGAAGGGGAACGTGAATATGAAGAGATCACCTCCATTCAGAAACTGCTGCCGTGGCAGGCCGGGCTGCAGCCGCTGATTAACGAAGGGGCAAACCCGCAGACCAAAGTCATCGCCTTCACCGTGACGGAAGGTGGCTACTACCTGAATACCCGCCATAAGCTGGAAACCAGCAACCCCGATTTGCAGGCCGATCTGGCAGGGGAGTGCAAAACGATTTACGGCACTATCGCGCGGATTCTGGAAAAGCGTATGGCGGACAACGCCGGGCCGCTGACTCTGCTGAACTGCGATAACGTGCGCCATAACGGCGAACGCTTCCACGACGGTATGGTTGAGTTCCTGCAGCTAACCGGCAAGCAGGCGGTGATTGACTGGATGGCCGCCAACACCACCTGTCCGAACACCATGGTCGACCGCATCACCCCGCGCCCGGCGGCGGACCTGCCCGCGCGCATCAAAGCGCAGACCGGCATTGACGATAAAGCGCCGGTGATGGGCGAGACCTTTATCCAGTGGGTGGTGGAAAACAACTTCCGCGATGAACGCCCGAACCTGGAAGCGGTCGGGGTTGAGATGGTGGCGTCGGTGATTCCTTACGAAGAGGCGAAAATTCGCATTCTGAACTCGTCGCACAGCTGCATTGCGTGGGCGGGAACGTTAATTGGCCAGCAGTACATTCATGAAAGCACGCTAACGGATTTCATCTACGCCATTGCCGACCGCTACGTTACGGAAGATGTGATCCCATGCCTCGGCGATAATGGCATTGACCTGCCGGCCTATCGCGACGTGGTGCTCAAACGCTTTACCAACCCATATATCCAGGACACCAACCAGCGCGTCGCCGCCGATGGCTTCTCGAAAATTCCGGCGATGATCGCCCCAACCCTGCAGGAGTGCTACCAGTGCGGCGTTCGCCCGCAAGCCACCGCCATGCTGCCCGCGCTGTTCTTCGTCTTTATGGAGCAGTGGCACAAGGGCACCCTGCCGTATGAGTACCAGGACGGCATCCTCGACGCCGAGGGGGTGCATCAGATGTTTGAAGCCAACGATCCGCTGGCCCTTTACGCCCGCGATAAAGCGCTGTTTGGCGAACTGGCCGAAAACGCCGATTTCCTCGCGCTGATGCGCGAAAAAGTGGCGGCCGTTTATACGCTGATTAACTAAGAGGTGGCTATGTATCTGGGTATCGATCTCGGCACATCGGAAGTCAAAGCGCTGGTCATTGATGAGAACAATGAGGTTATCGCCAGCCATAGCGCGCCGCTGAGCATTCAGCGGCCCCATCCGCACTGGTCAGAACAGTCGCCGCAGTCATGGTGGGAGGCGACGGAGTATCTGATGACCACGCTGCGGGAAAAATGCGCCCAGCACTGGCCGGCCATTAAGGCCATTGGCCTTTCCGGGCAGATGCACGGCGCGGTTCTGCTGGATGCCGAGGGGGAGGTGATTCGCCCGGCAATCCTGTGGAACGACACCCGCTGCGCCGCGGAGTGCGCGGAGCTGGAAGAGATGGCGCCGGAGCTGCATCAGGTGGCGGGAAACCTGGCGATGCCCGGCTTTACCGCGCCGAAGCTGCTGTGGGTGCGTCGCCATGAGCCGGAAAACTTTCAGCGCACCGCTACGGTGCTGCTGCCGAAGGATTATCTGCGCTACCGGATGACCGGTAAAAAAGTCTCCGATATGTCCGACGCCGCCGGGACGCTGTGGCTGGACGTGGCGAAGCGCGACTGGTCCGACGCTCTGCTGGATAAATGCGGCCTGGCGCGTAGCCAGATGCCGACCCTGGTCGAAGGCTGCGAGGTTTCCGCCACCCTTGACCCGCAGGTGGCCGAACGCTGGGGGCTGAACGCCTCGGTAGCGGTAGCCGGAGGCGGCGGCGATAACGCGGTCAGCGCCATAGGCGTCGGCGCGGTTTCGCCCGGGGATGCGTTCATTTCGCTTGGCACCTCCGGGGTGCTGTTTGTGGTGACCGACGCCTATCGTCCGGCTCCGCAGTCGGCGGTCCATGCGTTTTGTCACGTGCTGCCGAATCTGTGGCATCAGATGAGCGTGATGCTCAGCGCCGCCAGCTGTTTGCAGTGGTTCTGCCGCCTGACCGGCACTACGGAAGTGGCGCTGCTGGAGGAGATTGCCGAACTTAGCGAAGAGGAGAAGTCCCACGCGCCGTTCTTCTTACCCTATCTCTCCGGCGAACGTACGCCACACAACGATCCTGACGCGCGCGGCATGTTCTGGGGCATGACCCACTCCAGCCTGCGCGCCCAGCTCGGCTACGCGGTGCTGGAAGGGGTGAGCTTCGGCATCAGCGACGGTCTGCAGGTACTGAAAGAGAGCGGTACGCAGATCGAACAATGTTCGCTGGTTGGCGGCGGCGCCCGCAGCCCGTTCTGGGCGCAGCTGTTGGCCGATATCCTCGATATGCCGGTGGTGACCCACAAAGGCGGTGAGACCGGCGGCGCGCTGGGCGCGGCGCGGCTGGCCTGCCTGGCGGCGGGCAAACCGATTACCGAAGTCTGTGAAAAACCGGAGATCTGGCAGACCTGGCGCGCGGACCCGGTACGCCATCAAACCCTGATGCGGCGCTATGCGCAGTTTAAGGCCCTGTATTTAAACGATCTGAACTATCGGCAGCATTAATTTTTATCACCATAACCGCTCCGGTGAACTGACCGGAGCGGCCTCCTGTACCCTAAAAACGAGGTCATTATGTCCATCAATAATAAACAGTGGCTCGGTTTACCCCTGAACCTGCTCTGGGGATACATCGCCATTGCCGTATTTATGACCGGCGACGGTTTTGAACTGGCATTCCTGTCGCACTACATCAAAGAGCTCGGGTTCTCCCCGGCGCAGGCATCGTTCGCCTTTACCCTCTACGGCCTGGCCGCCGCGCTGTCGGCGTGGATCTCCGGCGTGGTGGCGGAAATCATCACGCCGCTGAAGACCATGATGATTGGCTTCGTGCTGTGGTGCGTGTTCCACGTGCTGTTCCTCGTTTTCGGCCTTGGTCACGCGAACTATGCCCTGATCCTGGTTTTCTACGGCATCCGCGGCTTCGCGTATCCGCTGTTCCTTTACTCGTTTATCGTCGCCATTATCCACAACGTGAAAAGCGATAACGCCAGCTCGGCGATCGGCTGGTTCTGGGCAGTTTACTCGATCGGCATCGGCGTGTTCGGCAGCTATATTCCGAGCTTTACCATCCCGCATATCGGCGAGCTGGGGACTTTGTGGCTGGCGCTGGCTTTCTGCGTCACCGGCGGCATCATTGCGCTGGCTTCCCTGCGCCATATTAAAACGCCGCACCATATGCAGAACCTGACCACCCGCGAGAAGTTTGCCGAACTGGGCCGCGCGGCGACGCTGCTCTATACCAACCGCAATATTCTGCTGTCGAGCATGGTGCGAATTATCAACACCCTGTCGCTGTTCGGCTTTGCGGTGATTATGCCGATGATGTTCGTCGATGAGCTGGGCTTTACTACCTCGGAATGGCTGCAGGTGTGGGCGGTCTTCTTCTTCACCACCATTTTTTCGAACGTGCTGTGGGGCATTCTGGGTGAAAAACTGGGCTGGATGAAGGTGGTGCGCTGGTTCGGCTGCATCGGCATGGCGCTCTCCAGCCTGGCGTTTTATTACATTCCGCAGCACTTCGGACATAACTTCGCGATGGCGCTGCTTCCGGCTATCGCTCTGGGGATCTTTGTCGCCGCGTTCGTACCGCTGGCGGCCGTTTTCCCGGCGCTGGAGCCGCAGCACAAAGGCGCGGCCATTTCGGTATATAACCTGTCGGCGGGGATGTCGAACTTTCTCGCGCCGGCCATTGCGGTGATTTTGCTCCCGTTCTTCAGCACCATCGGGGTGGTGATCGCCTATACCGCGCTGTACGTGGCGGCTTTTTTCCTCTGTGCGTTTATTCGCGTCGAGCAGCCGGGTTTTACCCACAAGGAAGCGCCGGCCAGCGAGCAGGTGGAGTTCTCTTAAGGTGATGCGGCCGGCATGCCAGGCATGCCGGCCTTAATGAGGTGGATGATGAGTATTCAGGCAGTGATTTTTGACATGGATGGCGTAATTATTGATTCCGAAGCCCTGTGGCGGCAGGCGCAAATCGACGCCCTCGCGCAGTGGGGGGCAACGGCGAGCGTCGAGGAGTGCGAAACCCTGACCAAAGGCAAACGCCTCGACGATATTGCCCGCACCTGGTGCCGCTATTGCCAGCTTGAGCTTGCCCCGCAGCGGCTTGAGGCCGCGATATTGCAGCGTATTACCGGCCTGATCGCCGCCGAAGGCGAGCCGATGCGCGGCGTGCATGAGGCGTTACGCTATTTTCGCCATGCCGGTTATAAAATTGCCCTCGCCACCTCCTCGTCCCGGCAGGTTATCGCCGCCGTGCTGAACAAGCTCTCGCTCTGGCACTATTTTGATGTGATTTGCAGCGCGGACGATGAAGCGCAGGGCAAGCCGCATCCGGCGGTGTATCTGACGACGTTGGATAAGCTGAATCTCGACGCCAGCCGGTGCCTGGTGATCGAAGACAGCTTCAACGGCTTTAGCGCCGCCCGGGCGGCGGGGATTGCCACGATAGTGATTGCCGAAGATAGCCAGCACGCGCGTTTTCAGGGCGCCGCTGGCCGCTATCGGGCGCTGCCTGAACTGCTGGAAGCCCTTACCGCCGAGGCGGAGGCGGTCGAATAACTCACCCTTTCGTGAGCGCAGAAAATCCCGGGATGTACACGGTCGGTTACTCTCTTTTCTGCGCTCACGCCCCCCTTTTTCACCATGCCGATCCGCCTCACATTTCGCTTATCTTTTGTGAAAACAGTCACGCCTTGTTGTGCCAATGCCCAAATTTATTGCCTTGCTTAGCGGTGTTTGTCCGAGGCACTGCTGCGTAATTGTGCTTAGATTAGATATTGAAACGTATTTTCAATAATGTGAAACCACTTTGCCGATTTGCTTCTATCGATCGGATTTGGCCGTGATAAGGACCGAGCATGAAAATTGAATCTGTAAATGTCACCGTTTTCCAGTATCCCACGCGTCGGGTTTCCGACAGCGCCGGGCACTCCCATCCGGGGGCTGAAAGCATGGCCAAAATGGCGATGCTGACCATCACCGCCGATGATGGCGCGCAGGGCTTTTCGTTTGCGCCTCCGGAAGTGGTGCGCCCGTTCGTGGTGAATACCTTTTTCCGCAAGGTGCTGGTGGGGCAGGACCCGTTTAACCGCGAGCGTATCTGGCAGGATCTTAACCACTGGCAGCGCGGCAGCGCTCACCAGCTGACCGAGCGCGCGCTGTCGTTTGTTGAACAGGCGCTGTGGGACCTGATAGGCCGCAGCCTTAAGATGCCGGTTTACAAGCTGCTCGGCGGCTATCGCGACATCGTCCCGGCCTACGGCAGCACGATGTGCGGCGACGATCTGCCGGGCGGTCTGTCGACCCCGGAGGAGTATGCCGCCTTTGCCGAAAAGCTGGTCGCCCGCGGCTACAAGGCCATCAAGCTGCACACCTGGATGCCGCCAATCTCTTTTGCGCCCAATCCCAAAATGGACATTAAAGCCTGCGCGGCGGTGCGCGAAGCGGTGGGGCCGGATATTGACCTGATGATTGACGGCTATCACTGGTACAGCCGCGCCGAGGCGCTGTGGATCGGCAAAGAGCTGGAAAAACTCAACTTCGCCTGGTTTGAGGAGCCGATGGAGGAGGATTCGATGTCCTCCTACGCGTGGCTGGCGGAAAACCTGTCGATCCCCATCGTCGGGCCGGAGAGCTTCGGCGGTAAGCACCGCATGCGCGCCGAATGGGTGAAAGCCGGAGCCTGCGACATTCTGCGCGCCGGCGCTAACGGCGTGGGCGGTATTACCCCGACCATGAAGGTCGCGGCGCTGGCGGAATCTTTCGGCATGGATTGCGAAGTCCACGGCAACGGCGCGGCAAGCCTGGCGGTGGTCGGGGCGATCCGCAACTGCCGCTGGTACGAGCGCGGCCTGCTGCATCCGTTCCTCGACTACGATGAACCGGCGGCTTATCTCAACAGCCTTGTTGACCCGATGGATGACCAGGGCTTTGTGCATCTGTCACAACGTCCGGGCCTCGGCGAAGACATTAATTTTGCGTATATCGAAGCCAATACCGTTAGCCACGACTGATTCAAAAAAATAAATGCCCGATGGCGCTGCGCTTATCGGGTCTGCGGCCCGGTAGACCGGATAAGGCGAAAATGCCGTCATCCGGCAACATGTACCCTACAGTACAGGCAAACAGAGATATGAAAAAAACCTCCCGACTGGCAGCGTGCTTGCTCGCGCTCGCCGTGTCGATGGGGAGCGGGGCGGCGATGGCGAAAACGCCGCCCGACCAGCTCATCATCGGTATGAATATGAATAACCTGCTCACCCTGGACCCGGCGGCGATGACCGGTAATGAAGTGGTGGGGATCGTGGTCAACCTCTACGACTCGCTGGTGGAGCTTGACCCTGAGCAGCTCACCAACGTTAAGCCCGCGCTGGCGAAATCCTGGGATATCAGCCCCGACGGCAAAACCCTGACCTTTCATCTGCGCGACGACGTGAAATTTCACTCCGGCAATCCGCTGACCGCCGCCGACGTGGTGTGGTCGATGCGGCGCATCCTGCACCTCAACCTGGCGCAGGCCTCGGTATGGAAATCCTACGGCTTCAGTCAGAAAAACATCGACGGCCAGGTCAGCGCGCCGGACAGCTTCACGGTGCAGATCGTGTTGCCCAAAGATAACGACCCGCAGCTGGTGATCTACTCGCTGGCGGCGCTGGGCAACCTCGGAGTGCTCGACAGCAAAACGGTGCAAAGCCACCAGCAGGATAACGACTGGGGTAACCGCTGGCTGACCACCCATGAAGCCGGTTCCGGGCCGTTCACGCTGGAAACCTGGCAGGCGAAAGATGTGCTGCGCATGAAGCGCAATCCTGACTACTGGCGCGGCGAGGCGAAAATGAGCCGCGTGGTGCTGCGCCATTTCCAGGAGTCGCAAACCCTGCGCCTGATGATCGAAAAAGGCGACCTCGATATTGCCAACAATATGGCGGTTTCCGACATCAACGCCCTGCGCAGCGACCCCCAGCTGACCGTCGACGCGGTGCAGCGCGGCACCATGTACTACGTGGCGATGAGCATGAAAGAGGCGCACTTCGCCCATCCGAAAGTGCGCGAAGCGGTGCGCTATCTGATTGACTACCAGGGCATCAATAAAGCGCTGATGCCGGGCTACGGGGTGCTGCACCAGCGGCCGATTAAGGCGGGCATGCCGTCAACGCTGCCCGACCCGGGCTATAAGCTGGACGTGGCGCGGGCGAAAAAGCTGCTGGCGGAAGCAGGCTATCCCAACGGCTTTGATACCACGCTGCGGGTCCTCTCGGATCAGCCGTTCCTGAACATTGCTATCGCCGTGCAGTCGACGCTGATGCAGGCGGGGATTAACGCCAAAATTATCACCGGCACCGGTAACCAGATCTACGGCGCGATGCGCGAGCGTAAATTTGACCTGCTGGTAGGACGCGGCGGCAGCGGAATGGAGCCGCACCCGCACTCCAGCCTGCGCGCGCTGGTCTATAACCCGGATAACAGCGATGAGGCGCGCCTGACCAACTTCCAGGGCTGGCGCACCGGCTTTTACGACCCGCAGCTCAACGCGATGATTGACCGCGCCCTGCTGGAACGCGATCCGCAAAAACAGGTGGCCGACTACCAGGCCATCCAGACGCGCTACGACCAGCTGGTCCCGGCCCTTATTCCGCTTTCGCAGATGGTCGATTCCGTGGTGGTGCGTAACGAGGTGCGGCAGTATCAGCCGCACCCCTCTGCCACCACTTTTCTGCGTGACGTCGATAAAGTCCGCGAAGGAGAAAAAGGATGAGTATCGCAATCCTTGCGCCCGGCTCACGCGGCCGGCGCTTATCAAAACGACTGCTGCAGGTGGTGATTACGCTGTTCGGCCTGCTGCTGTTGACCTTCACTATTGGCCGCGTCATGCCCATCGACCCGGTGCTGGCGATTGTTGGCCCGGACGCTGACCAGAGTACCTACCAGCAGGTTTACCATCAGCTGGGGTTTGATAAATCGCTGACCACCCAGTTTGGCATCTATTTCGTCAACCTGCTGCACGGCGATCTGGGCAACGCGCTGCTGACCGGGAAACCGGTGGTGGACGACATTATCCGCGTCTTCCCGGCCACCATGGAGCTGGCGACGATGGCGATTCTCGTCGGCGCGGGCCTCGGTATTCCGCTGGGCGTGCTGGCGGCGGCGCGGCGCAATAGCGTCGCCGATTATGTCGTGCGCATTATCAGCCTGGCGGGCTACTCGACGCCGATTTTCTGGGTCGGGATGATGGGGCTTTTAGTCTTCTACGCCTGGCTCGGCTGGGTGGGCGGCGCCGGACGGGTGGACCTTGGCCTGGACGGTATGGTGCCGCGCCGCACGGGGCTGATGACCGTTGATGCGCTGCTGGCGGGCAACGGTCAGGTCTTCTGGAACGCTATTAATCACCTGATTCTGCCCGCCTCGCTGCTCGGCTTTCACTCGCTGGCCTACATCAGCCGCATGACCCGCAGCTTTATGCTGGCCCAGCTGTCGCAGGAGTTCATTATTACCGCGCGGGTGAAGGGGCTGACCGAGCGTCAGGTCATCTGGAACCATGCGTTTCGCAATATCCTCGTACAGCTGCTGACGGTGGTGGCGCTGGCCTACGGCGCGCTGCTGGAAGGCGCGGTGCTGATTGAAACCGTCTTCTCGTGGCCGGGTTTCGGCTCCTACCTCACCGGTAGCCTGCTGCTGGGCGATATGAATGCGGTAATGGGCTGCGTGCTGCTGGTGGGGGCGATCTTCGTGATGCTCAACCTGCTCTCCGACATGCTGTATCAATTCTTTGACCCGAGGACAAAATCATGACCGTTTCTCTGGATTCGCCGCTTTCGGGCGGCACGGGCGAAGGCCGTCAGCGGCTGCAACGCGCGGCGGCGCGGGCCGTCGGGTTTATCGGCAAAATGGCGCGCAACCCGCTAACGGCCATCGGCGGCGGAATTATCTTTCTGCTGCTGGTGGTGGCGATTTTCGCGCCGCTGATTGCGCCGTATAACCCGCTGGTGCAGGACCTCAACAGCGCGCTGGTCGCGCCGAACGCGCAGCACTGGTTCGGCACCGATGAGTTTGGCCGGGATATCTTTAGCCGCCTGGTGTACGGCTCGCGCATCACGCTCTATATCGTGCTGCTGGTCTCGGTGACCGTCGGTCCGCTCGGGCTGCTGCTCGGCGTCAGCGCCGGCTATTTTGGCGGTAAGGTCGATATGGTGCTGATGCGCGTCACCGATATTTTCATCTCCTTCCCGAGTCTGGTCCTGGCGCTGGCGTTTGTCGCCGCCTTAGGTCCGGGGCTGGAGCACGTGGTTATCGCCATCACGCTCACCGCCTGGCCGCCGATAGCCCGCCTGGCGCGCGCCGAAACGCTCTCTCTGCGCCAGGCCGATTTTATCTCCGCCGTACGTCTGCAGGGCGCATCATCGGCCCGCGTCCTCTGGCGCCATATCGTGCCGCTGTGTCTGCCCTCGGTCATTATCCGTATCACCATGAATATGGCCGGGATCATTCTGACCGCGGCCGGTCTGGGCTTTCTCGGGCTCGGCGCGCAGCCGCCGGAGCCGGAGTGGGGGGCGATGATCTCCAGCGGGCGCACTTACATGATGGAGTGCTGGTGGGTGGTTACGATTCCGGGGCTGGCGATTCTGATCAACAGCTTAGCGTTTAACTTCTTAGGAGATGGCCTACGTGACATCCTCGATCCCCGCAGCGAATAATGCTCCGCTGCTCGACGTGCGCGATCTGTGCGTCGACTTTGTTAACGGCAGCGCGGTGACCCATGCCGTGCGCGGCGTCTCCTTCCAGCTGGGGCGCGAAAAGCTGGCCATTGTCGGCGAGTCCGGTTCAGGTAAATCCACCGTTGGGCGCGCCCTGCTGCAGCTGCATCCGAAAAAGGCCCGCGTCAGCGCCAGCCGGATGCAGTTTGCCAACCTCGATCTGCTGCAACTTACTGAAGCGCAGATGCGCGGCGTGCGCGGCAAACGTATCTCCATGATTATGCAGGACCCGAAATATTCGCTTAATCCGGTGGTCTGCGTCGGTAAGCAAATTGCCGAGGCCTGGCTGACCCATCATCCCGGGCGCAAAGATGAGGCGAAGGCAAAGGCGCTGGAGATGCTGGAGGTGGTGCGTATTCGCCAGCCGGAGCGCGTTTATCAGCTTTATCCGCATGAGATATCCGGCGGACAGGGGCAGCGCATCATGATTGCCATGATGCTGATTACCGACCCGGAGCTGGTGATTGCCGATGAGCCGACCTCCGCGCTGGACGTGTCGGTGCGCCTGCAGGTGCTGGGCCTGCTGGATGATCTGGTTCAGTCGCGCGGGCTGGGGCTGATTTTTATTAGCCACGACATCAACCTGGTGCGCAGCTTTTGCGACCGCGTGCTGGTGATGTACGCCGGACGGGTGGTGGAGTCTATTGCCGCCTGCGACCTCGATAACGCCCGTCATCCCTATACTCAGGGGCTGATTAACTCGCTGCCGGATATGCAGCATCGTCGCCCGATACTGCCGGTGCTGCAGCGCCAGGCCAGCTGGTTAACGGAATAAGGAGTGGATGATGATTGAAGTTCAACGTCTCAACCTCGCGTTTGGCGAAGGGGAGAAGCGTAACCAGGTGCTGTACGACGTTAGTTTCCACGTTAAGCCCGGCGAGATCTACGGTCTGGTGGGGGAGTCCGGCTCCGGCAAAACCACGGTGCTGAAGTGCCTGGCGGGGCTGTTTACCCACTGGCAGGGGGAGTTAACCATTGACGGGCAGCGCTTAGGGCATGAGATTAGCCGCGAGCGCTGCCGTCAGGTGCAGATGGTATTTCAGGACCCGTACGGATCGCTGCATCCCCGTCACACCATTGGCGATATCCTTGAAGAGCCGCTGCAGATTCATCGCATTCACGATCGCGACCGGCGGATTCATGCGCTGCTGGACAAAGTGGGCCTCAATCGTGCGTTTCGCGAACGCTATCCGCATCAGCTTTCCGGTGGTCAGCGGCAGCGCGTGGCGATTGCCAGAGCGCTGATCCTTGAGCCGCAGGTGCTGCTGCTGGATGAGCCGACGTCGGCGCTGGATGTGTCGGTGCAGGCCGAGATCCTCAACCTGCTGGCAGAATTGCAGCGGGAGGCTAAACTCACTTACCTGATGGTGACCCACGATTTGGGCGTCATTGCCCATTTATGCCAGAAGGTGGCGGTAATGCAGTACGGGAAAATCCTTGAAACCCTGACGGTCGATGCGCTGGTCAACGGCGAGGCGCAAACGGCCTATACGCAGATGCTGGTAAACGCCAGCCGGCAATATACGCGCGAAATGGCGCGCGAGGTGGCGGCATACTAAGCGATATGGCGCATTGTCTCGCGGGCAATGCGCCCTGTTTTTGGATAAAACTTTGAAATGATATGTATTAATAGTTATAAATATCGTCTATTAATGTAAAAGTGGTGTTTAGATCTAAAATGAAAGTATCTGTTGTATGAATGAAAATATGTGGAATCATAACTTGTATTTATTATTCACTTTGAAATAAATAACCAGATTCGCTTCAAATCTCAAAATATTCCATGCTGTAAATTCATTTAAACCTTGCTAATTGCAAGGAAAAACTGCGTATTACGCCTCCAGATCCGCTGAGTAATAGAGTAAACTCGCCTGCGAATAATCTTAAGTTATCAGCTGCGTCATAAAGGATTACCGTATTTAGAGTAGGGTACCCATGCCGCTTATCCACTTGATTACTATTCTCAGGGAACAGGATGGAAAAAACATATACGATTAATGGAATAATTACATTTATTCCTCAACGTGGTGCTCTAATACTCATTGCTGACGAGACGAAAACGGTTTCATTAAATATGCCGGCCAGCCGTTGTTTATTGCTGCTTATTCAGCAGGATGGCAAAACCGTTGCCCGCGAAACCTTTTTCGAGGAAGTGTGGATAAAGCATGGCTCCCAGGTAACCAGCAACGGTTTCTACCAGAATATTTCTCTGCTGCGCCGGGCATTTAAAGAGCTGGGCATGGAGGGCGATATTATTATTACGCTGCCGAGGGTTGGCGTCAGGCTGGATGCGACAATATCGGTGACGGAGTCTCAGTCGTGCGAGATGGAGAAGGCGCCGGAGCCAGAGTTGCCAGTAGATGGGCCCGTGCACGAGGAGGTCGCGGCTGCGAGTGTGCCTGAAAAAAAGCGGTTAAGGCCGCGATGCTCTCTGTTATGGGGGCTTGCGGCGCTGCTGAGCTGTCTGGTCGGCGGTTTTGTTGCGTGGCAAACAGAATTCGACTCTTATTTGCAAACTTATTCGCCCATAATTGCTAAACTTTCGCAACAATGTCATTTCTTTGCCAATAATGATGTGGTTGATCACGTTCGTCATGTCAATTTTATCAAGCGCAGCAAATTTGAATGTGAAGAATACTCGTGGATTTATTTGACGCTTTATCCCGGGCAAGCGCGGGTGTCGGTGATTCGCTGCCGTCAGCCATTTAGTCAATGGCGTGATAATCAATGCCTCACCAAATATTACATTAAGGAGGTAGCCAATGCGCCCGCGTGAAATTAAATGGTTAATCGCTATCGTATTTATCGGGGTGCTTAGCGGAATAATGATAAAATCCTGGCAATACTGGCAGCGCAATCATTTCCAGTGCAGCGGCGAGATGCGGCTAATTAACGCAGGCTACCAGGGCGATATTTCCTTACGCTACGTATTTGATAGTAATCGCGGGCTGGCGATGGTCCGGGGGGAAATTACGCCGCCGCAGGGCGCTGCGTTTACCATTAATCAGAACATCTGGTTTAGCTTTACCCGCGACGGCCAGCACTACTTCCTGCGTTCGGAAACCGTCTCAGCCAGCATCGGCGAGACCGAGCAGGAGGAGCATGTAAAGCGTATCCTGCCAGCGTTTTTCCTCCAGCCGCAGGTGCCGTTTTACCTTAACATCCAGCGGCTCAACGAACGTACCCGGCTGCTGTATACCAGCCGGGCGCCGTCTTTGCTTTGCGAAACCTGATTAACGTAGCAGCGGGCAGTCCGGCGGCAGCCGGCAGCGTAGCGCGGCCGGTAACAGCTCCATACGGAAGGTTTTGCCGGTTAGCGGTTCACCATCGAGATTAAACGTCATCTCGTGGGGAGCGGTGATCTCGAACCACGATGAGACGCCGTCGATAATATTCGGCGAGGTTTCCGGATTGGCCAGGGTGCTGAACAATGCGGGGATTAGCTCTTCGCCGGTGAAAATGCGCAGATGCAGCAGGCCGTCGTTGATTAATGCTTCCGGGCACAGCTGCTGGCCGCCGCCGGCCTGGCGCCCGTTGCCGATGCCGATGACCAGCGCGTCGCCATGCCAGTGAAAGTTCTCGCCGCGGATTTCGCAGCGGTCAGGCTTAAGCGTATCCATGCGCATCAGGCCGTGGATTAAATAAGAGACGCCGCCCAGCGCGGCCTTGAGCTTCTCCGGGGTTTCGGTCGTGATTCGGGTGCCAAAACCGCCGGTGGCCATATTAATAAAACCGGTCTTATCGTTAACCCGTGCAACATCTATCGCCACATCGCGGCCAACGATGGCCAGCTTCAGGGCGCTGGCCAGATCCTGAGGGATGCCGACGCTGGTGGCGAAGTCGTTCGCCGTGCCCAGCGGTAAAATCCCCAGCGCCAGATTGCCGTCGCGCTCCACCAGCGCCGTCGCCACCTCATTGATGGTGCCATCGCCGCCGCCGGCAATCACCGTTTCGACGTTCAGCGTCAGGGCTTCATCGATAAACCGAACGGCATCGCCCTTTTCCCAGGTGACGCGGACGTGAATATCGATACCTTCGTCGCGTAACAGTTTAACCGCCTCTCGCAGGGACGGTTCATTGGCGCCTTTACCATTCAGAATCAGTAAGCTGGCTGGAAACGTGGACATTATCAGGGGACCTTTGTTGCTCAATGATGCATAAAGTGTACCGCATGCGGGAAGGGAAGGCCGGGAGAGTGATAAAAAAATAAGCCCGCGTAAGGGAGATTACGCAGGCTAAGGAGGTGGTTCCTGGTACAGCTAGCATTTATGGGTTATGTTTTTCAGCGAAATGGATGATATCTGCTTTGAACGAACCGGTATGTGATCCGTTTCTAATATCTTTACATCGTGAAAAAATAACCCAAATTAACTAGTTACTGTGCGGGTTTCTGGTCGTCTGACCAGTAAAATTACGCATCAGCAGCGCATACTGCAGCGCCATATCTTCCGGAACAGGCAACCATACTGTGTGACCATCGCCCGGCGCGACCGGCATGCGTTCGCCTTTGCCGTTTTCCATATGCTCGAGGGTAAAGTTAACGTTGCCCTGCGGGGTCATCAGCTCAAGGCTGTCGCCGACGGAAAATTTGTTTTTCACCGCCACCGCCGCCAGCTGGCCGTTGCGCTCGCCGGTAAATTCGCCGACAAACTGCTGGCGTTCGGAAACGGAGTAGCCGTGCTCGTAGTTCTGGTAGTCATCGTGCGTGTGGCGACGGAGGAAGCCTTCGGTATAGCCACGGTGCGCGAGGTTTTCCAGGGTATCCAGCAGGGAGGTGTCGAACGGTTTGCCAGCGGCAGCATCGTCAATGGCCTTGCGGTAGACCTGAGCGGTACGGGCGCAATAGTAATGTGATTTGGTGCGGCCTTCGATTTTCAGCGAGTGGACGCCCATCTGGGTCAGGCGCTCAACGTGGGCAATCGCGCGCAGATCCTTCGAGTTCATGATGTAGGTGCCGTGTTCGTCTTCGAAAGCGGTCATGTATTCGCCCGGACGTTTGGCCTCTTCAATCATAAACACCTGGTCAGTCGGCGCGCCGATGCCCAGCGTCGGCTCGACGTTCTGCACCGGGATCGGTTCGTGCTTATGCACGATATTACCGACGTCGTCTTCTTTACCTTCCTGCACGTTATACTCCCAGCGGCAGGCGTTGGTGCAGGTCCCCTGGTTTGGGTCGCGTTTGTTGATATAGCCAGAGAGCAGGCAGCGGCCGGAGTAGGCCATGCACAGCGCGCCGTGAACGAAAATTTCGATCTCCATTTCCGGCACCTGGCTGCGAATTTCGGCGATTTCATCCAGCGACAGCTCGCGGGAGAGAATAACGCGGGTGAGCCCCATTTGCTGCCAGAACTTGACCGTCGCCCAGTTGACGGCGTTGGCCTGTACCGACAGGTGAATATCCATATGCGGGAAATTTTCGCGCACCAGCATGATCAAACCCGGGTCGGACATGATCAGCGCGTCCGGCCCCATTTCCACCACCGGCTTCAGATCGCGAATAAACGTTTTCAGCTTAGCGTTATGCGGGGCAATGTTGACCACCACATAGAATTTTTTACCCAGCGCGTGGGCTTCGTTGATGCCGAGCTGCAGATTTTCGTGATTGAATTCGTTATTACGTACGCGCAGGGAGTAGCGCGGTTGGCCCGCGTAAACGGCATCTGCGCCATAAGCGAAAGCGTAACGCATATTTTTCAGCGTTCCCGCCGGGGAAAGGAGTTCCGGTTTAAACATGATTTTCTCGTTCTGATGACAGGTCAGATTCGCCGCACCCGGTACGGCGAGTTGGGGAGTGCCCCCACATTAAGGGCGGGCATTGTAGCGCCGTGGGGGAGGGGAGTAAATATCGGTCGGGTATCTTTGGCGATAAGCGGACGGCAAATCAGTTCCGGCTATGCATCAAGCGGCCGCTATCTGCCGGTTTCAGCCGCTGCTTTTTCCCCGGAGGCGGCGCTTGACGCGCCTGCCCGGGCGACCCGGCCCGCAGACGGCGGTGAGCCAGTAGCCCGGCTAAGCGCAGCGCGAGCCGGGGAAAAGTCGGGCAGGGGCTAATTATGCCAGCCGGCAGGCGTCGGCTTCCCAGCGGTACCCTACGCCGTAAACGGCGCGGATAAACGACTGCTCGGCGTCCAGCGACTCCAGCTTACGCCGCAGGTTTTTGATATGGCTATCGATCGTTCGGTCGGTCACCACGCGGTAATCATCGTATAGATGATTCAGCAGCTGTTCGCGCGAGAAGACTTTACCCGGTTCCTGGGAGAGGTTTTTCAGCAGGCGGAACTCGGCGGGCGTGAGGTCCAGCAGCTTGTCGCGCCAGGAAGCCTGAAAACGACCTTCGTCGACAATCAGCGGGCTTTCCGCATCCAGCGTCTGCAGATCGCGCTGCGGTTTGCAGCGGCGAAGAATGGTCTTCACGCGGGCCACCACCTCACGCGGGCTGTAGGGCTTACAGATATAGTCATCGGCGCCGATTTCTAACCCCAGCAGGCGGTCGATCTCCTCGATTTTGGCGGTGACCATCACCACCGGAACCTCAGAGAAACGGCGGATTTCCCGGCACAGGGTCAGGCCGTCGGTACCGGGCAGCATCAGATCCAGCAGGATCAGATGCGGCGGCGTCTGGCGAACGTACGGGAGAACCCGATCGCCGTGATTAATCAGCGTCGGCGCATAGCCCGCCGCCTGAAGGTAATCGATCAGCAGCTGACCCAGCTTGGGCTCATCTTCCACGATAAGAATGCGTGGCGTGTTTTCATCAACAGGTAATTCAGTCATACGTCTCTCGATAAATTACGTTCCAGAGGTAGTTCTACTTTAATGCTAACCCCGCCCAAAGGCGAATGGCCGGCACGCAAAGTACCGCCGTGGGCCGCGACAATGTTAAGGCAAATCGCCAGCCCTAAACCAGAGCCGCCGCTGGCACGATTGCGCGACCCCTCAGTACGATAAAAACGCTCAACCAACCGCTCCAGCTGTTCATCGGTGACGCCGGGGGCGCTATCGGCAAAATCGAGAACCAGCATATCCCCGCTCTGGCTGGCGCTAATCTGCAGGCCGCCGCCGCTATCGGTATAGCGCAGGCTGTTTTCCAGCAGGTTATTAAACAGCTGCATCAGGCGATCCCGGTCGCCGAAAATCGTCGCGCTTTCCGGCAGCGAAACGCCGATCGACAGCCCGCGGCTGGCGAAGCGCTCGCGAAACGCGCCGGCGGCGACCTCCAGCAGATTGATGATATCCACCGAGGTTTTCTGGTAGGAGAGGGCGCCTTCATCGGACATCGACAGCTGGTGTAAGTCATCGACCAGTTTGGTGAGGGTGGCGACTTCCGCCTGCAGGGAGGCGATGGAGTCCGGGGTAAATTTGCGGATCCCATCCTGAATCGCCTCCAGCTCCCCGCGCAGCACCGCCAGCGGCGTGCGCAGCTCGTGGGAAATATCGGCCATCAGGTCCCGGCGCATCTGCTGGTTGCGTTCCAGAGTGCTGGCCAGCTGGTTAAAATCTTTGGCCAGACGCCCCAGCTCATCGCTGCTGGTGGCGGCGACGCGGGTGGAGAAATCGCCGGCCGCCAGACGGTGCGTCCCCTCAACCAGGCGTTTAACCGGCGCGAGCAGGCCGCGCGCCAGCGGGAAGGTGGCCAGCGCCGCCAGCAGCGTGGCGAGGGCGACAATCAGCCAGCTGGTACGTTTCTGCTGGCGGTCAAAGTTGATATCGGTGTTGCGCGTCAGGCGTTCAACCGGCGAGGCGATGACCGCGCCAACCTCAACGCCGTCGACCATAATACTGCGCCGGGTACCGTCCTTCGGCACGCGTTCGCGCGGGCCCACCAGTACGCGTCCTTTTTGATCGACCACCCAGAACATGGTGCGCCAGCCGTGCGGAGGCATATCGGGGCCGGGACCGCGGTCGCCACGATCGCCGCGTGGACCGTCGAGCGGCCGGTCCGGCGCGGCGTCCGGCGGCATCTCTTCCGGGCCGGGGCCACCGTGCGGCTCATCCATCGGACCGTGGCCCATACCGCGGCCCGGCGGCGAGCGGTCATCGTTGTCGCGTTCAAAGGTTTTCAGCAACTGGAAAATAAAGCGGTCGTTGTTGCGCAGGAACGTCCAGCTGCCGTGCTGGGCATACTGCTCGCTCAGGGCATCGCCGAGCATGGTCAGGCGCTGTTCGTTGCCGCGCTTGATATAGTCAATAAAGCCGCGTTCAAAGCTGATACGCACCGCCCAGTGCATACTGATCAGCAGCACGATGCAGGTGGCGAGGATCGCGATAAACAGCTTGCCGGTAATGCCGGGACGCCAGAACTTCAAGACTCACTCCTTTTACGGCGACGAATCACGGTATTGGTCGTGGTGTCATCCGGTACGCGGGAAAAAAGCAGCGCCGGCAGCGCGATAATCACCGCCATGCTTAAGTAGGTATAGAGAAAGACCTGATGAGCGATCGCCGCATCGGCACTGATATGCTGCTGGCCGTAGAGACCGAGCAGCATCCCGGCGATAGTGACGCCGATACTCATCGACAGCTGCATGACCATCGACAGCAAGCTGTTGCCGCTGCTGGCCAGATCGTCGGGCAGATCTTTCAGGGTCAGCGTATTCATTGAAGAAAAGCGGCTGGAGTTAATCATCCCCTGCAGGAACAGCACCACCGGCAGCAGCCAGTACCAGCCCGCGAGCGCAACGGCCATAAACAGCAAGCTGACCAGCGCGAGGCCAATCGTCGAGGTCACCAGTACCCGGCGATAGCCGAAGCGGTTGACCACCTGGACCACAATGCGCTTCATCCCCATGCTGCCGAGCACCATCGGGATCATCATCAGCCCGGCGTGGAACGGCGTAAAGCCGAGGCCGATCTGTAAAAACACCGGCGTCATAAACGGCAGCATGCCGCTGCCGATACGCCCGGCGAAGCTGCCGCCAAGGCCGAGAGAAAAGGTGCGGTTGGTAAACAGCTTCAGGCTAAACAGCGCGTTGCGGTTGCCGCGCGCGTGCCACAGATAGCACAGCATTGACGCCGCGCCGATGGCCACCAGCGCCGTCAGCCACAGGGGGGAGAGCCCGAGCCCTTTTTTACCGTCGAGCGCCAGGGTCAGCGTCGCCATGCCGGCGGCCAGCAGAATAAAGCCGAAGATATCAAAGCGCCGGGTTTGCAGGGTGTAGTTGGGCATCAGGCACAGCGTGGCGATGGCGCCGACGATGCCGACCGGAATGTTGATCAGGAAGATCCAGTGCCAGGAGGCGTACTCCACCAGCATCCCGCCGAGCGCCGGGCCGAGCAGCGGACCCACCTGGCCGGGCAGGGTGACGAAGGTCATCGCCGCCATGTATTGACTGCGCGGGACGATTTTCATCACCGTCAGGCGGCCAACCGGCACCATCATCGCACCGCCGACGCCCTGCAGCACGCGGGCGAGTATCAGCTGATCGAGCGTGGCGGCCTGCGCGCAGAACAGGGAGCCGGCGGTAAACAGCACGATGGCGCTAAAAAAGATATTCCGCACCCCGACCCGATCCGCCAGCCAGCCGCTGGCGGGCAGCATCACCGCCACCGTCAGCACATAGGAGACAATAACCATATGCATATGCAGCGGGCTCTCCCCGAGGCTCTGCGCCATGGAGGGGAGGGCGGTGTTAACGATAGTGGTATCCAGCGCCTGCATAAAAAAGCCGAAGGCCACTATCCACAGCTGCCAGCGCACGCTGGAGGGAAGATCTGTCATGTTATTCGCTTACCGGTTGAGGGACTTTTCGCGAAAAACGCAGCCGCAGACGGTCGAAGAACAGATAGACCACCGGCGTGGTGTACAGGGTCAGCAGCTGACTCATCACCAGGCCGCCGACAATGGTAATCCCCAGCGGCTGGCGCAGCTCGGAGCCATCGCCGCCGGAGATAACCAGCGGCAGCGCGCCGAACAGCGCCGCCAGGGTGGTCATCATTATCGGCCGGAAGCGCAGCAGACAGGCCTGGAAGATCGCCTCTTCCGGCGGCAGGTTGCCGTTGCGCTGCGCCTCAAGGGCGAAATCGACCATCATGATGGCGTTTTTCTTCACGATGCCAATTAATAGCATAATCCCGATAAGCGCGATTAGGCTGAACGGGGCATCGAAAAGCTCCAGCGCCAGCAGCGCGCCGACGCCCGCGGACGGAATGGTCGACAGAATGGTCAGCGGATGAACGTAGCTCTCATAGAGGATCCCCAGCACGATATAGACCGTGGCAATGGCTGCCAGAATCAGGATCACCTGCGAGTTCATGGTCTCCTGGAACACCTGCGCGGTCCCGGCGAACGACCCGCGGACGCTGGACGGTACGCCAATCTGGGTCATCGCCCGGTTGATGGCGTCGCTGGCTTCCGACAGAGACTTGCCGGTAGGCAGGTTAAAGGAGATGGTCGACGCCGCCGACAGCCCCTGGTGGTTCACCGACAGCGGCGCGTTAGCCGGCTGCCATTTGGCGAAATAGGAGAGCGGAATCGGCTTGTCTTCGCTGTTGATCACAAACATCTTATCGAGGGCGCTGACGTCCTGGGTGTAGACCGGGTCGACCTGCATCACCACTTTATACTGGTTCAGCGGCTGGTAGATGGTTGAGATCTGCCGCTGACCGAAGGCGTTGTTCAGCAGATTGTTGGCGTCCTGCACGCTGATGCCGAGCCGCGACATGGTATCGCGATCGTAGATCAGATCCATCTCCGCGCCGTTATTCTGGCTGTCGGAGTTGACGTCCGCCAGCTCCGGCAGCGCCGCCAGCGTTTTGCGGATTTTCGGCTCCCATTCCCGCAGCGCCGCAAGGTCGTCCGACAGCAGCGTATACTGGTAGCTGGCGTTGGCCTGACGGCCGCCGACGCGGATATCCTGTACCGCCATCAGGAACAGGTTGGCCCCCGGCTCTTTGGCCAGCTTCTTCCGCAGCCGATCGATAATCTGCTGCGCCGTTTCATGGCGCTCATCGCGCGACTTGAGGGTGATAAACATCATTCCGCTGTTGACCCGCGAGCCGCCGGTAAAACCGGTGACGTTGTCCACCGCCGGATCTTCACGAATGATCTTCATAAAGTCCTCCAGCTTGCCGCGCATCGCCTGGAACGAGATGCTCTGGTCCGCCTGGATACCGCCCATCAGCACCCCGGTGTCCTGCTCCGGGAAGAAGGTTTTGGGAATTGAGATATAGAGCCAGACGCTCAGCGCGATGGTGCCAAGCAGCACCAGTCCGGTTAAGCGGCTGTGCTTCAGCACCCACTTCAGCGATTTGCCGTATCCGCCCTGAATCGCCACCAGCAGGCGGCCAACCCCGCGCTTGCGCGTCGGCTCGTGGGGCTTGCCGCTTTTCAGCAGCCAGCCGCACATCATCGGCGTCAGGGTCAGAGAGACCGCCAGCGAAATGCCGATTGCCACCGACAGGGTAACGGCGAATTCGCGCAGCAGCCTTCCCGGCAGGCCGCCCATCAGCAGCAGCGGCAGGAACACCGCCACCAGCGACAGGCTCATCGACAGCACGGTAAAACCGACTTCCCGGCTCCCCTGCAGCGCCGCCTGCAGCGGCTTCATGCCGGCTTCCAGATGGCGGGAAATATTTTCCAGCACCACGATGGCGTCATCGACCACGAAACCGGTAGCGATGGTCAGCGCCATCAGCGACAGGTTGTTAAGGCTAAAGCCGCACAGGTACATGGCGGCAAAGGTGCCGATCAGCGAAACCGGAACCGCCACCGCCGGGATCAGCGTCGCGCGCCCCGAGCGGAGGAAGAGGAAGACCACGAGGATCACCAGCGCCACCGAGATGACCAGCGTTTGCTCCACTTCCTCCAGCGAGGCGCGGATGGTCGGCGAGCGGTCCTGGGCGATTTGCAGATCGACAGAGGCCGGGATGGTGCGCTGCAGCTCCGGCAGGCGGGCGCGAATGCTGTCCACCGTCTCAATGATATTGGCTTCCGGCAGCTTGCGGATCATCAGCAAAATCGCCGGTTTGGCGTTAGTCATCCCGGCGTTGCGCACGTCCTGCACCGAATCGGTGACGTTGGCGACGTCGCCGAGGCGCACCGCCGCGCCGTTGTTATAGTGCACGATCAGCGGCTGGTATTCGGCGGCGGTCTTCAGCTCGTCGTTGGTCGCCACCTGCCAGCGGTGGGTGGTATCTTCCAGCGCCCCCTGCGGTTTACGTACGTTGGCGTTGCTGATGGCGGTGCGCACCGCGTCCAGCGATACGCCCTGGTTAAACAGCGCCTGCGGGTTGAGGTCGACGCGCACCGCGGGCAGCGAACTGCCGCCGACGTCCACGTCGCCGACGCCGTCAATCTGGGCAATGGTCTGCGCCAGCTGGGTAGAGGCGAAGTCGTACAGTTCACCCTGGGACCAGGTATCCGAGGTGAGGGTGAGGATCATGATCGGCGCGTCTGACGGGTTGGCTTTGCGGTAGGTCGGACGGCTCGGCATGCCGCTCGGCAGCAGGCTTTGCGCGGCGTTAATCGCCGCCTGCACGTCGCGGGCCGCGCCGTTGATATCGCGGTCAAAGTTGAACTCAAGAATGATTCGCGTACTGCCGAGCGAGCTGGAGGAGGTCATCTCATTGACCCCGGCAATCCGCCCCAAAGAGCGCTCCAGCGGCGTCGCCACCGAAGAGGCCATGGTCTCCGGCGACGCGCCGGGCAGCGAGGCGCTGATCATGATGACCGGGAAATCCACCTGCGGCAGCGGCGCCACCGGCAGCAGGCGGAAACCGAGGATGCCGCACAGGGTAATGGCGAGCGAAATCAGAATCGTCGCCACCGGACGGTAAATGAAGAGGGCGAAAAACTTCACCTACGCCTCCTCCTCACGCCGCGGGAACCGGCTCTTCATATACAGCGACAGCCGGTCGAACAGCAGATAGATAACCGGAGTCGTGAACAGCGTCAGCACCTGGCTGAGCATCAGACCGCCGACCATGCCAATCCCCAGCGGACGCCGCAGCTCCGCGCCGACGCCGGTACTGAGCATCAGCGGCAGCGCGCCCAGCAGGGCGGCGAGGGTGGTCATCAGGATCGGGCGGAAGCGCAGCAGGCAGGCCTGGTAGATCGCCTCGCGCGGCGGCATGCCCTGCTCGCGTTCGGCGGCCAGCGCGAAGTCGATCATCATGATGGCGTTTTTCTTGACGATACCGATCAGCAGAATGATGCCGATAATCGCGATAACGTCCAGTTCGCTCCCCGCCAGCCATAGCGCCAGCAGCGCGCCGACGCCCGCCGTCGGCAGGGTGGAGAGAATCGTTATCGGATGAATAAAGCTTTCATACAGCACCCCGAGGACGATATACATCGCCACCACCGCGGCAACCACCAGCCAGACGGTGCTGCCGAGCGCCGACTGGAAGGCCAGAGAGCTGCCCTGGAACTGGGTACGGATATCGCTCGGGAACGCCAGCGCCTGTTCGGCGCCAAGAATCGCTTCGACCGCATCGCCCAGCGAATAGTTGTCCGGCACGTTAAACGAGATGGTGGTAACCGGGAACTGATCGAGATGGTTTATGGATAGCGGGGCAAAGCGCTCCTCGACGCTGGCGATGGATTTCAGCGGCACAATCCCGCCGTCGCTGCTGGTCAGGCGAATATTATCCAGCGCCGCCAGCCCCGGCGTGGCCTGGGTATCATGCTCCAGCACCACGCGGTACTGATTCGCCTGGGTATAAATGGTGGAGATTAAGCGCTGACCGAAGGCGTTATACAGCGCGTTATCGACGTCCGCCATGCTGATGCCGAGACGGCTGGCGCTATCGCGATCAACGTTGATATACGCCGCCAGGCCCTTATCCTGCCAGTCGCTGCTGACGTCGGAGAGCTGCGGCAGCGCCTGCAGTCGGCCCAGCAACTGCGGGACCCAGTTGCTGAGCGCGTCCAGCGAGTTGGCCTGCAGGGTGAACTGGTACTGGGTGCGGCTGACGGTGGTGTCAATGGTCAGATCCTGCGTCGGCTGGAGGTAAAGCTCAATGCCGGGAATGCCGCTCACCGCGTTCTGCAGGCGGCCGATCACCGTCTGCACGCGATCGTCGCGCTCGTCCAGCGGCTTAAGGTTGATTTGCAGGCGGGCGCTGTTGAGCGCCGGGTTGGTACCGTCGACGCCGACGTAGGAGGTAAGGCTTTCCACCGCCGGATCGTTAAGTATCGCCGCCGACACCTGCTGCTGGCGCTCGGCCATATTGGCGAACGACGCCGACTGCGGCGCCTGCAGCGTCCCCTGGATAATGCCGTTGTCCTGAATCGGGAAGAAGCCCTTCGGAATAAACACCCACAGCATAATCGACAGCACCAGCGTACCGAGGGCCACGCTCAGGGTCAGCCACGGATGATTCAGCACCCGGCTCAGCCAGCGGCCATAGACGGCGATCACCCGCTCAAAGAAACGCTCGCTGGCGCGCGAGAAGCGGTTCTGCTTGCGCAGCGACTCGTGGCTCAGCATGCGGGCGCACATCATCGGCGTCAGGGTCAGCGACACCACCGCGGAAATCAGGATCGCCACCGCCAGGGTAATGGCGAACTCGCGGAACAGACGGCCCACGATATCGCCCATAAACAGCAGCGGGATCAGCACCGCAATCAGCGAGAAGGTCAGCGAGATAATGGTAAAGCCAATCTCTCCGGCCCCTTTCAGGGCGGCGGCCAGCGGCTTTTCGCCTTTCTCGATATAGCGCGAGATGTTTTCAATCACCACGATGGCGTCATCGACCACAAAGCCGGTGGCGATGGTCAGGGCCATCAGCGTCAGGTTGTTAATTGAAAAATCGAGAAACACCATCACCGCAAAGGTGCCGACCAGCGATAGCGGTACGGCGATGCCGGGAATAATCGTCGCCGGGACGTTGCGCAGAAAGACGTAGATAATCATCACCACCAGGGCGATGGCCAGCATCAGCTCGAACTGGGTGTCGCTGACCGAGGCGCGGATATTGGTGGTGCGGTCGGAAAGCACCTGAACTTTAACCGATTTCGGCAGGCTTTCGGTGAGCTGCGGCAGCATCTGGCGGATGCTGTCGGCGGTCGAGATAATGTTGGCCCCCGGCTGGCGCTGGACGTTCATGACGATCGCCCGCTGATTGTTCGCCCATGCCCCAAGCCAGCTGTTTTCCGCGCCCTGTTCCACGGTGGCGACGTCGCCGAGGCGAATCGGCGCGCCGTTCTGATAAGCGATAATCAGCCGGCGGTAATCTTCCGCCGACTGCATCTGATCGTTGGCGGAGAGGGTCACCGCCCGCGACGGGCCGTCAAGGCTCCCCTTCGCCGAGTTGACGTTGGCGCTGGTTATCGCGGTGCGCACCGTTTCGCTGGTCAGCCCGAGGGCGGCGATGGCCTGGGCGTTGAGCTTGACGCGTACCGCCGGGCGCTGGCCGCCCGCGAGGGTGACCAGCCCGACGCCGGAAACCTGGGAGATTTTCTGCGCCACGCGGGTCTCCACCATATCCTCGACCTGGGTCATCGGCACGGCGGAAGAGGTGACCGCAAGGGTCATAATCGGCGGATCGGCGGGGTTAACTTTGCTGTAGACCGGAGGGTTAGGCAGGTCAGAAGGCAGCAGGTTGGTGGCAGCGTTGATGGCTGCCTGTACTTCCTGTTCCGCGACGTCCAGCGGCAGCGTGAGCTGGAACTGGAGCGTGACCACCGACGCGCCGCCGGAGCTCTGGGAAGACATCTGCTTGAGGCCGGACATCTGGCCAAACTGGCGCTCCAGCGGGGCGGTCACCGACGAGGTCATCACGTCCGGGCTGGCGCCGGGATAGAGGGTTACCACCTGAATCGTCGGGTAGTCCACTTCCGGCAGCGCCGAAACCGGCAGGAAACGATAGCCGATAATCCCGGCCAGCATAATGGCCACCATTAACAGCGTCGTGGCGACCGGGCGCATGATAAACAGACGGGAAGGGCCACCCGTGCTGCTCGGCGGTAACACTTGCATCAGGAGCGCGCTCCTTTTTTACCGTACTCGCGGCTGGTGGCTTTTTCCGGCTCGGCGGCGGTTGCCGCATCGTGGGCTTCGACGACCTCAACTTTTGCGCCTTCGGTCAGACGGTCGATACCGTCGGTTACGACGCGATCGCCGGCGGAAAGCCCGGCGTTGATCACCACTTTCAGGCTGTCCTGAATACCCGGCGTGACGGTATGCTTGCTGACCTTGTTCTCATCGTTCAGTACCCAGACGAAATGGCCTTCGTTACCCATTTGCAGCGCGGCGGTTGGGATCACCACCGCGTTCTGCTCGGTATCGACCAGCATACGGGCGTTGACGAACTGATTCGGGAACAGGGCATCGTCCAGGTTAGTAAAGCGCGCTTTCAGCTTGATGGTGCCGGTGGTGGCGTCAATCTGGTTATCGAGGCTCAGCAGTGAGCCTTCGCTGATTTTCTGTTTATTGGTGCGGTCCCAGGCTTCGACAGCCAGCTTTTTCCCCGCCTTCTGCGCCTGTACCACCGTGGCGATTTGGTTTTCCGGCAGCGTAAAGACCACGTCGATCGGGTGGGTTTGCGTCAGCACCACAATCCCGGTGGTGTCGCCGCTGGCGATCTGGTTGCCGATATCCACCTGTTTTAAGCCGACCCGGCCGTCGATTGGCGCGGTGATGCGGCTCCAGTCCAGCTGCAGCTGGGCGCTGGCGACGGCGGCTTCGTCCGCTTTGATCGTACCCTGGGTTTCGCTGACCAGCGACTGCTGGGTGTCCAGCTCCTGCCGGGAAACCAGATTGGTTTTGACCAGCTGCTGGTAGCGCGCCAGATCGCGACGGGCGTTGGCGAGGGTCGCACGATCTTTGGCCAGCTGGCCTTCGGCCTGGGCGAGGGCGACTTTAAACTGGCTGGGGTCGATTTCCGCGAGCAGATCGCCCGCTTTGACCTGCTGGCCTTCGGTAAAGTGGATGGCCAGCAGCTGGCCGTCGACGCGGCTGCGGACGGTGACGGTATTCGCCGCCGTCACGGTGCCGAGGCCGGAAAGGTAGCGGGGTACCGCTTCGCTGGTGGCGGTGGCCGCCTGTACCGGCGCGAGGGCGGCGCCAAAACGACCGGGGCGTCCGCCTCCGGGGCCCTGCTGACGCGCGCCTGATGCCGTCGGCGCGCCGCTGTTTGCCGCTTCGCGACCCTGCCAGAACCAGTACGCGGCGCCCGCGACGATCGCGACCACCAGCACCGCAGCCCAACGGCTTTTATTGCTACCTTTCATTAATTTGCTATCTCATCCTGAAACGTTTCACGGAATGATACTAGTTTAGCCAGCGAACGCTGCTTAAAAATGGAGGAATTATGAAAAGACTGTCCAGATATGTCTGTAAAAAATGCTTTTCGCAGAGCCGGTTACGGTGAATAGTTAGGCGTAAAATTCGCTTAATGATTTTGCTTAGCCGGGCGATGAATCCGGTTAGTTATTGCCCGTCATCCGCTGTTTCTTAAGGGTCACAGCGGAATACGTCGAATCTGAACTGATATACAGCGTGAATAAGCGGCCCCGGAAAGTGATTCAGCCTGATTGGCGGCGGCATCTGTTTGATAATCAAATTCACTCACGATTTTGCCTTAAGCAATGCGACCACTACCAGAGGGTTCTTTATGCATTTTACCCAAGCTATCGCCCGTCTTCCGGCCGCCACCTGCGGCGCAGGACAAACTACCGCCCGGCTGGGCGCGCCGGATATCGCCACCACCACCCGCCAGTTTCTCGCCTATGTGGAAACCCTGCTGCAGCTTGGCCTGAAGGTCACCGTACTGCCCGCGGCGGCGGATTATCCTGATGCGCACTTTGTTGAAGATACCGCGGTGGTGATGCCGGAACTGGCGGTGATTACCCATCCGGGCGCGCCGAGCCGTCAGGGCGAGGTCGATACCATTGCGCCGGTGCTGGCGGGGTTCCGTCCGCTGGCGCGGATGAGCGAGCGCGGGCATATGGACGGCGGCGACGTGCTGTTAGTGGATAAGCAGTTTTTTATCGGCCTGACGGCGCGCACCGATGAGCAGGGGATCCGCGAGTTTGCCGCCGCCGTTGAGCCGCACGGCTATCAGGTCGCGGCGATTGAAGTGAGCGCCGGTCTGCATCTGAAATCAATCGTGAACTATGTGGGCCGCAATACGCTGCTGCTGACGGAAGGCTACGTTAACCATCCGGCGTTTAGCGGCTTCAACAGCATCGTGATCCCGGAAGAGGAGGCCTACGCCGGAAATACGCTGTGGATCAACGATACCTTAATTACGCCGCAGGGCTACCCCTATACCCTGGGCGAAATCAGCAAGCTGGGAATGCCTATCGTGCAGCTCGACACCAGCGAATTTAAGAAAATGGATGGCGGCCTGACCTGCCTCTCACTGCGTTTTTAATCACCGCGCCAACACCGGGGAGATCGAAATGAAAATACGCCTTGCCGCACTACTGGCCTGCATGGCGCTCAGCGCGCCGCTGGCCGCCCAGCAGTTTGACACCATCAGCTTTGGCGTCGATGGCGGCTATCCGCCGTTTGACGTGCTGGCGCCCAGCGGTGAAATTACCGGCTTTGATATTGATATCGCCAATGCGCTGTGCACCCAGCTAAAAGCCAAATGCGTTTTCGTGAAGCAGCCGTTCGAAAGCATGATCGCCGCCCTCAACGCGCATAAGTTCGATGCCATTATCGCTTCGCTCAATATTACCGATGAGCGTAAAAAGGAAGTGGATTTCACCGACCGCTACTACCGCAGCGCGGCGCAGCTGGTGGCGCGCAAAGGCAGCCCGCTGCTGCCTGACGTCGCCAGCCTGAAAGGCAAAACCGTCGGCGTCCAGACCGGCTCCACCCATGAAGCGTTTGCGAAGGCCAACTGGGCCAATCATGGCGTGAAAATTGTCGGTTACGCTAACCAGGATAACGTCTACCTCGACCTGCTCTCCGGGCGCATCGACGCCGCGTTGCAGGATAATATCCAGGCGGCGACCGGCTTTATTGATACCCCGCGCGGGCAGAAATTCGCCTTTGCCGGTCCGGTTATCCAGGACGGCGGCATCTCTTCCGACGTGGGGATTGCGGTGAATAAAGACAACCCGGCGCTGCGCGATGCGCTGAACGGCGCCATTAAGGCAATCCGCGCCGACGGCACCTACGACGCGATCCAGAAAAAATACTTTAGCTTTGATATTTATGGCAAATAAGTCGTGAAGATGCGGGCGCGGGCGATGGCCTGCGCTCCTTTACGACCTCCGCGGAAGGCTGAATATGGTCGCAGACTATTTACCCCTGTTGTTACGCGGCGCGGCGCTTTCGCTGTGCGTGATGCTCTCTTCATTACTGGTCGCTCTGCTGCTGGGGCTGATTAACTCGCTGATTAAGCTCTTTGGCCCGCCGTGGCTGCGCCTGTTTTCCACCGCCTACACCACGCTGGTACGCGGTATCCCGGAGCTGGTGATTATGCTGCTGCTGTTTTTCGGCGGCGAGATGCTGGTGAACCTGCTGCTGGGTCTGGTGGGGCTCGGGCCGGTGCGCTTCAATACCTTTATCTCCGGCGTGCTGGCGATCGGCTTTGTTTTCGGCGCCTATTACACCGAGACCTTTCGCGGCGCCTTTCTGACCGTCGATCGCGGGCAAACCGAAGCCGCGCAGGCCTACGGGATGCGGCCGTGGACGGTGTTCCGCCGGGTGATGCTACCGCAGATGCTGAGCTTCGCGATCCCGGGCATCAACAACAACTGGCTGGGGCTGATGAAAGCATCGGCGCTGGTGTCGATCCTGGGCCTTGAGGATATGGTATGGCTGGCCGAACAGGCCGGGCGCGCCACGCAAAAGCCGTTCCTCTTCTATTTTCTGGTCTCGCTGATTTACATGGTGATTACCGCGCTCTCCAGCTGGCTTTTCAGCCGCCTGGCGAAGCGTTACGCGCTGCGCTCTTCCACGGCGGGGACGGCCTTATGAATCTGCAAACCTTTCTCGATGCGATCCCGAGCTTTTTGTGGAGCGACGGCAACGGCGCCGCCAGCGGGCTGGCGGTCACGGCGGAGCTGTTTTTGCTCTCCATCGTTCCCGGGATGGCGCTGGCGATAGCGATGGCGGTGGGGCAGGTGTATGGACCGCGCGCGCTGGCGCTGCCCATCCGTGGTTTTACGTATTTTTTCCGCAGCACGCCGCTCTATCTCCAGCTGATGCTGATTTACTACGGCCTGTCGCAGTTCGATATCGTGCAGACGGGCTGGATGAACGACCAGCCGTTCTGGCTGTTGTTCCGCGATGCGACCTTCTGCGCCACGCTGGCGCTGGTCCTCAACACTGCCGCGTACGTCGCGGAGCTGCTGGCGGGGATGATGGTGACCTTTCCGCGCCAGGAGTGGGTCGCCGGGGAGGCCTACGGGATGGGGAAATGGCAGATTATTCGTCGTCTGGTGCTGCCTGCGACGCTCAGACGCGGGATCCCGGCGCTGAATAATGAAATGGTCTTTTTACTGCACGCCACGTCGCTGGCCAGCACCGTCACCCTGCTGGATATTACCGGCGTGGCCCGCGCGTTCTACGCCATGACCTATTCGCCGTTTATTCCGTTTCTGATGGCCGCGGCGCTGTATCTGCTCTGCACCTTTATGCTGATTTTCGCCTTTTCCCGCGCCGAGCGGCGCTGGCTGGCGTTTATCCGGCGCGGCTAGTCAGGAGCGCTTAATGGCCTGCAGTTCGGTCAGGGTGACGATTTTATCGACGTGAAACTTTTTACTGGTCAGCCAGCTATCCGCCAGCTGGCAGTAGTGCGCCATGCTGCGGCAGCCGATGCGTACCAGAAAGTCGAAGCTGCCGCTGACCAGCCAGCAGTCCAGCACTTCGGGCGTCTGGCGCATCTCCTGTTCAAACATCGGCTGCGAGCGCCCGTGGTCGGCCAGCGCGATTTGCGCCTGTACCACAAACGCGTGCTCCGGATCGGGCAGTTCTACAATGGCGCTGTAGCCGCGAATAATGCCGTCGCGCTCGAGGCCGCGCACCCGCTCCAGGCACGGACGGGCGGTGAGGTTTACCTGCTCCGAGAGCTTCTGATAAGAAATGCGGCCATCCCGGCGCAGAATTTCAAGGATCTTATGATCGATACGGTCAAGCCGGGCTTTCTTTTCCACAACCAGGACGTCCAATGAAAATTAAACACTATACATTACCTGAACATGCACTCGGTGGGCAGCGGCAATTAAGCCATTTTCATTTCGGCGCGCCCGGCACGGGAGAGAAGGTCTATCTGCAGGCGGGGCTGCACGCCGATGAAATTCCGGGCATGCTGGTTCTGCACTATCTTAAAAGATTACTTAGCCAGGCGGAACGGCGCGGCGAACTGCGCGGCGAAATCATTCTTGTGCCGGTAGCCAACCCGCCGGGGCTGGCCCAGGTGCTGCTCAGCAGCGGTATTGGCCGTTTCGATCTGGCGAGCGGGCGCAATTTTAACCGCGATTTTCCCGATCTGGCGGCGCTGGCGCAGGCCGGTTTACCGGCGGATTTGCCCGGTACGCGCCCCGAGTATCTGCAGCGGGTGCGCGCGGCGATGCGGGAGGCGCTGGCGGCGCTTCCCGCCGTGAGCGAGGCGCAGGCCCTGCGCCACCATCTGCTGAGCCTCGCCTGCGATGCCGATCTGGTGCTCGATCTGCACTGCGATGACCAGGCGATTTTGCACCTTTACGCCGACCCGGCCTGGCAACGCGAGGCGAAAGTTCTGGCGGCTTTCCTCGGTATTGGCGCCGTGCTGCTGTCGCAGGAGAGCGGGGGCAACTCGTTTGATGAAGCCTGCGGCCTGCCGTGGCAGCGTCTTTGCGCGAGGAATCCGTCGTGGCGCCAGCAGCAGCCCGGCTGCATGGCGGTGACCGTCGAGCTGCGCGGCCAGCAGGAGGTGAATCACGCCACCGCCTGCGACGACGCCGAACGTATTTACCGTTACCTGCAGTACCGCGGCGTGCTGGCCGGCGCCAGGCCCGAGGTTCCGCAGCAGGAAACGGTGATGCTGCCGTTTGCCGCCGGGGAGATTGTCACCGCGCCGGCGACCGGCATCCTGGTGCTGCTAAAACAGCCCGGCGAGTGGGTCAGCGCCGACGATGTCGTCGCGGAAATCATCGATCCGCTGACCGATATGGTCAAAGCGGTGCGGCCGACATCGGGCGGCCTGATTTATGCCAGCCGTCGGGCGCCGTTTGTCACTTTAGGGGCTGAAGTGATGAAAATCGCCGGCGAGCGGCCCTTCAGCGGCGGAGGCGGACTGGCGCTGTAAGCGGCTTTTATGGTATCGCTCGGCTTAAAAAGTCGTTCACCGTTTTCATGCACAGCTCGCGTTCTTCGACGTGCGGCATATGGCTCGAGGCTTCAAAAATGACCCACTCGGCGCCGGAGATATGGTCCATAAAGGGCTGTACCACTTCCGGCGTGGCTTCATCGTAGCGCCCGGAAATCAGCAGAACCGGAACCGTAATGCGCGCGAGGCGGTCAATAATCGTCCACGCTTTCATGCTGCCGATAACGTGGAATTCGGTGGGGCCATTCATGGCGTGATAAACCGTCGGGTCGGCATCCATGGCGTCGAAGGTGCGCCGCACTTCCGCCGGCCAGGGATCGAGCCGACAGACGTGGCGTTGATAAAATACAGCGCTTGCCGCCTTATATTCCGCGCTGTCCAGCGTTCCTGCCGCCTCATGGTCCAGCAGCGTCTGCTGGACGTCGGCGGGCAGCTGCGCCCGCAGCTTTGCCGCCCCCTGCAGCCACAGCGCCATCGATGCCGGGGAGTTGGCGATAATCAGCGCCTTTAACCCCTTTGGCTGCGTCACGGCGTGCTCCGCGCCGAGCATACCTCCCCAAGATTGGCCGAGCAGGGCGTAATTATCGGCAATATTGAGATGCAGCAGCAGGTTAGCCAGTTCGTCAAGAAACAGCGCCGGTTGCCAGAAGTCGGCGGGCTGCTGCGGTAAATGGGTTGAACGCCCGTTGCCTAACTGATCGTAGTGGATCACCGCTCGCCCGCTGAGGGCGATATCGCGGAACGCATCGACGTAATCATGCGTGCACCCCGGCCCGCCGTGGGCGACGACCAGCGGCGTGAGTCCGCTATCGATATCGCCGCAAACGCGAAACCAGGTTTGATAGTGCCGAAACGGGGCGTAACCTTCGCGGATGGTATACATGAATCATCTTTACCCTGCTAAGTGGACCGGCTTTCAGGGTAAAGGCTGGCAACCGCGGCTGAACACTAGCAAAAATGCTAGTTCTTAGCTGTCGAGCAGACGGTAGTGCAGGGCGCGGACCACCGCCTGCACGCGGTTGCTGGCGCCCAGCTTTTTGGCTGCGGTATTGAGATGCAGCGTCACCGTCGCCACCGAGCGATGCAGCTTGCGGGCGATCTCTTTGGCGGTAAGCCCCTCGGCGGACCACGCCAGGCATTCGCGCTCGCGGTTGCTCAGCTTGACGTGATGGCAGGTGAGCATAGCGCTGTCGAACAGCGGGAAGGCGGATTCCTGAAACTGCCAGGCGAGCAGCATCAGCTGCGCCAGGGTGGCGCTGATTTCCCGCTCCTGACGCTGGCCGGTATGGATGCCGGTGAGGGTCACGAACCCCCCGTTGGGGAGATGCAGGGGAACCGTCGCGCCGCAGGGCATATTGTGTTCGCGCATATAGTCGGTGACCGCGGTGGGATGATTGTCCAGCCTCCCGCGCAGCATGCTGCTGTCCGGCTGTTGATAGGACCAGACAAAAGGCGCGCAGCTCTCGAGCGCGCAGTGCTGTACCGGATCCACCTGGTAATATCCGCGCTCGCACCATAGCTGGCGCATATCTTCCGGCACGTTGAACGTTTTCAGCAGCGAGGGCGTAATCAGTTCTCCTTCCAGAGAACGCGGAACCGGCGTGTAATCGTAAATCACCGCCTCAAATCCCAACCTCCGGGTGTGCTGAAAAAGCCCGCTGAATGCGTCATCCAGGCTGGCCGCCCGCGCGCTGCCGGGGTGGTCAAACTCCAGTCGCATATAACCCCCTTCACCTAAAACGAGACCTGCGACGGGCACGATTTGTGCAAATCCGTCAGTAGCTGGCCCAAAGATATGCAATTCCGGTGCCGTTCCGGCGCGGCGCAAAACTAGTATTTTTGCTAACTGTTCAGCGTCCGGGGTTGCCGTTAGCGTTAAGACAGACCCTAACCCTCTTACCATCGACGATGAGGAATAGACCATGTGGAGCGAAATAGCGCCCGACCGGTGCCATAACATTGCGGTGGAAGGCTATAACGTCGTGGCCTATCAGTTTGGCGACGGCGATGAGACCGTTCTCTGCCTCAACGGCGGACCGGGGCTGCCCTGCGACTATCTGCGTGAAGCCCACGCTTGTCTGAAACAGCACGGCTATCGGGTGATCGCCTTTGACCAGTTGGGGACCGGAAAGTCCGACCGGCCGGATGACGCCAGCCTGTGGACGATGGCGCGCTATGTGCGTGAAGTGGAGACCGTCCGCCGGACTTTGGGCCTTGGTCAGGTGCATCTGCTTGGTCACTCGTGGGGCGGATGGCTGGCGATTGAAGTGGCATTGCACCATCCTGGCGCAATTCGCTCGCTGATTCTGGAAAACACCGTCGCCGATATGCCGCATCTGGTGCAGGAGCTGAACCGACTGCGCGGGGCGCTGGGGCCAGAAACCGTCGCGATGATGCAGCGCTACGAAGCGCTCGGCTGGCTAGACCATCCGGCCTATCAGGCGGCGATTACGCTGCTGAATTACCGTCACGTGTGCCGCCTTGACGTCTGGCCAGAGCCGGTTATCCGCTCGCTTGGGGACTGGAATATGGGCCCGTATATCACCATGCAGGGGCCGAACGAATTCCTCTATACCGGTAATTTAAAAAACTGGAACCGCAGCGCTGAGCTGGCGTCAATCCGCGTGCCCTGTTTGATCACCAGCGGCCAGCACGATGAACTGACGCCCGCCTGCGCCCTGAAAATGAAGCAGGGGCTGGCGAACGCTGAAATAGCCATTTTTGCCAACAGCAGCCACATGCCGTTTTACGAAGAGCCGCAGGCTTACTATCCGGTGCTGCTCGATTTTCTGGCGCGCCAGCGCGACGCGGGAGGCTGTTAATGCATCGTTACCGCTTTCTGCTTTTTCGCCCGCTACAGCTGCTGCCGGTTCTGCTGGGTATCAGCCTGATCACCTTCATGATGGTGCGCGCGATCCCCGGCGATCCGGCGCGTATTCTGCTGGGGGTGCGCAGCACGCCGGCGGCGCTGGCCCGCATCCGCGCGCAGTTTGCCCTCGATGAACCGCTGTGGGTTCAGTACGGCTATTTTCTGCGCAACCTGCTGCAGGGCGAGCTGGGGAAGTCGATTGTATACCGGGTGGATACCCTGAAGCTGATTGCCTCGCGGCTGGAACCGACGCTGTGGCTGGTGCTCGGCAGCGTTCTGCTGGCGGTAGCGTTGACGGTGCCGCTGGCGGCGATAGCCGCACGCCAGCGCGGGCGTCTCGCCGATCGGTTGATTCGTCTGTTTACGACCGCCGGGCTTGGATTCCCGGCATTCTGGCTCGGCATCATGCTGATTCTGCTGTTCAGTATCGTGCTCGGCTGGTTTCCGGTCTCCGGCTACGGCAGCGATTTTTTAGACCAGCTGCACCATATGGTTCTGCCGTGCCTGACCGTGGCGCTGGCGCTGTCGGCGGTATTGATTCGCAACCTGCGCGCCAGCCTGCTGATGGAGATGAATAGCGACTATGTGGTGGCGGCCCGGGCGCGCGGGCAGCAGGAAAGACGTATCTTCTGGCGGCACGTGCTGCCGAACTCGCTGGTGCCGACCATCAATCTGCTGGCGGTGAATATTGGCTGGCTTATAGGCAGTACGGTGGTGATTGAAAGCGTGTTTGCCATCCCCGGCCTCGGACAGCTGCTGGTTAAGGCGATTTTTAGCCGCGACTACATGGTGGTGCAGGGCGTGGTAATGGTCTTTGCCCTTGCCACCGTGGCGGTCAGCCTGCTGGCGGATATTCTGACCGTGGCCCTCGACCCAAGGATAAAACTATGAAGGCGATAGCGACCTTTTCCTGCCTGCGTCAGCGGGCGATCCCGCGTCAGCAGGCGCTCTTCGCCGGGCTGGCGATAGTCGGACTATGGCTACTGGTCGCCTGTCTGGCGCCGTGGATAGCGCCGTTCGATCCGATTGCCCAGGACGCCTCTTCCAGCCTGCTGCCGCCGGGCGGCGCGCATCTCTTCGGTACCGACAACTTTGGCCGCGACGTTTTTTCCCGCGTGCTGTGGGGGGCGCGGGTCGATCTGCAAATCTGCCTGCTGGGGGTCCTGTTCCCCTTTATGCTCGGCACCACCCTGGGGGCGCTGGCGGGCTATCTCGGCGGCGTGGCCGACGCGCTGGTGATGCGGGTTATTGATATCGTGCTGGCCTTTCCGTTTCTGGTGCTGATGCTGGCGATTATCGCCATCCTCGGGCCGGGGCTGAGCAGCTTTTATATGGCGATGGCGATGGTGGGCTGGGTCTCCTACGCCCGGCTGGTACGCGCTCAGGTACTGACGCTGAAACAGCGCGATTTTATTCTGGCGGCCCGCAGTCTGGGCTACGGCCATCTGCGGATTTTGTTCCGCCATCTGCTGCCCAATGCGCTAACCGGAGCCATCATTTTTTCGATGTCCGACTGCGTTCTGGTGCTGCTGAACGGGGCCTCGGTGAGCTATCTCGGGCTCGGCGTGCAGCCTCCTACCGCCGAATGGGGGATTATGGTGGCCGAAGGGCAGAGCTTTATTACCACCGCATGGTGGATAACCACCTTTCCGGGGCTTGCCATCGTGCTGCTGGCGATGGGATTCAGCCTGCTGGCCGATGGGCTGGGCGATAAGCTAGGGGAACGCGTATGAGCTTGCTGAAGGTAAATCAGCTGACGGTCATGCGCGGCGAGGATGTCGCGCTGGTGGATAACGTCTCGTTAACGCTTGAAGCCGGGGAGATGCTTGGGCTGGTTGGCGAAAGCGGGTCGGGGAAAACCGTGACCTGCCGGGCGCTGATGCGCCTGCTGCCGGGGGCCGGACTGCGGATTACCGGCGGTGAGGTTCTGCTGGACGGCCGGGATATCTTGTCCCTCAGCGAAGGGCAAATGTCGGCGGTGCGCGGCCGGGAAATCGGCATGATTTTCCAGAACCCGACCAGCCATCTCAATCCGGTGATGACCATTGGAGAGCAGATTGCAGAAAGTCGCCGCCTTCACTTTGCGGCAAACCGCCGTCAGGCGCGGGAGGATGCGCTGGCCTTGCTGCGCCAGGTCGGTATCCCGGACCCGCAGAATCGGCTCAATAGCTATCCGCACGAATTTTCCGGCGGCATGCGCCAGCGGGCGATGATCGCCGTTGCCCTCGCGCCGGAACCCCGGCTGCTGATTGCCGACGAACCGACCACCGCGCTGGATGTCACCGTGCAGATGCAGATTCTGCGCCTGCTCAGCGATCTGCGCGCCGAGCTGGGGCTGGCGGTCATTATGATCACCCACGATCTCGGGGTGGTGGCGCAAACCTGCGACCGGATTGCGGTGATGTACGGCGGCAGGCTGTGTGAAGTGGGCGGCAAACGCGAAGTGCTTGGCGGGCCCCTGCATCCCTATACCCGCGGGCTCATTGATTGTCAGCCGGCCAGCGAAGGCGGGCAGGGGAGGTTGACGATCATCGACGGCCAGCCGCCCAGCGCCGACCACTTCCCATCAGGGTGTCGCTTTCACCCGCGCTGCCGCCGCGCCGATGAGGCGTGTCAGAGCCAGCCATTGCTGCGTTACGGGCAGGATTGCCATAGCCACGCGGTGGCCTGCCATCACATTTTGCCAGCACGGCAGGAGGGATAATGGTTAACGCTCGCTGGCCGCTGCTTGAGGCCGATAATCTTTGCGTCACCTTCCCGGTTTCCGGCGGCCTTTGGCGGCCGAAGCGGGTCGTACACGCGGTAAACCGGGTCACGATGCAGATCTTTCCTGGCGAGACGCTGGGCCTTGTCGGCGAATCCGGCAGCGGTAAGAGCACGCTTGGCCGAGCGCTGTTACAGCTTGAACGGGTTGCCGATGGCGAGGTGCGGTTCGCCGGACAGCGCATTACCCATGGCTTAACCAGCGATATTGCCCGTCTGCGCCAGCAAAGCGCGATGATTTTCCAGGATCCCTATGCCTCGTTGAATCCCAGGCAGACCGTAGGAGAAAGCATCTCCGAGGTGCTGCGCGTGCATCAGAAAGTCCCGCGCGGGCAGGAAGCGCTGCGGGTTGCGGAACTGCTCACCCTGGTCGGCCTGCGTCCGCAGCAGGCCAGCGCGAAACCGTCTCAGCTAAGCGGCGGCCAGTGCCAGCGCGTCGGTATTGCCAGAGCGCTGGCCATGGAGCCGCGGCTGATCGTGGCCGATGAGTGCGTCGCGGCGCTGGACGTCTCTATTCAGGGACAGATCGTCAACCTGCTGATGGATCTGCGGGAAAAGATGGGGCTGGCGATTCTGTTTATCGCCCACGATCTGGCGATTGTGCGGCGGCTCTGCGATCGCGTTGCGGTGATGTATCTCGGGAGAATTGTGGAAGAGGGGCCGGCAGAAGCGGTCTTCACTCGACCGCTGCATCCCTATACCGCCGCGCTGGTCTCGGCGATCCCGGAAATCGACCCGGATAAACCGCTGCCGAAAAATTTGCTGGGGGGCGAGCCGCCCAGTCCCGTAGCCGTTCCACAAGGTTGTACATTTCATCCGCGCTGCCCTTATGCGCAGGTGCAGTGCCGCACCGGCGCACCACCACCAACCCGGCAGATTGCCGATCGCGCTTATGCCTGCGTGCTCAACCTCGCGGGCGATGAGACCGTTTTTCCGTTAACTGGGGGATCTTTTGATGAAGCACAGGCAGATTAAGTTACTGGCGGCGAGCGTTTTTCTGGCGCTCAGCGTGGTGAGTGAAATAGCTCAGGCGGCCGGCGTATTGACCATTGGCCGCCGGGAGGACAGCACCACGTTTGACCCGATAAAATCGGCGCAAAATGCGGATAACTGGGTCTTTTCCAACGTCTTTGACCCGCTGGTGCGGGTGGATAAAAGCGGGACGAAGCTGGAGCCGGGCGTGGCCGAGAGCTGGACGATTTCCCCGGATGGCAAAGTCTATACCTTCAAAATTCGCGAAACCCGGTTCTCGGACGGTACGCCGCTGACCGCCAGCGATGCGGCGTTTAGCCTGATCCGTATCCGCGATGATGAAGGCTCGCTGTGGCGGGATTCCTATAGCATTATTGCCAAAGCGGAAGCCACGGACCCGCGCACGCTGGTGGTGACGCTGAAATCGCCTTCAGCGCCGTTCTTATCGCAGCTGGCGCTGCCGAACGCTTCGGTGATTTCCCAGCAGGCGATGAAGGCGGAAGGCGAAGAGGCGTTTGCCGAAAAGCCCGTGGGCTCCGGCGCGTTTAGCGTGAAAGAGTGGCTGCGCGGAGAAAAGATCGTACTGGTGAAGAACCCGAACTTCTGGCAGGCGAAAAACGTCAGCCTGGATGGCGTGGAGTGGTTAACCATTCCGGACGACAATACCCGCATGCTGAAAGTGCAGGCCGGTGAACTTGACGCCGCGCTGACCGTGCCTTTCTCGCGCATTGCATCGTTACAAAAGGATGCCAATCTGAAGGTGGAGCTGGATCCTTCTACTCGCGAGGACCATCTGCTGATCAATCATTCTCACGGCGCGCTGGGCAAGGTGGAAGTCCGTCAGGCGCTGGACTTCGCGATTGATAAAGACGCGATTGTGAAAACCGTGACCTTTGGCTACGGTCAGGTGGCCAATTCCTATATTCCCGCCGGAGCGCTTTACCACTATCAGGATAATCTTCGCCGGCCATACGATCCGCAAAAGGCCAAAGCGATGTTGAAAGCGGCGGGCGCTGCCGACCTGAAGCTGAACTATGTGGTCAATGCCGGGGATGAAGTCGATGAGCAAATTGCCATTTTGCTACAACAGCAGCTGGCAAAAGCCGGGGTGACGGTGAATTTGCAAAAAGTCGACCCGAGCCAGAGCTGGGATATGCTGGTGGCCGGGGAGTACGATATATCGGTGATGTACTGGACCAACGATATTCTCGACCCCGATCAGAAAACCACCTTCGTGCTGGGTCACGATGCCAATATGAACTATATGACCCGCTATCATAACGACCAGGTTAAAGCGCTGGTGGCCGCCGCGCGCGTTGAAATGGACAGTAAAAAGCGCGAGCAGATGTATATCGACCTGCAAAAAATGGCCAAGGCCGACGTGAACTGGGTCGATCTGTATTACAGCCCGTACCGCAACGTCAGCCGCAAAAATATCGACGGTTTTTATCAGAATCCGCTGGGACGTTTCTTCCTGGAGGATACCGTAAAACACTAATGCCTCTTTGCGCCGGTTGTCCTCTGACGCCGGCGCCTTTTTCATCTTACCGGCGGCGCGACACGGTTTGATGCACATCAACGAGCACATTAACTTTTACTATAAAAACTAAAAAAGAGTTGTAACCCCGCCTGCTTTTATTCAATTTATGTGGTGAATATTTAATGTATTCCAATAAATAAAGCATATATACATTAAAAAACAACACGTTAAATAAATCAGGGGTTAATTTTTGTGGCAAGTGCAAACAAACTCACGCTGTTCATCGTCATCTTCATGCTGTTGGGGATCCTCTCCGGCGCGGCCATCCACGCTTACGCCGGGCAAACGACCATTACCGCATGGTCGGAAAACATTACGCTACTTACCGACGTGTTTCTGCGCCTGATTAAGATGGTCATTGCGCCGTTGGTGTTCAGTACCCTGACGGTGGGCATTATGCGGCTGGGCGAAACGGCGACCATTGGGCGGGTCGGCGGTAAAGCCATGGTATGGTTTATTACCTCGTCCATTCTCTCCATTCTGGTCGGGCTGGTGATTGTTACCCTCGAGCATCCCGGCGCCGGTTTGAACCTGGCGATCCCGAAAGAGTCCGTGGATACCGGGCTGGCGGTGAGCGGGATGAGCCTGAAAGGCTTTCTGACCCATACCATCCCCACCAGCATTACCGAGGCGATGTCCAACAACGAGATTCTGCAAATCGTGGTGTTCTCGATGTTCTTCGGTATTGCCGGGGCATCGCTGGGGGAGAAATTCAACGCCCCGCTGGTGGCGGCGCTGAACGTGGTTTCCCATATTATGCTGAAGGTGACCGGGTACGTGATGTACGTCGCGCCGCTGGCGATTTTCGCCGCGATCTCTTCGGTTATCGCCTCGCAGGGGCTGGGGATCCTGCTTAATTACGCCTCGTTTATCGGCGGATACTATGTCGCGATTCTGCTGACCAGCGCGGTGCTGCTGGCGGTGGGGTATATGGTGCTCAAAAAAGAGGTTTTTCGCCTGCTGAACATGCTCAAAGATCCGGTGCTGGTGGCGTTCACGACCAGCAGCTCCGAGGCGGCCTATCCGAAGACCCTGGAGCGTCTGGTGGAATTTGGCTGCTCGCGTAATATCGCGTCGTTTGTGCTGCCAATTGGCTACTCCTTTAATCTGGTCGGTTCAATGGTCTACTGCTCTTTTGCCGCCATGTTTATCGCCCAGGCTTACAATATTCAGCTGAGCTTTAGCGAGATTACCGTAATGATGCTGACGCTGATGCTGGCTTCGAAAGGGATTGCCGGGGTACCGCGTTCGGCGCTGGTGGTGCTGGCGGCGACCATCCCGAGCTTCAATATTCCGGTGGCGGGTATTTTACTGCTGATGGGGATTGACCATTTCCTCGATATGGGGCGTTCAGCGATTAACGTGCTGGGTAACGGGATTGCGACGGCGATGCTGTCAAAAAATGAAGGTCTGTCGCAGAATGAGGTACCCGAGGCTGAAGTCGCGCCTCAGCAGGCGCAAGCCTGATCGTCGGGCGGCCTCTCTGACGGGGTCGCTTTTTGCGCAGAAAAAGAGGCCCCTGACAGGCACGCCAGGGGCAATGTGACGAAGTAACAGATTCCCTGGTAGAGGCATTTTTTATTGTATAAAAATACGCTCCGGTATTTTCATACCAGGGAACCGGGTCATGTTACCCGCTGCCCGTAACGCCTGAGTAGATGTTTTTCATTTTACCGATCTTTTTCGGAATCCCGTTCCTCGCAAGCCAGCAAATTCTTAATTTTACGGTACATAATCCGATCGTCGATGGCGCGTGCGCGCGTTTACCAGCGTTCTTTTAATAAGTTAATAAACTGGAAAAAGTCATAATTGTTATTAAGGCTGTATTTTTCCATAATTTTGCTTTTGTGCCAGGTGATGGTTTTGGGGGTGACTTTGTTGAGAGCAGAAATTTTACCGATATCAAAGCCATGAATAATGCCGGTGGCGACGGCTACCTGCGATTTGGACAACATTTTATGCGGGCAGTGAGTGCAAATTAGCGGCGAGTCCATTACCTGCGTCAGAGGAAGAAGTTCACTTCTTTTCAGCTCGTGGCCAATGATTTCAAACATCTTATCGATATTAACGGCTTTGATTGAGACAAAGATAACGCCCTTAAGGCAGTTGACGATCAGCTCCTTTTCCGGAAGTTTGTCATAGCTGTGCAATATAATCACCGAACTGTTTTTTTTACGGTTCTTTATACTGGTATTGCACAGATAGATCTCGCCGGGAAGAACTTCAGCGATGATGATATCCTTATCTAAAAAATCATTATGCTTATAAGAAAAAGCGGCTTTAAGGTTACCGCTGCGGCTGATGAGCTCATTGACTATGGCAACCAACGACTCTCGGAGAAAGGTATTCCTGGTGTTGATAGCGATGTTTATTTTTTTCATGGCGTTATTTCCCTGATAAATCAACATAACGCCATGTTGTGATCAATCCTCCGGGCGTATGCGGTGGCTGCTGCTGGACAGATTTGGTTACTATTCGCGGTGCTTTAGTTATTTTCTGCGCGAAGAATTCTTAGCTGAAAACGGAAATTTTTGTTTTCTCCTGTCTCTGATATAGGAAACAAGGCTGTAAACAGACACGCAAAGGCAAAATATGCATAGCAATAAGGCTAACCATGTTTGCATGGCCATGATAGATATCCTTCAACTTAATTTTAGGTGTTAAAAATGTAACTCGCCGGCACGGGAATATTTTTATACTCTTCTTTAAACCGTGCTCGCGATACGCGGCCGAAAAGCGCACGGCAAGCGTCCTGAATTCAGCTATCGCTGGATCAGCAATAGTCGGTTTGCTCAGGGACGCTTTGGGCCGGTGTGCTCACGACGCCATGTCAATGTAAGAAAATTCTTAATGTGCTGTCAGTCTCATTTCTCTCATTCCTCTCAAAAACTGAAAAAAATTAACAAGAGGAGCAAAACTGAAAACAACTTCGCAATGACGCCGCGCGGATGGCGGAATACTGACCGGCAGCGCTGCTGCTGCCGGCCGGGGAAAGGTCAGGAGAGAAACGCCAGCCCTTTGCCAAAAATCGCGCGAATCGGCAGGGTGATACCATGAAGGCGGGCCTTGTGGCGCAGGCGGCTGATCACGACGTCGATTCGGTGCAGTTCCGGTTCGCCTTCATCGGTAAACAGAGAGGTGTGCAGGTCAACCTTGCTGCAGACCTCATTGCGGTTACGCATTAACACTTCCAGCAGCCGATACTCTTGCTGCGTGAGCGGCAGGGCCAGCCCAGACGGCGCCACAAGGCGCTCGCTCTGGAGTACCCAGTGAGACGGCGCTGGCCGCTCTGCTGATAGCGGCGGGTTGACGCGCTCCGTCGGTTTTTGCTGGCGAAGCCGGGAGCCAAGCGCCTGAATACTCTCCGCGAGGTCGGAAAAGTTGACCGGCTTGATGAGGTAGAGATCGGCGCCGGCGTTTAAGGCCTGGAGCCGATCCTGCTCATGCCCTCTGGCGGTCACCACCACCAGGCCGAACTGGCCAATTTCGTGCAAATAGTCCAGCACGCTAAAGCCGTCCTCACCCGGCAAGCCAATATCGATAAGCACAATATCAACCGGATCGCGATGCAGCTGCCGCCAGAAGGCTTCGGCGCTGCCCACGCCCCAGGCATCGAAGCCGCGATGGCGCAGAAAAGCCAGCAGCTCGTCGAGTAAATCAGCGCTATCTTCGATGATTGCGACGCGTAATGTCATGATTTGTCCTTCTGCTGTCCGTTAGCCGGGAGCGTGAGCGCAAATTTGCATCCGGCCGACGTGTTCTCTGCCAGCCACAGGTCCCCGCCGTGAGCCTGGATGATTTGTCGGGCGACATACAGGCCAAGCCCGGTCCCGGCCGGCGTTGCGGTATCCGTTTCGCCGCGCCGATAGCGCTCGAAAATATGCTCGACCTGTTCAGGCGGGATGCCGGGACCGCGATCGCCAATGCGTAATTCCACGTGTTTTTCCTGCGGATAAATCTCGATGCTTATCTCCCCGGAAGCGGCATATTTCACCGAGTTGTCGAGCAGGTTGGCGATGGCGATACACAGTAGCCCGCTATCAATAAACAGCACCGGTGAAGGGGAGTCCGGACCCACAGTTTGCCCCTCAAGGGTGACATCCAGATAATGGTTAAGCGAAAGATCCACGACCGTCGCGGCCATATAGATCACCGGCAGCAGCGCTGCATCCTGCCTGTCGGCGTGCAGGTCCCTGGAGGAGAGCCGGGCGTCGGCCAGGCAATTATCGGTAAGCTGTACCAGACGGGTTGTCGCCCGCTGCATGCGGTCGAGGCGCGAGCTCTGCGTCACCGTTGCGGGGCACAGGCGCAGGTTTTCCAGCGCGGCCTGGAGGATCGCCAGCGGCGTTCTGAACTCATGCGCCACCATTCCCATAAACTGGCGCTGGTGGAAGCTGGCCTCGCGTTCAATCTGTAGCTCTCGCGCCAGTTGCTGCTTGCGCACCAGAGTCCGGTTTTCCGCCCGCACCCGCAGTACGGCGATGATCAGGACGGTGACGATATGAATAATCAGCGCGTACTGCCAGGTGGAATAGACCCCATTATGAAACGGAATGACGCCGTGGATAGAGAGCAGCGCCAGCCCGGCGGAGACGACGTATATCGGCGGCAGCAGCCCCAGCAGCAGCGTATTGATATCAATCGCTTTGCGCCGCCACAGCATCCATGACGTGATCAACAGAATAGGGGCGGCGATAAAAAATATCCCGGCCTCTATCTGCATCGCCAGGCCGTAAAAGCCCAGCGGAATACTGATTTGCAGAACGATGTTTAAACCGATCGCCGCCAGCAACAGTTGATGCAGCCGCGGCATATTTTTCTTGAGATCGAAAACTTCGCTATGCAGCCACAGCGCGGTGGCGTAGCTCACCAGCGACAGGCAGCTGATCATATAATCCTGAACCGGCAGCAGGGCGCTGCCAAATAACCACTCCGGGTAGCCATGCAGGGCCGCGACGAGCGGATAGTTTAGCGAGAACAGGCAGATCCCCCACAGCAGGCGCCGACGCAGCGCGATGGCAAGCCACAGGGCGATGCCGCTGGCAATTACCGCCAGGCCAAAATAGAAGCTCCAGAAAGCGGTATCGAGCGTGGCCGAACGCACGAACTCCTGCGGCGAGGAGAGCGTCGCCAGCAGAATCAGGGTGCTGCTGCTCTGGAGACGGAATACCATCTCGTAGCCAGCCGCAGTTGGCGGGGGCGGCAAAATCAGTACGCTTTCGCGGTAGTCGAGATCGTTATCCCGGGCAGACGCATGGTCGCCAAACTCTTTCTGTCGCCATGGACTGTCGCTGCCGTAAGGGCGATAAAACACGGTCAAACGATCGACAAACGACGGACCGAGCTGCAGCCAGCGCTGTTCGCCAGCAAATAAGGCCGCCGGGAGCGAAGTACGTAGCCAGTAGGCCTTTGTCGAGTAGCCGAACGACGGGATAAGCTGCGCCGTTTTTAGCGCCTCTTCAGGGAGCGAAAGAAAGGCGTTGAGGGTCAGCGTGTCGCTGGCGTCGGCGTACCAGTAGACCGGAATATCAATACCCAGCTGGCGGACCTCCGCGCGGGCTGGCGTCCCTATCTGCAGAGCGATAATGACGCCGCACCATGCCCAGAAATGCGCGCTGCGGCTCCTGCGAATAAGATCATAAAAAGCGCACAAACGATTCAATCACGCCCCCTTGTGGCATGGATTAATCAATCAGACGGTATAAACGCAGAGGAACGCTGCCGCAGGCACAGGTACCCCTCCGCATTCGGGAAATAAACGTCCAGGGCCGGGCAACGCAGCATTCTGCTGGTGCCGAAGATATTATTCCAGCGTTATCTGCACGCCGGGTAACTGGCCAGACCTGCTGTAAGAAGATTCTCAATCAACCTTAACGTAGGAGGGAGGTGCATAATAAGCAACCTGAAAGTTCAGGCGCAGCATACGAGTTTATGATGTTATGCCATAAATTGACGCGATAGCTATATAAAATTGGCATTAGATTATTTAATCAGCGCATATAAAAGCAGCGGGTTATATTCAAGTTTAATTTACGCTGAAATAACGATAACGGACAATATCTGTGGCGAGTGAGGCGCATTTGGCGATGAATCCACCGCGGCTGATGGGATGATCGGTCGCACAGACCCTCATAAAAGACCGCCGACGAGCGTGTGATAAAAAACTGACACCGGCAGTCCATGGCACCGCGTGCGAGTAGCGGATTTATGCGGGTAAAAAAATAAAATGGTTATATATTGACCTGCAATGAAATAAAATCAGTATTCTAAGGCGTGATAGTAGAATTTAGACGAGGGTAATTTCGGGGTAAGCGTATTTTATGCGGTTGAAAGGGCGATTTTCTGTTTCTTCCCCACCCGTAATAGCGGTCCTTTATCAATGTTTTGGTTATTTACATCAAAGAATCCGCGGGCGACTGTGGTTATGTTGGTTATTCCGCCTGGAGAAATGACCAGGTAAATCATTCACTCGTTGTGCAAGGAGACCTGACAGGATGACGACGAAATCGCTAACGCTGTCTTTGGATGAACAACAGTCCATTCCGTTGAGTACGGTCTCAGGGACGCAGGGCTATCCCGGCATGGATATTCGTCCGCTGGCGTCCGCAGGTATATGCAGTTTCGACCCCGGTTTTGCTAACACCGCAGGCTGTACGTCGGCCATCTCCTGGATTGATACCGAAAACAGCGTTTTGCTGCACCGCGGCTATCCGGTCGATCAGCTGGCTCGCCAGTGCGACTTCCTTGAGGTAGCCTGGATTCTGCTGCGGGGCGATGCGCCTGACGAAGCCAGCTATCAGTCGTTCAAAAACACGATTACCCGCCATAGCCTGGTGCATGAGCAGATTGCCCGTATGTGCAGCAGCTTTCGTCGCGACTCGCATCCGATGGCCTTAATGTGCGCCCTGGTAGGCACCCTGGCGGCGTTCTATCACGATGTGCTGGACGTTGAAAATCCTGAGCACCGCGCGCTGGCCGCCACCCGCCTGCTGTCGAAAATGCCAACGCTCGCGGCGATGAGCTATAAGTTTTCAATTGAGCAACCGGCACAGTATCCGCGCAACGATCTGTCCTATGCGGGGAATTTCCTGCATATGCTGTTTGCTATTCCGGCGGAACAGTATCAGCTGAATCCGGTGATTGAGCAGGCGATGAACCAGATCCTGGTACTGCACGCCGATCACGGCCAGTGCGCATCGACGACCACCGTCCGGGCGGCGGGCTCCTCCGGGGCGAATCTCTTTGCCTGTGTCGCCGCCGGGCTCGCGTCTCTGTGGGGACCGGCCCACGGCGGGGCGAACGAAGCCAGTATGCGGATGCTGGAGGAGATCAACACCGTCGATCAAATTCCGGCGTTCCTGAGCAAAGCGAAACGCGATCCGCAGACGTTCCGTCGTCTGGGATTTGGTAACTCTCGCTACCGTCATCTTGACCCGCGCGCCGCTATTTTGCGCGAGACCTGTCATCGGGTACTGGAAGAACTGGGGATGTCCGACATGCCGTTGCAGGTGGCGATGGCCCTCGAAGAGGTGGCGCTGACCGACCCGTACTTTGTTGAAAATGGCCTGTCGCCGAGCGTGGATTTCTATACCGCGGTGATCCTCAAGGCGATGGGACTGCCTTCATCGATGTTTGTGGTGATTACCGCCGTGGGCAGAACGCTTGGCTGGGTGGCGCACTGGAACGAAATGCACGAAGCGCCGCTGACGATTTATCGTCCGCGGCAGATTTATACCGGCGAACAGCGGCGGGATTACGTTTCGCGGCGTGAAGGGTGACAACAGGGGGCAATCGGGAAAATTAAGCCCGGCTCGCGCTGCGCTGAGCCGGGCTACAAATTCACTGCGTTCTGTGGTGCGGGAACGCAGCGGATGTTTAGCGAAACATCACCTGCGCCCAGCGGGCCAGCCCGGCGGTAACCGAGCCAAAATCATCGCCTCCGGCAACCGGAATGCCCGGCAGGTGCGCCGCCAGCGCTTTTTTAATCAACGGCGAGCGAGCGCTGCCGCCGGTCAGGTAAATCACGTCCGGTTTTTCATTACTGTTATCCAGCGCCAGCTGAACCTGCTCCATGATCCGGGCCAGCGGCTGATCCAGCGCAGCTTCCAGACCCTGCTGGCTGATGGCTGTCGCCAGCTCGTCGCTAATAAACGGCAGCCCCGCGGTGACGCTCGGCTGCGCGGAAAGGGCGATTTTGCTCTCTTCCGCGCTGCGCACCAGGCGATAGCTCAGACGCTGACGCCAGACCTTCAGCAGCAGCGCGACTTTTTCGCTGTCTCGGGCGCTGCGTAGCAAATCGTTAAGCAGGCGACCGTTGGCGGCGCTGTAAAAGTCGGTCTGCGCCGGCACGTCGTTAATGGCCACCGCATTCCACCATGGCAGAATCGGCAGCGCGATGCCTTTTTCGGTATCGCCGCCCATCCCCAGCAGCGGCATCAGGCATTTAAAGGCCAGGGCGATATCCAGGTCGTTACCGCCGACGCGGCAGCCGCTGTGGCCGAGCAGGCTTTGCTGGCGATCGGCTTTTTCTCGCCACTGCGGCCCCATCAACAGCAGCGAACAGTCGGTGGTACCGCCGCCGATATCGACGACCAGCACGCGTTTTTCTTCGCTCAGCGTCGCTTCGAAATCCAGACCGGCGGCGACCGGTTCAAACTGAAACACGACGTCGCGAAAGCCCGCACGCTTTGCCGCACGTTCGAGAATGCCCTGCGCCTGGGCGTTGGCATCATCGCCGCCCAGTCCCTGGAAGTTAATCGGCCGTCCGATAACCGCCTGGTCGATGGTTTCCGGCAGCTGCGTTTGCGCCTGGAGTTTGATATGCAGCATCATGGCGCACACTAAGTCTTCAAACAGCGCTACCTGCTGCGGCTTAAGCCCGCTGGCGCCGAGAAACGATTTCGGCGACTTTACGAAGTAGACTTCTTGCGGGTCTTCAACGTACTGATGCAGCGAAGCGAGACCAAACTGCACGCTGTTGCCGAGTACGTCGATATCTTCCTCGCGGTTGAAGCTTATCGCGCGACGCAGCAGCGCCTGGTTTTCATCACCGTTGGGCGGGACGTCGTGGTGGCGGTAGAGCCACTCGCTGACCGCTTCGCGGGTCGGCGCGCAAAGCATCGATGGCAGCAGCGAGCTGCCGTTTTCCAGCGTCAGCAGCTGCGGCGTATTCTCGCGCATTACCGCCACCGAACAGTTAGCGGTACCGTAGTCAAAACCAATAAACATAGCCTGCAAAATCCCCATGCCGGTGAAGAAGGGGGGCGACTTTAGCGGATTGACGGCACTGCGACAACTGGAATTTAAAAGCAAGGCGCCCGCGGCGCAGAGCCGCTATGATTGAAGCGCTAAAAAAGGAGAAAAGATGACGCTGCTACCCTGGCATCCCCCCTACGACTGGCAATGGATGTTTCATTTTCTTGAGGCGCGTACGGTGCAAGGGATTGAAACCTTTGTCGACAACAGCTACTGCCGCAGCTTTGCCCTCAATGGCCACGCCGGGCTGATCGCGGTGACGCCGGATGACGCCGCGCAGGGCATGCGGGTGACGCTTTCCGCCGGGCTACAGCCGGTCGCGGAAGAGTGCCTGGCGCGGGTTGCGCGCTTATTTGATTTGTCCTGCGACCCGCAGCGGATCGGCCCGACGCTGGGAAACCTCGCGCTGCCAAGGCCGGGGCTGCGCCTGCCGGGATCCCTGGATGCGTTTGAACAAGCGGTACGCGCGGTGCTCGGGCAACTGGTGAGCGTGGCCATGGCGGCAAAGCTCACCGGGAAAGTGGTGGCCGCCTTCGGGGAACCGTTGACCGACGCGCCGGGCTTTTATCTCTTCCCGAGCGCGCAGCGGCTGGCGCAGGCCGATCCGCTGGCGCTAAAGGCGCTGGGCATGCCCCTGCGGCGCGCGGAGGCGCTGATCCATCTGGCGCAGGCGGCTATCCGCGGCGATCTCCCCCTCTCCGCGCCGGAGAATATCGACGCCGGAATAAAGCAGCTGCAGACGCTGCCCGGCATAGGCCGCTGGACGGCGAACTATTTCGCGCTGCGCGGCTGGCAGGCGCCGGATATCTTTCTGGCGGATGATTATCTGATTAAACAGCGTTTTCCCGGCATGACGCCGGCGCGGATTGCGCGCTACGCCTGCCGCTGGCACCCCTGGCGCTCGTACGCTTTATTGCATATCTGGTATACGCAAGGCTGGTCGCCGGAGGAGGAATAGACCCGAGAGGCGCTTAGCACTGGTATCGACGCGCTGAAATCCCTATAATTGCGGCGTTTGGCGGTCAACCGCCACCCTTCCTACATTCCCAGGTTAATCAGGTCGCAAAAATTTATGACTGATACGTCTCATCAGTGCGTCATTATAGGCATCGCCGGCGCATCGGCTTCGGGCAAAAGCCTTATCGCCAGTACGCTATATCGTGAATTACGTGAACAGGTCGGCGATGAACATATCGGCGTTATTCCGGAAGACAGTTATTACAAGGATCAAGGTCATCTGTCGATGGAAGAGCGTGTAAAAACCAACTATGACCATCCGAGCTCCATGGATCATAGTCTGCTGTTTCAGCATCTGCAGATGCTGAGAAGCGGCCAGCCGATAGAGTTGCCGGTATATAGCTACGTTGAGCATACCCGTATGCCGGAAACTATCCATATCGAACCAAAGAAAGTCATCATTCTTGAAGGGATTCTGCTGCTGACCGACGCCCGCCTGCGCAATGAACTCAGCTTTTCCATTTTTGTCGACACCCCGCTGGATATCTGCCTGATGCGACGCATCAAGCGAGACGTTAACGAGCGCGGACGTTCAATGGATTCGGTGATGGCGCAGTACCAGAAAACGGTGCGCCCGATGTTCCTGCAGTTTATCGACCCTTCCAAACAGTATGCCGATATTATTGTGCCTCGCGGCGGTAAGAACCGTATCGCCATCGATATTCTGAAGGCCAAGATCAGTCAGTTCTTTGAATAACACGAACGAATTGTGTAACGTGCAAAGAGAAGCCAATTTGCCCTTATCCCCGGAAGGCGTAGGGGCGCAATGCCTTAAAGGAGAACGTTCATGCGTCTGTGCGACCGAGATATAGAAGCCTGGTTGGATGAGGGGCGTCTGGCCATTAATCCGCGCCCGCCCGTTGAGCGCATTAACGGCGCGACGGTCGATGTTCGGCTGGGGAATAAGTTTCGGACTTTCCGCGGGCACACGGCGGGCTTTATTGACCTGAGCGGGCCGAAGGCGGAAGTCAGCGCGGCGCTGGATCGCGTGATGAGCGAAGAGATTGTTCTGCCGGATGGTGAAGCGTTCTTCCTGCATCCGGGCGAGCTGGCGCTGGCGGTGACTTTTGAATCGGTTACCCTGCCGCCGGACCTCGTCGGCTGGCTTGATGGCCGTTCTTCGCTGGCGCGTCTGGGCCTGATGGTGCACGTCACCGCACACCGTATCGATCCGGGTTGGTCTGGCTGTATCGTACTGGAATTCTATAATTCGGGTAAGCTGCCGCTGGCGCTGCGTCCAGGGATGCTGATCGGCGCGTTAAGTTTTGAACCTTTATCCGGCCCGGCGGTGCGCCCTTATAACCGCCGCGAAGATGCGAAATATCGCGACCAGCAGGGCGCGGTAGCGAGTCGAATCGACAAGGATTGATAATTTTAGCGGTTTGCTGAGGATGCCATGAGACGAATTCTGACCACGCTGATGATCTTACTGGCGGTAGTTGTCGCCGGTCTTACCGCGCTGGTATTGCTGGTCAACCCCAACGATTTTCGCGCCTATATGGTTAAAGAGGTGGCGGATCGTAGCGGCTATCAGCTTGAACTCAATGGGCCGCTGCGCTGGCACGTCTGGCCGCAGCTCAGCATTCTCTCAGGCCGCATGACCCTGACCGCCCCGGGCGCTGAAGAACCTGTTATTCGTGCGGATAATATGCGCCTTGACGTCGGGCTGCTTCCGCTGCTTTCCCATCAGCTGCAGGTTAAGCAGGTGATGTTGAAGGGGGCGGTGATTCAGCTGACCCCCAAAACCGAAGCCGTGCGAAGCAAGGGAGCTCCGGTCGTCCCGCATGATAACACGCTGCCTCAGGTCCCCGAGGATCGCGGCTGGTCGTACGATGTCCAGAAGCTGCAGATTGCCGATAGCGTGCTCTTTTTTCAGCATGAAGATGGCGAGCAGGTGACGGTGCGCGATATCCGCCTGCAGATGGAGCAGGACAGCAGCCATCGCGCAACGGTCGATTTCTCTGGCCGGGTGAACCGCGATCAGCGCGATCTGGCGCTTTCCTTTTCCGCCGAGGTGCAGGGCGGTGATTATCCTCATTCTCTGAAGGCGGATATTTCACAACTGAACTGGCAGCTTCGCGGCGCGGAGCTTCCCCCTGAAGGGATTAGCGGCCAGGCCAGCATGCAGGCCAGCTGGCTCGAGGATGCGAAAAAGCTCAGCTTTGATAAGCTGAACTTAACGGCTAACGGCAGTACCCTTGCCGGCAACGGCAGCGTGGTGCTGGGCCAACAGCCTGACTGGACGCTGAATCTTCAGGCGGGCACGCTCAACCTCGATAGCCTGCTGTCTCATACCTCTGCATCTGACAATAATGGCGTTAACCAGCAAGGGCAAAGCCAGGCCAGGCAGCTACGCCCGGTGATTGCGGATAACGGTATTCAGCAGGATTACAACTCGCTGCGCGGTTTTAACGCCCGGCTGAGCCTGACGGCTGAGCAACTGCAGTGGCGGGGCATGCATTTTACCCAAGTGAAAAGCGATATCAGCAACCTGCAGGGGCTGCTGACGATTCATCAGATGCAGGGGAACCTGGACGATGGGCGACTCTCGCTTCCCGGCTCGCTGGACGCGCGAGGTGAAACGCCGCGAGCCTCCTTCGAGCCACAGCTCGACAACGTTGAGATCGGCTCGATTCTGAAAGCGTTCAATTATTCGATAAACCTGACCGGCAAGCTCTCGCTGACCGGTGAGTTCTCCGGCGGCAAGATTGATGCCGACGAGTTCCGGCGCAGCTGGCAGGGGCAGGCGCAAATTCAGATGACGGATACACGCACTGAAGGTCTCAACTTCCAGCAGCTGGTCCAGCAGGCCGTCGAGCGCAGCACCAACGTTCAGGCGCAGGAAAACTATGACAATGCGACCCGGCTGGATTCCGTCAGCACCGAGTTTACGCTGGATAATGGACAGGTGACCTTAAAGGATATGCAGGGGAAATCTGAACTGATGGCGTTAACCGGTCAGGGTGAGCTTAACCTGCTGAAAGAGGACTGCGATATGCGCTTCAACGTCCGGGTTCTGGGCGGCTGGAAGGGCGAAAGTAAACTCATCGACAGGCTCAAGCAGACGGCGATCCCTTTGCGAATTTATGGTAACTGGCAGACGCTGAGCTATAGCCTGCAGGTTGACCAGATACTCCGTAAGCAGCTGCAGGATGAAGCGAAAAAACGGCTTAGCGAATGGGCTGAACGCAATAAAAACACCCAGGATGGCAAGGATGTGAAGAAGCTGCTGGATAAGCTGTAAGTCTGGCGATTGTTGTCGGCGGATGATAATCCAGGGTCGGCGTCTTTGCTGACAAAGTGCGACATGTGGCATTGCCCGGCGGCGCTTCGCTTGCGCGGCCTACGGGTAAGGCGTGATGTGTTGCGAGGGTGGGTTTGTAGGCCGGGTTAGGCGTCAGTCGCCACCCGGCAATAATGTCAGCGGCTCCTCAAAAATCGGTTTGCCATTGTTCGTGCGGCTTTAGAAAATTCATTGAAGAGATCATTACACTTCATAGTCCAGTTCATCTTCATCATGCGCCGGCGGCACTATTTGTACTTTTTGCACCCGATGGCTCTCCACCTGCAGCGTGCGCAGAACGTAGCCGTCAAGGTTCACTTCTTCACCTTCCTGGGGCACATGCTGTAGGTACTCCATCAGCAGACCGGCGACCGTATGGTATTCACGTTTCTCATCCAGCGGCAGGGGAACATACTGAACCAGGTCTTCCAGCGGCATATGCCCGTTAACCGTCCAGCTACCGTCGCCGTTTTTATGAATATCGTGGCGAGCGTCAATCTCTTCCACTTCATTAGGCAGATTACCGGCGATGGTTTCCATAACGTCACTGAGCGTAACAATGCCCTCAACGGATCCAAACTCATCGACCACAAAGGCAAAGTGGGTTCTGGCTTTGCGGAACTGCTCCAACGCCGGAAGCAGCGGCAGCATCTCCGGGAATACCAGCGGCTGACGAATCAGGGCCTGCAGGTTGAGCGGTTCATGACGTAATGATTGCTGCAGCAGATCGATCACGTGCACGACGCCAAGCATATCTTCGTCATCATCGCCGCCGGTAACCACCAGGCGGGTATGCTGATTTTTGTCGAGTAAGGCGCGGATCTCCTCTTCCGGCGCGCTGAGATCAATATGTTCAATGTCATGACGCGAGGTCATGATGCTGCTGACGGTACGCTGATTGAGATTCAGTACCCGCTCAATCATCCGCCGCTCTTGCGGATTAAACAGCGGGTTATCGTCGCGATCGGCAACCAGCGAGGCTGTCTCGCTATCCAGCTCGCTACTGTCTTTGCGCCCGCTCAACAGATTCATCACCGCTTCAGTGGTTCGCTGGCGTAGCGTCAGGTTGGCCGACAGAAAGCGATGGCGGTTAAAAATCGCCAGCTGGTTGAAGGATTCAATCATGACCGAGAAGCCGATAGCCGCGTACAGGTAGCCTTTGGGTATAGGGAAGCCAAAGCCTTCGGCAATCAGGCTAAAGCCGATCATCAGCAGGAAGCTCAGACAGAGAATAACGATGGTCGGATGGCTGTTAACAAAGCGGGTGAGGGCCTTGCTGGCCATCAGCATCAGGCTAATAGCAATAATCACCGCGGCCATCATGACCGCCAGGTGGTCAACCATGCCGACCGCGGTTATCACCGAGTCGAGAGAGAAGATGGCATCAAGCACCACGATTTGCGCTACCACCCCCCAGAACCTGGCGCCTTTACGCTGGGTCGGGTTATCGCTATCTTTGCCTTCCAGCCGTTCGTTGAGCTCAACGGTGGCTTTAAAGAGGAGGAACAACCCGCCAAACAGCATAATCAGATCGCGGGCGCTAAAGCTTAGATCGTGCCACGTAATCAGCGGCCTGGTGAGAGTAACCAGCCATGAGATCGACGCCAGCAGCAGCAGGCGCATCACCATTGCGAGTAGCAGACCGGTCACGCGCGCCCGGTCACGCTGCGCGGGAGGGAGTTTTTCCGCGAGAATGGCGATAAAGACCAGATTATCAATACCGAGTACCAGCTCAATAACGACAAGCGTGATGAGCCCGGCCCAGATCGAGGGGTCGGCAATCCATTCCATATTCAGTTAAAACCTTTACAACCTAAGAGTGCCATGTACCGATCATGGATAAGCCATAGATAAAATGCAATATTTTCTGCTGCTAATTACCTCAGGTACAAAATCGGGCCTCGTAATACCCGTAAATAAAATAGCCACTTGCGTAGGATATAACCATATTCAACCATCAGCACATCGGTTGATTGTTATTTGTCATCGTGCGAATGTCATCGTGCGAATTTCCATCGATATAGACTGAGAGGGCCCACATGATTTTAAGCTGGATCCTACGGAGGCGGTGAGTTGCTATACCATAAAGCGGCCCCGCAACGGTAAAGTCTATCAATAGATTTGATGTATATAACAACGATTTTCCGGAATTTAGATATTTATACTACTTAATGTTGTGGCTTGTCGGAGATCAATTTTTGCCGGAGGATGTGCTGCGCGTTACCGGGGAGGCAGAGCGACAAAACGGTGCTGGGTATAATTTGCAGCAAGGAGAATGCGCCCGATTTTAGCGGAACATCCCTTGGTGCCGCTGAAGCCAATAGTGACGAGTAATTTGCTGTAGTTCAGACGGTTTTGTACGTTAAATAATTTTATTATCACTATAATCGATTATATGGTCTGGATTTTTATTTTTTTGCAGTCACTTGTTCTGTGTCAACTCTTGGTGGAAGATAACAAGGTATTAAAAGAGGAATGATGGAGAAACGATAAACTCCATTAGTCTATCTTATGAATTGAATGGGGTAGGTTTTCTGCATAACCTATTGTAAATATTGGGTATTTGCGTCGAAAAAATGCGCATAAGAATTTTCTTAAAACTGTCTATTGGTATGTAGACTTTGCGTGTATTCTTAAATTCTGCGTGTAATTTCAGAATTTGACGGACAGTATGGCAGAGATCAACCGTGTATCATCACTGATAAATGCCAGTGATACATACAAACTGACAGGATCAAAAGGTTTATAACCATACGGGTGGATATGAAAATGGTGAGTTTGAAAGCAGTTATACCGGTAGCAGGATTAGGGATGCATATGTTGCCCGCCACCAAGGCCATTCCGAAAGAGATGTTGCCGATCGTCGACAAGCCTATGGTGCAGTATATTGTTGATGAAATTGTAGCTGCGGGAATCAAGGAAATCGTGCTGGTAACGCATTCATCCAAGAATGCGGTAGAAAACCATTTCGACACCTCCTACGAACTGGAAGCATTGCTCGAACAGCGCGTAAAACGTCAGCTTCTGGCGGAGGTACAGGCTATCTGTCCGCCTGGCGTAACGATCATGAACGTGCGTCAGGGCCAGCAGCTGGGGTTAGGTCACTCCATTCTTTGCGCCCGCCCGCTGATTGGCGATAACCCGTTTGTGGTGGTGCTCCCGGATATCATTCTGGACGACGCCAGCGCCGATCCTCTGCGCTATAACCTTGCCGCGATGGTAGCGCGTTTCAATGAAACGGGCCGTAGCCAGGTTCTGGCCAAACGGATGGAAGGCGACCTCTCCGAGTACTCTGTTATTCAGACTAAAGATCCGCTGGAATCGGCCGGGCAGGTGGCCCGAATCGTTGAATTCATCGAAAAACCTGATGAACCGCAAACCCTGGATTCCGACCTGATGGCGGTGGGGCGCTATGTGCTCTCTGCCGATGTATGGTCCGAACTGGAGCGCACCGAGCCGGGCGCCTGGGGACGCATCCAGTTAACCGATGCCATTGCCGAGCTGGCGAAAAAGCAGTCGGTCGATGCAATGTTAATGACTGGCGATAGCTATGACTGCGGCAAAAAAATGGGCTATATGCAGGCTTTTGTAAGCTACGGTCTGCGTAACCATAAAGAAGGGGCAAAATTCCGCGAGAGTATTAAGAAGCTGCTGGCGTAGTTTCAGCGCTATGGCTTTTTAGCGGATGAGAGTGAACGGCCCGAGCTTTTTGATGAAGAACAGACAATTCGTGGCCGTTCACAACGTTAAGTTAAGCAGATATCGCTGATTAATATCCATTTTAATACAATGGGTTAGCATTTTTCTTGTTATATTGTAGCATTTGCGAACATGAGGCAATGTTCGGAGACTTCTGGTAGTAGAAGAAGACGTAACATGCTGAAATGGTCGGACTAGCTAAATTTACTCTTTGCTGATAATTACTTACTAAGACTTTTCTTAAGTAAGTGGCCCTTAGTCAAGGCGTGAGACGAAAATAAAACTTGACTGAGATCATGTTTGCGCATTAAACAACGGTAACGCATGCATAATAATGTGAAGTTACTGATTGTGTATGCCCACACCAATGTCGCGGAAAAGACGTTACGGACTGGAGAGATCGTCAAAGGATGAAAAAGAAATGAACTGGCAAGTTGTCACTTTTTTTGGCGATAGCACCGTACTGTTACCCAGTGCGGCCGTACTGTTTATCGTTCTTTTTCTGCGAAAAGATTCAAAGCAGCTGGCCTGGCACTGGGCTCTGCTGTTCGGTATAACTGGCGCCATTGTCTGCGCATCAAAACTGGCATTTATGGGTTGGGGTATCGGGATTCGCGAGCTGGACTTCACTGGCTTTAGCGGGCACACCGCGCTCTCTTCCGCTTTCTGGCCAATCCTCTTATGGCTGCTGTGTGCGCGCGCCACACCAGCTCTTCGTTTTACTGCCGTCTTATTAGGCTATGCACTGGCCGGGCTGGTAGGGTATTCCCGTTTGATGATTCATGCACATTCAACTTCGGAAGTGATTGCCGGCTTACTGCTGGGTGCCGCAGGGAGTGCAGCCTTTTTGCTGCTCCAGTCGCGTGTTCGCGATACTCATACAGCGCAACTATCGTTTGGCGGCCTGGCGAGCATGATCATTATCCCGGTGCTTCTGCTGAATACCGGGGCGAAGGCGCCAACCCAATCGCTGCTGGGCGAGATAGCGGTAAAACTTGGCCCACTGGAAAAACCTTTTACCCGAGTTGATCTGCACAAGGGGTTTTACTGACTCAGGGTAGCATGGAAGAGATGAAGGATTCAGAGCGACTCATGTTCTGTTCACAATGTATGCAATATGAAATTTAAAGTGAAATGGTCTGCAGTTGCGATATTTCATATCCATGAAATAAATCTGTGATGGGTCATTCTGCACAATAATTAGCATAATGATAATCAGCCAGGATGTTTCCTAAATAAGTTTTCTGGCTAAATATCGAATTTATTAATGATAACAGCATGCTGGCATAATTCTTTTCACTATTAATTTTTGTAGTTGACTAACTATAATTAATTTGAAACTAAGTCAACACACTTTCTGTGGTGAAAAGGTAATAAAATCATAAGGTTGAAATTATCTGGTTGTTCGATACTGTTGGCATTTGATAGTGATAGCCGGAAAACAATAACCTTATCGGCGGGTCGTTCATAGTGCTGCCAGCGTATCTGATAATTCAAGATTACGCTCCCAATTGAGGGCAGAATCTCGTAAACTTATGGCCGCGAAATTGTTGTTTTGATGGATTAATCGCCGATTTATCGAAATCAGCGATTGAATTTAAAGGGAAAGAAGTACAGTGCATTGGTAGCTGTTAAGCCAAGGGCGGTAGCGTACCTGCGGACGGACGTTTTCTCCATATCACATCTCATTTCATGCGACTGAAATTCCTAAAGTGAACGCTATACAGGTGATTATCTTTACAACCTGTATATACTTGCATGTTGTCGCCAGCTCAGAACGTGTTCGTTTGACGGTGGGCAGGAGAAGCTGCGGGTATGAAGCGTAAGGAATGGCCTTCAATAACAATTTCGCATACATTGTGTACTACAGGTAGCCTGTGAACCGAAAGCGAGCATTGGCATGAGATTCCGATAACATGCTTTCGTTTTCTTTGATCAAACCTGTAGACCAAAAATAGCAAAGGTTGGCGTCAGAGGGCGCTGCATCTATCAGTGTTCCCCTTGTCGCGCCAGCTTGCGGAAACGGGGCTTTAAATGGATCTTGTACAATGATAAAAATTGCGCGAATCGCACTCGCATTAGGGCTGCTAACTTCTGCCAGCTCACTTGCCTATGCCTCCGGGTTAGTGATGAATGACAACGAACTGCGCAACGATCTGGCGTGGCTTTCCGATCGCGGCGTTATTCATCTCAGCCTGTCGACCTGGCCTCTGAGCCAGGAAGAGATTAATCGGGCACTTAAGAAAGCAAAACCCTCTTACTCTTCTGAACAGGTTGTTCTCGCTCGAATCAACCAACGCCTCGATTCCTTAAAAGCTGATTTCCGGGTGAGTGGCTATACCTCAACGGATAAACCCGGAACGCCGCAGGGGTTTGGTCAGAATCAGCCTGCGGATAGCTCTTTATCATTAGCCTTTAATAACAGCGGCGAATGGTGGGATGTGCACCTGCAGGGCAACGTTGAAGGTGACGAACGCATCAGCAACGGTTCACGTTTTAATGCTAACGGCGCCTACGGCGCGGTTAAGTTCTGGAACCAATGGCTCTCTTTCGGCCAGATGCCGCAGTGGTGGGGACCGGGTTATGAAGGAAGTCTAATCCGCGGTGATGCGATGCGCCCGATGACCGGCGTTTTAATGCAGCGTGCTGAACAGGCTGCACCGGAAACCTGGTGGCTGCGCTGGATTGGACCTTGGCAGTATCAGATTTCCGCCAGCCAGATGAATCAATATACCGCCGTACCGCATACCAAAATTATCGGTGGGCGTCTGACGTTTTCTCCTTTCCAGTCCCTTGAGCTTGGCGCATCTCGCATTATGCAGTGGGGGGGGGAGGGGAGACCGGAGTCGTTTAGTAATTTTTGGGACGGCCTGACGGGTAAAGATAATACAGCAGCAAACGATCCCAATGAACCCGGCAACCAGCTTGCTGGTTTTGACTTTAAGTTGAAACTGGAACCTACGCTGGGGCTGCCGATCAGCTTATACGGTCAAATGATTGGCGAAGATGAGTCCGGTTTTTTACCTTCAGCGAATATGTTCCTTGGCGGAGTCGAAGGTCACCACGGTTGGGGGAAAGATGCCATCAACTGGTATCTGGAAGCGCACGATACCCGATCGAATATGAGCCGAACCAACTATAGCTATACCCACCATATCTATAAAGATGGCTACTACCAGCAAGGTTACTCACTCGGTGATGCTATGGGAGGTGATGGCCAACTCTTTGCGGGTAAAGTTGAACTGGTGACAGAGGATAATCAGCGCTGGAGTGCACGTTTAGCGTATGCGAAGGTTAACCCAGAAAATCAGTCAATTAATAAGGCGTTTCCTCGCTCGGATACATTAAAAGGAGTGCAACTGGGCTGGAGTGGCGATGTGTACAAATCGGTACGACTGAACACTTCTCTCTGGTATACCGATGCGAACCATAATGATAGCGATGATGTAGGCGCAAGCGCCGGGATTGAAATTCCCTTTAATTTATAGCCTTAACACAGCTTCTGGAAATAGACTGTTGTTTGGGGATTAGAAACTTTTGGTTTACTGATGATGTGACATTATGAAGACAAAAATTGTTAGATTTTCGGCATTGGCATTAGCAATAGGTTTTTTATCAGGCTGTACCATTATGCCGGGACAGGGGTTAAATAGTCTGCGTAAGAATGTGGTAGAACTTCCTGACAGCGACTACGATCTAGATAAGCTTGTCAATGTTTACCCAATGACACCGGGGCTGATAGATCAACTTCGCCCCGAACCAGTTATTGCACGTTCAAATCCTCAGCTAGACAGCTTGTTAAAAAGCTATGAATATCGCATTGGGGTGGGCGACGTACTCATGGTTACGGTATGGGATCACCCGGAATTGACGACTCCAGCTGGTCAATATCGTAGCGCCAGTGATACGGGTAACTGGGTGAATTCTGACGGAACAATTTTTTATCCTTACATAGGTAAAGTTCAGGTAGCTGGAAAGACTTTAAGCCAGGTTCGTCAAGATATTGCAAATAGATTAACAACATATATTGAAAGTCCCCAGGTGGATGTCAGCATAGCAGCTTTCCGCTCGCAAAAAGTTTATGTGACAGGGGAGGTTACAAATTCGGGGAAACAAGCAATTACAAATATCCCTCTAACTGTGATGGATGCTATTAATGCGGCAGGGGGCCTAGCGGCTGATGCTGACTGGCGAAATGTCGTACTGACTCATAATGGTAAAGATACTAAGATTTCCTTGTATGCGCTAATGCAGAAAGGCGATCTTACTCAGAATCATTTGTTATTCCCAGGCGATATACTGTTTATTCCGCGTAATGATGATCTCAAGGTATTTGTCATGGGAGAGGTGGGAAAACAGAGTACACTGAAGATGGATCGCAGTGGTATGACTCTTGCCGAAGCGTTGGGTAATGCTGATGGATTATCCCAATCAATGAGTGATGCAACAGGAATATTCGTAGTTCGTCAGTTAAAGGGTGACAAGCAGGGTAAGATTGCAAATATCTACCAGCTGAATGCTCAAGATGCATCTGCAATGGTTTTGGGAACAGAATTCCAATTACAACCATATGATATTGTATATGTTACTACTGCACCGCTTGTTCGTTGGAACCGCGTAATATCTCAGCTTGTACCAACTATAACTGGTGTTCACGATATGACAGAGACCGTACGATATATTAAGAGATGGCCAAATTAATGTTTGATTCAATTTTAGTCGTATGCACAGGAAACATATGCCGTTCTCCAATCGCTGAACGATTTTTGCGAAGAGAGTTACCACAAAAAAAAATTGACTCTGCTGGAACAGGTGCATTAGTCAATCAAGAGGCTGATAAAAGTGCTGCTTATATCGCTTCTATACATGGGCTTTCATTAGAGGGACATAGAGGACAGCAATTTACATCAGCCCTATCTCGCCAGTATGATTTGATTTTGGTCATGGAAAAAGCACATTTGGTGCAGGTTGGAAAAATTGCCCCTGAAGCTAGAGGTAAAACAATGCTGTTCGGTGAATGGATAGAACGCAAAGACATTCCAGATCCCTACCGGAAGAGCAATGAAGCTTTCGCTTCAGTATTTAATTTAATTGAGCTAGCCGGTCAGCGCTGGGTTGACAAATTAAAAGCTTAATAATCAGGAATATTTCATGTCATTAGTGAAAAAAAGAATAGACCATAAAGAAACGGATGAGATCGATGTTGGACGACTTGTTGGTGAAATCATTGATCATCGGAAATTGATTATATCAGTTACCGCTCTATTTACTTTACTAAGTCTTTTATATGCAATATTTGCTACCCCTATCTATCAAGCCGATGCATTGTTGCAAATTGAACAAAAACAGGGTAATGCAATACTAAATAGTCTCAGTCAAATGTTACCTGATAGCCAACCACAATCTGCTCCTGAAATTGCTTTGCTTCAGTCGCGGATGATTTTAGGCAAAACAGTGGATGACTTGAATCTTCAGACAAAAGTAGAAGAGAGACATATACCACTAGTAGGCAAAGGTTGGGCTAGATTAATAGGAGAAAAAAAAGGGAGTTTATCCGTTTCTAGGTTATATCTGCCAAACTCAGATCGCATTACGCCAGCTCACTTAGAGCTTATTGTTAAGGATAAAAAACATTATACGGTTTCATATGATAATACTAATTACGATGGTGAAGTAGGGGTATTACTTGATAATGGTGGTGTTTCTTTAAGAATTGATGAGATTGATGCAACTCCCGGTAGTCAGTTTAATATTTATTATATTAATAGATTGAAAGCAATTAAAGATTTACAAGATGAATTTTCTGTAACGGATCAGGGTAAAGATACTGGGATGCTGGTTTTATCATTAACCGGTGATGATCCAAAGGTATTAGAGAAGGTATTGAACACAATTAGTAACAATTATCTTGCCCAAAATATTGCTCGTCAGGCAGCGCAAGATGCGAAGAGTTTAGATTTTTTAAATGCTCAGCTTCCTAAAGTCAGAAGTGAGTTAGACATTGCTGAAGATAAACTTAATCAATACCGTAGACAAAAAGATTCGGTTGATTTGTCCCTCGAAGCGAAGTCAGTACTTGAGCAAATAGTTAATGTAGATAATCAATTAAATGAATTAACATTTCGAGAGTCTGAAATTTCTCAATTATATACAAAAGAGCATCCAACATATAAAGCGTTAATAGAAAAGAGACAAACTTTAAAAGAGGAAAAAGACAGGCTAAATCAAAAAGTTACAGCAATGCCGAAAACACAACAAGAAATATTACGTTTAAGCCGAGATGTTGATTCAGGGCAGGCTGTCTACATGCAGCTTTTAAATCGTCAACAGGAATTAAGCATTGCTAAATCAAGTGCAATTGGTAATGTGAGAATAATTGATAATGCAATTTCGCAACCTAAACCGATAAAACCCAATAAGATATTTATAATATTAATAGGTGTTGTTCTTGGCGGAGTAATTTCTATAGGAATCGTATTGCTTCGAGTCTTAATGCGCAGAGGAATTGAAAGTCCTGAGCAACTAGAAGAAATTGGAATCAATGTTTATGCGAGCATTCCTGTTGCAGAAACGTATGCAAAGAAAATAGCTCAAAATAAAAGCTGGAGCGGAAAAAAATCCAAGGATATACAAAGTTTCTTGGCTATTGATAATCCCGCAGATATTGCAATCGAAGCAATTCGTGGTTTAAGAACTAGTTTACACTTCGCGATGATGGAGGCTCGAAATAACATATTAATGATTTCGGGAGCTAGCCCTAATGCTGGTAAGACATTCATTAGTACTAACCTTGCAGCTATTATTACCCAAACCGGTAAAAAAGTTCTGTTTATTGATACAGATATGCGAAAAGGATATACACATAAACTGTTCAATACGAATAATGAGAATGGATTGTCGGATGTTTTATCAGGAAAAGCACCTATTGAGAAAGCTATTAAAAAAGTTAATATGGGTGAATTTGATTATATATCCAGAGGTATAGTTCCGCCCAATCCCGCAGAATTACTTATGCATCAACGTTTCGGTGATTTGATAAAGTGGGCGGGTGAAAACTATGATTTAGTTATTTTGGATACCCCACCAATTCTAGCTGTTACGGATGCGGCAATTATTGGTAATTATGTTGGTACAACGCTGTTAGTGGCTAGATTTGAAGAGAATACAGTTAAAGAAATTGAAGTGAGTTATAAGAGATTCGAACAAAGTGGTGTTTTGGTAAAAGGATGTATTCTTAATGGTATGGTAAAGAAAGCTAGTAGCTATTATGGTTATGGATATAACCATTATGGATACTCATACGATAGTGATAAATAATATATAAAAAAGGAGCTATATCGTCGGATATTGCTTCTTTTATTCCTATTTTTATATCTTTATAGCTACATGCTTAGGCAATACTAAAATACATATAAATATTGAGAGGATAATATGAAACTTCTCGGGCGAAGTTTTCTTGTCAGTATGTTCCTTGTGATTTCTGATTTTGTTAGTTTTATTGCTTCTTTATACTTTGCGTTGGGGATATTGTACTTCACACTGGACAATTATGAAGCTGCAGTTTCACTTCAACAAACTAAAGGATGGGTCGCGCTCCATTGGGTACTTGGTTTGTTTTGCGTTGGATGGTTTTCAGTTCGGTTAAGGCATTATTTTTATAGAAAAACCTTTTGGTTTGAATTAAAAGAAATACTTAGAACCTTGATAATCATAGCTTTCATAGAAATCGCTGTAATGGCGTTCGCAACATGGTCATTTTCTCGGTATGTATGGATTTTAACATGGGTATTTGTACTAGTTCTTGTTCCTTTCTCTCGTATGATGGTAAAGCGGCTATTGAATGTTTTAAATTATTGGCAACGCGATACATGGATAATTGGGAGTGGGATTAATGCTCACGAAGCATTTAAAGCTATTAGTAGTGAACGGAATCTTGGCTTAAAAGTTGTTGGATTCATAGCAACTGAAGGCGGTACTGTTGCTGGTGATAATATTGAAGGAATTCAAGTATTAAGTAATGATTTGCACTGGTTAACAACAATGGATAAAAAGACCCAGTTCATTGTCGCGGTTGAATCCCACCAAAGTGATGTCAGGAATGCTTGGTTGCGGAATTTTATGATCAAAGGATATCGCTATGTATCAGTAATTCCCACCTTGCGTGGTATGCCGTTAGATAGTACCGATATGTCATTTATTTTTAGTCACGAAGTCATGATATTTCGCGTCCAACAAAATTTAGCAAAATGGTCCTCACGATTACTTAAGCGTTTGTTTGATATAGTTGGTTCATTAAGTATAATTTTCTTATTATCCCCACTTCTTCTTTTTATCAGTAAAAAAGTGAAACAGGATGGTGGTCCTGCTATATACGGACATGAACGTATTGGTAAAGGAGGGAAATCATTCAAATGTTTAAAGTTTAGATCGATGGTGATTGATTCAAAACAGGTTCTTGATAAACTTCTTCGGGATGATATAGAGGCAAAAAAAGAATGGGAAGCAACATTTAAACTTAAAAATGATCCAAGAATTACAAAAATTGGTAAGTTCTTGAGGCGCACCAGTTTAGATGAATTACCGCAATTATTTAATGTATTAAAAGGGGATATGAGTTTAGTTGGACCGAGGCCTATTATTACAGCTGAACTTGAAAGATATAACGAAGAAGTTGATTATTATCTTTTAAGTAAACCGGGCATGACAGGACTTTGGCAGGTTAGTGGAAGAAGTGATGTTGACTATGAAACCCGTGTATATCTTGATGCTTGGTATGTAAAGAACTGGTCTATGTGGAATGATATAGCTATTTTATTTAAAACAATTGGTGTGGTTTTGAAAAAGGATGGCGCATATTGATCTTGATGTATCTCTTACACATATAAAAGTTTACGAAAAATGAGTGTTTAATTATGAAAAATATGAATGTCGGAATTATTGGTGATTGGTTCGTAACTTTTGCAGGATCAGAAAAAGTTGTTGCGGAATTTATTGAGATATATCCAGATGCAACTATTTACAGTGTTGTGGATTTTTTGTCTGAGGATGATAAAAACAAATTTAAAAATAAAAAAATTAATACGACCTTCATTCAAAAGTTGCCTAGAGCCCAACGGAAGTATCAACAATATTTGCCTTTAATGCCCTTAGCAATCGAGCAATTAGATGTATCTGCTCATGACGTCATTCTTTCAAGTAGTCATGCAGTGGCCAAAGGGGTTTTAACAGGACCGGACCAACTACATATAAGCTACGTACATTCACCTATACGATATGCTTGGGATCTACAGCATCAATATCTGAGAGAGTCAGGTTTAAATCGAGGTCTAAAAGGGATACTAGCAAAATGGATACTGCATAAAATCAGGTTATGGGATGTCAGAACCGCTAATGGTGTGGATTTTTTTGTTGCAAATTCTAAATTTATTGCGAGAAGAATAAAAAAAGTCTATGGACGTGATGCTGATGTAATTTATCCACCAGTAGATGTTGACCGTTTTAAGTTAAAAACCTCAAAAGAAAGTTTTTTTCTTACTGCGTCAAGACTAGTACCATATAAAAGGATTGATTTGATCGTTGAGGCTTTTTCTAAAATGCCAGATAAAAAATTGGTAGTAATCGGAGATGGTCCCGAAATGTCAAAAATAAAGAAATTAGCGCGATCTAATATAGAGATTATGGGTTATCAATCAAATGAAATCATGGAGGAATTCATGATGAATGCAAAAGCTTTTGTTTTTGCAGCTGAAGAAGATTTTGGGATCACGCCCGTTGAGGCGCAAGCGTGCGGTACTCCTGTTATCGCATATGGAAAAGGCGGTGTACTTGAAACAATAAAACCTTATGGGGAAGATGAGCCTACAGGTGTTTTTTTTAATGAGCAGAAAGTGGATTCAATTATTTCTGCTATCAATAGATTTGAATCAATATCTCATTTTATTTCTCCTATTAATTGTCGAAAAAATGCAGAGAAATTTTCTGTCTCACGATTTAGATTAGAAATCGAAAAATATGTCCTAGATAAGTATAAGCAAAAATTTGAGCGAAACGATTGATTAAGGAGTTGCATGAAAGCTTTAATTAAAATTGTATTTGTTTTTTTTTCAGCTATGATTAGCAACGCTTATGCTAATGATTTTTTTTACGGCGTTGCTGAACATCTATTTAGAAGGGATTATGATTATAGCGAACGCGCTATTTTGAAATCAAAAGAATTATGTGCGAACAAAATGAGAATTGATGCTCCTTGGGAGGATGTCGAGAAAACAAAAGGGGGCTATAATATACCGAGGATATGGGACAAAGTAATTAATAAAATGGTATCTGAAGGTATTGAACCAATACTAATAATAGATTATGGCAATAGCCTCTATGGAAATGGAAAACCAGATACAGAGGAATATGTGAGAGCATATTCCAAATATGCGCGCTATCTGGCTAATCATTTTAAAGGTAGAGTTCATTTTTATGAAATTTGGAATGAGTGGGATTCTACTGCAGGTAATACTCCAAAAGGTAATGTTTCTGACTATAAGCAACTAGTCAAAATGACGTATCCAAGCATTAAGTCAGTCGATGAAAATATTACAGTTATTACTGGTGCATTTTCGCCTGCGGGTTTAGATGTTGCTGTTGGTGAATCTAAACGCAATTATTTAGCTGATTATATGTCTCCTGAAATGGCCAATTATACAGATGGTATATCAATTCATCCGTATGTTGCATATCGAAAGAAACCGAATAATATATATAATAAATATTTATCTCAGATAGAATACGCCAAATATTTATTAATGAATACACCTGGTTTTAAAAATAAAAAACTCTACATCACTGAAATTGGTTGGACAACATTCGATCCAAGGTTTTCTGTGTCAGATAGCGAACAAGCAAAAAATATTATAAATTCTATAGAAGATGCAAAAAAGATTGGAATTAATGGAGTAATAATTTATTCTCTAAGAGATGGTGGTCGAAACTATTTTAACAGTGAAGAAGGTTTTGGTATATTTGATTATAAGTGGAGACCCAAAAAGGCCGCTACTGTTCTAATTAACTCATGCAAAAAAAATAATATCTATAAGGAAGAAAAATGACAATTTTAGTTAACACAAGGAATCTCTTGGGGCATACGACGGGTGTACAACGTTATACTAGATCAATTTTAGATTATTGGAATAAAAACCAGTATGAGCAAATTGAACCTCATAATACAAATAATTGCAACGGAATAAAAGGACATTTATGGGAGCAATTTAATGTGCCAAAAAAAATAAATAAAAATGATATTTTATGGTCTCCAGCAAATACTGGCCCAATTACAGTAAAAAATCAGGTTCTTACAATACATGACACCGTTCCGTTCGATCACCCAGAGTGGATGAGCCGTAAATTCACTACTTGGTATAAGTTTATGCAGCCAATCATTGCTAAGAGAGCTGCTCATATAATCACCGTTTCTCATTTTTCAAAAGAAAGAATAGTTGAAAACTTTAATATTCCAGAAGAAAAGATTTCAGTAGTTTATAATGGTATAACCCCCAAGTATTATGACGGTAATATTTTAACTGATAAATGGAAAACGATAAACTATATTTTAACTGTAGGTTCAGTCGAACCCCGTAAAAATATAAAAAGATTGATTTCCGCTTTTATAGAAGCTAAAAAAGAGTTAGATGCCACATTAAAACTAGTTATTGTCGGGAAGAAAGGTAATAATAATATTTTTAACTATTCTGATGAATTACATTTATCAAATGTAGAGGATTCCATTATTTTTACTGGCCATGTTAGTGATGAAGAGCTCGGGCAAATTTACAAAAATGCTAAGGGATTTTGTTATCCATCTATCTATGAAGGATTTGGTTTACCTCCCCTAGAAGCTTTGGCCTATGGAATCCCTGTTTTGACAAGTAATACAACCTCTATGAAAGAGCTATTTACAGGCAAAGCAATTTTAGTAGACCCTTATTCTATAGAGAGTATTAAGTATGGAATCCTTGATTTATTTAAGCTTGAACCTTCTATCATACTTAAGGGGCAAGCTTTTGCTCGAAGCCTAACATGGGAAAAAGCTTCTAAACAAACTTTTCAACTAATTAGTTCGTTTTAATGTGCTAAGAAAGAGTAATTTTATGTCCGCGCTGATTTCAGGAAAATATGATATAGAGCATAGAAATGAAAAACCACAACTAAGGTTGGTTTTTTTTATAGTTTTATCAGTATTTGGTTTAAGAGTAGCTGGAAATCTTACATTTTGCGATATTACAATTTTAATTACGTTCTGTATTATTTTATTGAAAGGCTACAAATTTTCAGTGGGTGAATTAATAGCTCCATTGATTTTTATTTTTTCATCTTCGGTTGGTATAATATTTGTATCAAGTGGTGATTTAGTTGAATACATTAAGGATCTTTTGCAGATAAGTTTTTATTTAATTAGTGCTGCAGCTTTATCGAGATACGTACTAAATAATTTCAATCTTAAAAGTATCTTTGACTCAATAATCCTTGCCGGAATTATAGTTTCCCTGCTCGGTGTATTGCAATATTTTCTAATATATTTCTTCAATATTAATATTTTTATCTTTATAAGCTCAATGGGAGGACGAGATCAATGGGTGGATAATTATATCCGGGTATCGTCTATCACCCAACATATTAATCATTTACCTCTAGTGCTCTTTCCTCCGTTAGCAATTGCACTATATAGGAGAAAGTATAAATTTGCTATTTTGATAATGTTAGGAATATTTGCTTCAGGCTCGAGGTCAGGCATCGCGGCAAGTTTAGCTTTGATTTATATAAGTTTTTTTATTAATCGTAATATATTTATATTGATACTATCATCAATAGTGGCTTTTTCTGGATTTACCTATTTTATTTATGGAACAGATTTCTTTGAAAAAAGGCTTGCCTTCGTTGCAAGCGGGACAGTTGATGGTTCAACACAGTATCGCCTAGATCTCTGGAGACGAGCTTGGGACTTAGTTCTTAATTATCCTTTGTTTGGTGTAGGTATGGGGCAAGAGTCATGGATGCTAAAGGTTGACAACCTGGAAAGCAGCATAATGCAAATACTGGTCAATTTTGGTTTCTTTGGTTTATTTTTGTTTCTAATTTCAATTGCTCTTGTTTTTATTAAGGCCTTAAGGAATTATTCATTACTTGGTATTTCCATGCTTCTTTTATATATGCAATTAATATTTCAACCATTCTTGTTTGTTTCAGTTGTGGGTCCATGTGTAATGACATATTCATTTTTTATTTATAACCTAACGAAAATGAGAGAAATACATGAATCCGCGAAATAGCTGGCTTGATCTTCTTAAATTTATTGGTATTTTCGCTGTTGTTGTTATTCACGTCGGTCCATTTTATCATTTAGATGATTTGAAACCTGTAGGCGTACTGATAAATAATATAATGCGTTTTGCGGTTCCTTGTTTCTTTATGTGTACGGGATACTTCCTTAATTCTGATGCCAGTCTATTCAATAAATACGACAACGTACGTATAAAGAAGAATATTAAAAAATTAATTGTCGTCTTTTTTATATGGAATGTTATATACTACTTCTTGATGCCGCAAAATTTTCATTTTACACTGAATACAATAATTTTGGGTACAGCTCCACACTTATGGTTTTTATCTGCATTGATTCAATGTTTATTATTAAAATATTTTTTTAATGTTATCTTCGATAGGGTAACTATCTCAAGAAAACTTGTTTTTAGTTTGTCGTTGTCATTTTTTCTTATTTTTTATTACTATTTCAAATATTGTTTTAGCGATTCTATCTATATTAAATCAATATTATGTGTGTTCGTCTTTTATATATATGGTGCAATTATCCGCTGTTCCACCAACATGCAAAAACCGATTAGTGTTGCGCTGATTTTTCTCGGTGTAATCTTACAACTTTCAGAATCTTTTTTAGCTTGGAAGTATTTATCGCTATCCCCAACGATTGATTTCAATTTCGGAACTTTATTATTCTCAGTCGGTGTCTTTAATTTATTTCTAATTCAAAAAAGCACATGTTCTAAATTGGCTAATTTTGGTAAGGATTCACTAGGTGTATATCTTATCCATTAT